>JBJXFT010000325.1:0-6296 GCA_046155725.1 Saprospiraceae bacterium
TCTCGATATTTCCCTGAAAAACTCGCCCTTGCCGCCAAAAGGCTCTGGCACTTTCACCCTGCGCTGGTCATACACTTTGCCCGCCGCCAAAGGCTCGGCGCGCGAGTGCGTGTGCGACAGTACCACGTTTTTTGTGCCATACTGGTACCCGCAAATCGCGGTGTACGACGACCTCAACGGCTGGGCCAGCCACCCCTACACGGGGCAGCAGGAGTTTTACAACGAGTTTTCGGATTACGACGTGACCATCTCGATGCCCCCCGGATTCCAAGTCTGGGCCACCGGCGAGTGGCAAAACGCCCAAGAAATGCTCGCCCCCGATTATTTTTCCCGTTGGAAAAAAGCGCAGTCGAGCGCGGAGGTGATTTCGGTTTTTTCCGAAAAAGAATTGAAGGCGGGCGGGGTGTATCTCAGCAAACAACTTCCCGAAAGTTCCAAACTTTCGGGAAGTTCTGCTCCCGTCGCCTTCCGTTTCAAAGCCACCGACGTGCCAGACTTTGCCTTCGCCACCAGCGACCACTACAACTGGGACGCGACTTCGGTGGTGGTGGACGACCGAACGGGCCGCCGCACTTTTGTCGGCGCAGCCTACCACTCGGCCTCGACCGACTACCCGCAGGTGGCACGCATCGCTGCCGACGGCATCCGCCTGATGAGCACTTGGCTGCCCGGATACCCCTTTCCCTACCCTGTCATGACGGTTTTCAACGGCGACGACGGCATGGAATACCCCATGATGTGCAACGACGCAAGCACCGCGCCCGGCTCGCCCATGACCCTCACCATCCACGAGGTGAGCCACACCTACTTCCCGTTCATGATGGGGATCAATGAGCAGGACCACGCTTGGATGGACGAAGGCTGGGCGGCGTTTTTTGACTACAAACTCTCCGATTCGCTCTCTAACCACACCGAGGGCAGGGTGCGCGACTACTCCAGCATCGCTGGCACGGAGAATGACGTGCCGCCCATGGTGAAATCCCGCAATCTCAGCACCGCCTACCGCAACGCTTCTTACCAACGGCCTTCGCAGGCATATTTCACGTTGCTCGATTTGCTGGGCTATGAAAAATTCCACGCCTGCATGACCGAGTACATGAACCGATGGAAAGGAAAACACCCCGCGCCGTTTGATTTTTTTCAGACTTGGAACGCCGCTTCTGGGCAAAACCTTGACTGGTTTTGGCGGGCATGGTTTTTTGACTGGGGCTATCCGGACCTTGGAATCCAAGGGGTGGTGCGCGACGAAGCGGCGCATTGCCAGGTCATCGTGGTGGAGCGGAAGGGCAACATCCCCGTGCCAATCCACCTTGAAGTGCAATACACCGACGGCTCAAAAGAAATTTTCCACCACACGGCCGCCGTGTGGCGCGACGGAAAGCAAAATTTCCGCATCGCTTGCCCTGAAGGCAAAACTGTGAAAACGGCTACCTTGGGCGGCACGACCATCCCGGACGTGGAAAAAAAGGACAACCAGTTTTAGAGTGGCAAGTTTCAAGTTTTCAAGTTGCAAGTACCGAATAGGGGTGCGACTTGCTCCTTGAAACTTGCTACTTGAAACTTGAAAACTTGAAACTATGAAAGTCTCCGTAACGCGCCGCGCCCATTTCAACGCCGCGCACCGTTTGCACAACGCCGCTTGGAGCGACGAGAAAAACCGAGAGGTGTTCGGACTTTGCAACAGCCCGAATTTCCACGGCCACAACTATGAATTGGAGGTGCGGGTGACGGGCGAAATTGACCCCGAAACGGGCATGGTGATGGATTTGGCCTGGCTCGCGCAACTCATCAAAAACGAGGTGGAAGCGAGGTTTGACCACAAAAACCTGAACCTCGACACCGAGGAGTTCCGCGAATTGAACCCTACGGCGGAACACATTTGCCTCGCTATTTGGCGCATTCTGCGCGCGCGTATGCCCGAACGGTTTGACCTCCATGTGCGGCTCTACGAAACGCCGAGGAATTTTGTGGAAGTGGGGTGATGCCTTCTAAACGCAGGTTTCAAAACACTCAGGGAGTATGCGGAGGATTTGATCCGGAACAATGTGGCGTAAAAGGCCATTACGACGATTGAAAGCCCCTCATGCTCCAAGCGCCATTTCCAACAACCATTCCCTTTCCGTAAGCGGCTTTGCCGCACCGATTTGCTGGCGCAAATTGTCCAATTCCTCCACAGAAAAAGTCCGCTTCCCGCTTTTCCACAACATCAGTTTTGAAGTGAACTGGATGATGTTGCGGTAGTTTGGCGCGTGGTAGGCCAGCGTTTTTTTGCGCCCCACAAAACGCTCGAAACTTGTGAGAAAGCCCTCCAGGAGCCGCCATTCCGAGGTTTCAAAATAGATTTTCAGGAGCAGCAACCGGGCGTTGAGTTCGAGCAGCACATCGTCAAAAAAGAGGTCGTGCAGCAGCGTTTGCACTTGGCCGTATTCGCGTTTTTGATAACAAAGTTTGGCGCGGCAAAACCGCTCGTAATGTTCCCGGAATTCTGGCGCAAGCAAGGGCGTGTATGTTTCGAGGAACTGCTCCACCCATGCCGTTTCACCAAGTTTGAGCGCAGCGGTTGCGATGTTTTTGTAAGAAAAACGACTCAAAAGGCCATTATCTAAAAAGGTTTCTTGCTCCAGCCCCAGTTTGTAGAGGTCAAAAACGTCGCGCAGGAAATCGGGCGCGTCCGTGTTCAATCGTCGGATGCAGTAATTGATGCCAAAAAGCAGCACGTCGCGAAGGTCCGTTTTGGAAAGCCAGTGGGCGGCATCGGGCAAGAGGTTTTTGTAAGCAAAGAAATGCTCGCTTGCCGTCAGCTCGCTCAAGCATCGGTAACTGTGGAAGTAAAGCCGTATGAGCGGCACTCCGTCGTAGCGCCCGGCAGCACAATCAGCAAGCACAACCTCCAAATAGGGCAATTGATAGTCGGCCCGGTAAATGGCCGAATGGCTCGCAGCAGAGCAAGCATTGCGCAGGAGCTCTGCCACAAAAAACCGGGCAAGTTCGTCGGCCATTTCCTGCAAATTGAGCGCGGAGTCGCGGGCGGGGTTTTGCGCCAGCCTTTCTTCCTGAAGCCGATAATGATCCAAAAAATAGCGGGCATCACGGAGGGGCTGGGCATTCAAAATACTTTCTGCCTTGTTCAGGTAAGCCGTGGCATCGCTGGGGAGCTGGCGCTGTCGGTAGGTTTTGGCGAGCGATAGCCATTGTTCGGAGGGCGTTTCAAGCCACGTTTCGTGGGTCAGAAAGTCTTCTAAAACGCCTAAAAATTCCGACATTGTTCTGCGCATTTTCAAATCATCGTAGGGCTGTTTTTCAAAAATGGCAGCAAAGGCCTTGCTACGTTGCAAGACTCGTTCGGAATAGTTTGGGCGGGTATCCAAAAACTCATAAAACTTTGATACCCTTGGGCTAAAGTTGTGCACTGGGGAGTTGACCCACTTCTTGAAACGCCGTCGTTCGGCAGCCGAGAGGGTTTTAAAAAGCGAAATAAGTTTGCTCTGATACATTGGCCAAAGGTAATTTCAGCGGGCTTTTTTTCCGACAAAAACAAAGAAATGTTGTCGGGCTTTATTGATGCAGGTCGGGCATGAGGCAGGTACATTTGTCGAAGCAACCCAACCCGACCCTCCCAAAGCTGGGGGGCTTTAATAATCGCCCATGAAAGGTCTCGTCCCGTACTTCTTCCTCTTTCTCGCCCCGCTCGCTTCCGCCCAGGGCTGGCGGCAAACGTTTGAAGGTTTGCTCAGCCCGGCTGCTGTGCGCCAAACACCCGACGGCGGTGCCATAATGCTGGCCAATTCAATCCCAGGAGGGCCACAGGGCAGGCAAATCGTGCTGAACAAAACCGATCAAGACGGGCGGTTGCAATGGCAAAAAGCCTTTGGCGCGACGGGCGACGATGAAGGCCGCGCCCTGCTTTTAACCCACAATGGTTGTGTTGCTGTGGCCGGAAAGATTTCATTTTTGGCCAACAACGGCGACGCACTGCTGGCCTTGTTCGACCTGAGCGGGCAAAAACTATGGGAGCGCAACTACAATTTTGGGGTGCTCGACGACGCGAAATCTGTCTGCCAAATGCCCGACGGCGGTTTTGCGCTGGCCGTGGAAGCCGACAACCAACTCCGACTGCTGCGAACCGATTCGGCTGGTCTGGAACTTTGGTCAAAAGCGTTTCCATCAACTTTGGGTTTGTCTGTCAAGCATTTAGAACTGCGCAGCGACATCGGTTTTGTCGTGACACTGCTGCGCAACTACCTGCCTATCGGGGTGCCCGCAGCGGTGGTGCTGCAAATCAGCCCTGCCGGCGAGCTCGAATTTCAGACTACCCTGCCCCACTTTTCAAACTTCATCACCACCGACCAAGTGCGCTGCAAACCCGCCAGCGACAGCACTTTCTGGCTGATGCACCGCGACTCGGTGTACCTACTCGACCGCGACACGACGGTGCTGAAAAAGTGGCAGCTCGCTTCGCCTTTTGATCTTTACCTGACCGATTTGATCACAGCCGACGATGGCGGGTTTTTTGCCCTTGGCACCAATTATTCCTTTAGCGGCACGGCATTTAGCCAAACCTATTTTGCCCGTTTTCAAGCGGATGGCACGGAAACCTGGCGGCGGTATTTTGATGCGCCAAGTTTCCTGCATTCTTCTTGGGCTGCCGAACGTGCCCGTGACGGGGGATTTTTCCTGACGGGCAACTACGCAAAAAACGGGGACTATTTTAGTTACATGCTCCGCACGGACTCGCTGGGGCAGGCTTTTACAAACCAGATTTCGGGGCGTGTTTTTTGGGACAAGAACAATGACTGCGACACCTCGATCACAGAACCATCGCTGGCCAGCTGGCTTTTGAGAATCGAACGGCCCAACGGCGACCTGCACTACGCCACTACCGACCAGGCGGGGGATTACAAAATAGAAGCGGGAATAGGCGAACACAGGCTCTCGGTATTGTTGCCCAATGCTCTTTGGTCAGCCGAGTGCGCGCAAAATGTGATGGTGGTTTTTGCTGCACCGTTTGAATCTGACTCGCTTGACTTTCCGATAAAAAGCACAGCGTTTTGCCCATTGCCCAGGGTGGATGCAGGCGTAGATTATTGGCTTCATTGTGCCGAAAACACCTTTGTAGTGCGATATTCAAACGCAGGCTCTGCCCTTGCCGAGAACGCGGCGGTGACCCTCAGGCTTGATTCTTTGCTGACTGTGACGGGGGCTTCGCAGCCGTTCAGCCAAGTGGGGCCACACGCCTGGCGATTCCCTTTGGGCGATTTGCCGCCTTTGGCGGACAGCAGTTTTTTGATAAATATCCACACTGATTGCGGGGCTGAAACGCTCGACCGAACGCTTTGCGTGGAGGCAACCATTGAGCCCGACGCGCCATGCCTTTCTCCGATAAATGGGCCGTTGCTCGTGACCGAGGGCCATTGCGACGGCGACAGCGTACGATTTCGGGTGCGGAATATCGGTTTGCCGATGAGCGAATCGCTGCCGTACATCGTGGTGGAAGACGACATCATGTTCCTCCCGAGCGCGGGTGAATTGCTGCTCGGCGCAGGCGAAGAATTGGTGCTGAGTTTCCCGGCCAATGGCTCGACATGGCGCCTGGAAGTGCTCCAAAGCCCCGGCACGGCTGACTGGCTGAGCGACCCTCAGGTAGCAGCTGTGGTGGAAGGCTGCACTTCAAACGGCGGTTTTTCTACAGGTTTTGTAAACCAATTCAGCCTGTACGACGGGGGCTATTTTTCCGAAACGGAATGTCGCCCCGTCGTGGAGAATGCGCAGGGCTTGGAAAAAACGGCCTACCCGGCAGGCTGGACTTCGGAACATATCATCCAACCGAACACGGACTTGGAGTATGCCCTGCATTTTCAAAACACCTCTGGCGATTCGGTGCTGGTGCTTACGCTGCGCGACACGCTTGACCACTTATTGCTCGACCCCGCTTCGGTTTTGCCAGGCCCGGCGAGCCACCCTTACCAATTTGACCTGAGCGGGGCGGGGGTGCTGACTTTTCGATTTATGGGGTCGCCGCTGCCTGATTCGGCAAGGGCTTGGGTAAAGTTTCGGGTGGGCCAACGGCCCGATTTGTCCCCTGGGCTTGTCATCTACAATCGCGCTTGGGCGTACCCGGATTTTGCTGCGCCGCTGCAGACCAATGAGACTTTTCATACGCTGGGGCCGCCGCTCATTTCTGGCGGGGGCGGAAACCCGAGGCCGCCAGAGCCGCCATTTCAGGTTTGGCCCGTGCCTACTTCGGCTGGCTTGACCATTGCGCTGCGCGAGCCGGGCAATTACGTTTGCCAATTGAC
>JBJXFT010000342.1:0-21298 GCA_046155725.1 Saprospiraceae bacterium
AAATTAGTTTGACCTATTTACCACGGAGAGCACGGAGAACACAGAGGCTTCCCTCTTGAAAATCACTGCGTTAAACTCTGTGCCCTCCGTGTCCTTCGTGGTGAAATAAATTCGCCGAGGTACTTACCGATTTCAAATCAAGACATCCATGAAAAACCCGCGCAGTTGCTGAGGCTGCGCGGGTTTTTTTGTGCAAATTCACATTCACTTCAACTACAAAACTGCCTGCTGCTCGCCACCCCTCCCGACCTTCGCCGTCAAAAAACATCCATGAGAGCATCTGCCCTTTTTGTCTTCGCCCTGCTTTGGGCCGCCTGCCAATCCCCCAAACCCGCCCAGCAATCCGCCAGCAACTGGCTCATCTCGTCGCCCGCAGGCGACCGTTACTGCCAAATCAACCCTGAGGGCGAGACCATCATCCCCAACGGGAGGATCGTGAAACCCATGGGCAACACCGTCCGCATCGCCCCGCACCCCTACGGGCTGGCACTCTCGCCCGACGGCTCGGTGGCCGTGACGGCCAACTCGGGCAACCGCCCATTCTCCATCACGATTTTGGAAAATCCCGCCAACGGCCAGCCCAAAGTCCGCCAAGTGCCGGAAGGTGCTATGAACGATCCGAACCTGCTCGAAGACGTGTTCATGGGTCTTGCCATCACGCCCGACAATCACAGCGTGTGGGTGGCTGGAGGACAATCCAACAAAATCTTTCGCTACGACTTGCGCAGCGGTGCAAAACTCGACTCCATTCTCTGCGCCCAGCCGGATAACCCGGATGGTTATCTCGGAGACCTCGCCCTCACCCGCGACGGAAATACGCTCTACGTCTGCGACCAGAGCAATTTCCGGCTCGTGGTGGCCGACACCCGCAGCCGCAAGGTGCTGCACTACGTCCCGGTCGGTCGCTACCCTTTCGGGGTGACGCTCTCTCCCGACGAGCGCACGGCGTACGTCGCCAACGTGGGAATGTTCGAGTACAGCCCGCTCAACAATTTGAACGAGAAAGACTTGAAGGGCACAGGTGCAGATTTCCCGACCTCGGCCTTCGGCTCAAAAGAGATGCGAGATGGTTACAAAAAAGACGGCCTCGACGTGCCTGCGCTCGGCGATCCGAATGCCCCAGAATCATTTTCCGTGTGGGCGGTGGATGTTGCGGGTGTATCGCCGAAAGTGGCGCACAAAATCAAAACGGGTTTTCTCGTCGGCGAAAAAATCGAAGGCATCCCGGCAGTGGGCGGAGCCAGCCCAAACTCACTGGTAGCTACCGATCAGTTCGTGTTCGTGAGCAACGGCAACAACGATTGCGTATCGGTGATTGACCCAAAGCAGGGCAAAGTAGTGCAAAATATTTTCCTAAAACCATTGCCCCAACTCGCCCGGCATCGCGGGGTGATTCCATTCGGGTTGGCCTTGTCGCCCGATAAAAAGCGGCTCTATGTCGCCGAGGCAGGTATCAATGCGGTGGCGGTGATCAATGTGCCGGCACCTAAAGGAGCCGCTACAGTTCAGGTGCTTGGTCACCTCCCCGTCGGCTGGTTCCCTTCCAAATTGGCCGTTTCGCCCGATGGCAAAAAACTCATCGTGGCAAACGCCAAAGGTTATGGCAGCGGCCCGAACGGCGGCTACACTTTCAAAGAAGGGCCGGAGGGCACTTACATCGGCCACCTGATGCACGGCTCCGTAACGATGCTGGATATTCCGGCGGACGCGGATTTGCCAAAGTGGACGCAGCAGGTTTTGGAAAATAATTTCCGCGTCGTGAGTGACGGGGTGACTCAAAGTCACCCCGTCACTTCCCCTCTCAAGCAAATCAAGCACATCGTATTCATTTCCAAAGAAAACCGAACCTACGATGAGGTGTTCGGCCAATTGAAAAATGGCAAAGGCGATCCCGCCATCGCCCGCTATGGCTACGAGCGCACGTTCTCGAACAAAGCCAAAACCGCTACCGTGGAGAAGGCGACCATCATGCCCAACCACCTTGCCTTGGCGCAGCGGTTTGGCGTTTCGGACAATTTTTATGTGGACGGTGACCACTCCGCCGATGGCCACCGTTGGCTCGCCAACACATACCCGAACGAGTGGATGGAAACCACCGTTTCCGCTGGCTATGGAGGCCACCGTGACGGAAAAGCCAACAGCAAAGCCAAGGGTCAATACGCTTGGACGGGCGGCGCAGGGGCGATTTTCCCAGAGGATTACAACGAGGCCGGCTCACTGTGGGACCACTTGGAGCGCAACGACATTTCGTTTTACAATTTTGGCTTTGGCACCGAAATGGGGTCAAATTTCACGGACTCCACCATGAAATACTACGGCCAAAAGGTACTGGTCAATTTCCCGATGCCAGGACCGCTCTACGGACGGAGTTCGCAGAAGTACGCGACGTACAACATGGCCATCCCCGACCAGTTCCGGGCAGAGGTGTTCATGCAGGAGTTCAAAGAGAAATGGCTAAGCCCCCCGCAGCAAGGAGGAGTTAAGACAGAAAAAATGCCACAGGTGCTGACGCTCATGCTCCCACAAGACCACGGCGCGGGCGAACGCCCGGAAGCGGGCTACCCTTTCCGCGAAAGTTACATGGCCGACAACGACCTCGCGCTGGGGCGGGTGGTGGAATTCCTTTCGCACACCCCATACTGGAAAGAGATGGCGATCATCGTCACCGAAGATGACGCGCAGGATGGCCAAGATCATGTGGACGCGCATCGGAGTGTGCTGATGGTGATTTCGCCTTGGGCGAAAAAGAACCACGTCAGCCACACGCACACGAGTTTTGGCAGCATTTTCAAGACGTTTTGGAACATCCTCGGTGCGCCATATCTGAACCAATACGATGCGGCAGCATCGGACTTCAGCGATTTTTTTACAAACCAGCCTGATTTCACGCCGTATTCGGCGTTGCCGGAAGACCCGCGCGTGTTGGATCCGCAAAAATTGCTCACGCCGTTCGATGCGAAGTTCGACTGGAAATCGCTGCTCGAATCGCCGAAGTTGGACAATGTGGAGGATTTTATCCGGGAACGGAATTGAGGCGGGTTGAACCCAGGCAAAAAGCATATTTTTGTCCTCAAATCAATTCTATTATGCAGCATTGGAGCATTTACGTCGTTTCTGAACCTTCCATACTTTACGGCAAGCCATCTATTCGCGGTACGCGCATCGGGGTGGATTTGATTTTGGAAAAACTGTCTGCCGGTCAAACTATCCAGCAGATTTTGAAATCCTATCCGCACCTGACAGAAGAACAAATTCTTGCCTGCCTCGCTTTTGCCGCCGCGACAATCAAAAATGAAATCGTTTTAGACCTGGCAGCATGAGTACGCTTATTGTCGCCGATGAAAGTGCTGATTTTGCCATTATTGAACTACTGCGGGAGGTCGGTTTTTCAGTACTTGCGATCATCGAAGAATATCCACTTTTAAAATAGCTTCAATTAAGACACCACTTCCCCCGCCAGCCCAAAACTCATCGTCATCCCCGCGCCGCTCAGGCCATTGACAATCCAAACACCTGGCTCGACCTCCATGACGAAGTCCGTTTTGCCGGGAAGTTTCGGGTACACCCCATGCCAGGTCTCCGCAATCGCCGCGTCGGGGAAGTGTGCAAATGTTTCCAGATAAGTCAGAATCAGCCGGTTGATTTCTTCGCTGTCGAATGGCGACACATCCCAGCCATATTCGTGGCTGTCGCCGAGGATGATTTCGCCGCGGTGGTTTTGCGACACCAGCACGTGCACACCATAGCGGGCGAGGTCGGGATTTTCCTGATCATAGCGTTTTCGGACGGCTTCGATAGTCGGCAAATGCGCGAAGGAGCCATAGTGCAACAGCGTCAGCCCAGCGCAAAGCGAGGGACCGAGTTGCCAATCGCCGGGCTGTGGGGCCGTGCGGAGCATTTGCAATTTACATTTTGTGATGCCGCTTTCGCGGAAAATGCGCGGGTAAAGGGTTTCAAAGTCCGCCCCCGAACAGACGAAAATGCGCTCTGCCTGCCAAATATCATAAAAATCAGAAAGGATGCCCGAATCCACATGGGTCACCGCCGAGCCAAAGCGAAATACCACGCCCAATTCTTTTTCTAAATACGCCGCCAACTGCGGAATGGCCTGCCGGGGCGACACGGTGCATTCCGTGTCGCTCCAAAGCGCAGTTTTCAGACCCTCGGTTTTCACGGAAGGGCTGTACGCGCCAACTTCGTTGGGTGTCAGCAGTTTGACCTGATACCCTGTGCTGTCGGCATTTTTCAAAAAATCGTGCAGCACCGCTACCTCGTCGTCGTGGTAGGCGAGTTGCAGCGAGCCGTTTTGCTTTACCTGAACGTCGCTTTCTGCCGCAATGTCCAGCCAAATCTCACGGCTGCGCATGGCGCGGTCGAGCAGATTGCCCGCCGGCTGGCCGATGGGCCACACGAGACCGAAGTTGCGCACCGATGCGCCCACGGCGCGTGGGCTGCGCTCGAACACCGCCACTTTTTGCCCCTTTTTAGCAGCGGTGTAAGCGATGGCGAGGCCGACTATGCCCGCGCCGACGACGGCTGTGTCAAATTTGTGGTCGTTCATGCTTGATTGTGGATTTGCCCCGCCAAGGCGGGATGGCGCGTTCGCGCTCATGGAACGGGTGATTTGTGGAAAAGGGTAGGATTGGGCTTGGGCTTTTCTCTCCAAAAATATCCCCATGAGCCTGCCGCCAAAACGAATATCAACCCCGCGCCGCCGTAGCAAAGCGTGGTATAGAATCCCAGCCAACTCATCTCGCCCGCGAAAAAATTGCGCCAGAGCAGCACTGCCACGCTACCAAGGTAGCCAATAGAATCGGCTACGTACATCAAGAAACCGACGTTGCCGCGCTCGCGAAAAGCCGCCATCAGCCGGTCGAACAATACGCCGTTGAACAGGATGTAGGGCAAAAAAAGGCCACAACCAGACGAAACCATCCACATCACGGGGGAAATCTGGCCTTTTTGAAACAAGAACGTGCTTCCCGCCAAGAGTACCGCCCCAACCAACGTGAGTCCATGATTCAGCCACAACGCGCGGAAATTGTCCTTGACAAACATCATTGCACCAACGGTCAGCAGGGAAAAAATGGCGACGGGGATTTCGGCAGTGGTCAGAATGCCCGCTTGGCCTCGAAAGCCCAGTTCGTTCCAAATTTCCACGGCAAAATTGTCGCGCAGGTCACGCACGATGGTCAACACGAGGTACGCGCCCACCAGCAAAATCAGGCCGGGCGCGTAGCGCAGGAACAAAGCTCGGCACTCAGTGGGGCTCATGCGCTGGCGCGGTGCGCGGTGCGCTTTGTCCGCATCCGAGGGCGGAGGCAAATGTTCCAAAACCCACAAGCACAACAATAGCGCAGGCAAAAACAGCAAGGCGGCCACAAGAGGCATCCATTGTTCGCTGACATCCTGCGTGGCGAGCAGCCATTTTCCCGTCGTTTTTACAAAGCCGGAGGAAATGATGAAGTTGATGCAGAGCATCGCCGCCAGTGCCTCCGTGACGCGGCGGCCTTCCAAATAACTAAAAATCAGTCCCCAAGCCATGCCGAGCGGCAACCCGTTGACAAACATCCAAGCGACGTTCCAAGGGAAAGGTGTGAGCGCAAAACCCAGCAGCGAGCCACCTGCCACGCCAATCATGCCCAACAACATTGCCGCCCGTCGCCTCGCGGTCATGCCCGAAATGACCCGGATGCCGATGAATTTTGACAGCGCGTAGCCTGCCACTTGCGCCATCACCAGCACGATTTTGAACTGGATGCCCCAGAGTTCCATGCCCTCGTAGGCCCCAGCGGTGAAGGGCTTGCGAAAAGCATAGATGCAGCAGTAGGCCACGAAAGAAAACACCCCCGCCACGGCGATGAAAGCCAAGGGAGGGGCGGCGGCCAATCGGCGGGCAAAAGATTCGGAGCGGAGCATGAGGGCGGCAATCTTACAGTCGTTTTGGCTTGAAAAAGTCGCCCTTGCGCAGACGTAACCGTTACTTAACCCCAGCCCCTCGAATGTTTTTTGGGGATGAAATTTTGGTAAAGCAGAGGTTTCAAAAACACCTTTTTCCGATACCGAAACTTAATTCCTGCTTAACCCACCACCTGCTACCTTCGCCAAAAAAGCAGACAATAATGACCCATCTACCCATCCGACTTGTCATGTTCGACATGGCTGGCACTACGGTTAGAGACAATGATGAAGTGTTGCATTGCTTCGCCGTGGCCTGCCGACAAGAAGGCATCAACGCGCCTGTGCAGCGGCTCAACGCGCTCATGGGCGTGTCAAAATTGGAGGTGTTCCAACTGCTCTGGCGCGAGCAATTGGGCGAATCCACCCCCTTGGAAATCATGGCCGAAAAGTCGAGAGATTCGTTTCAGGCTTTTCGCACCATTCTGGAAAACTACTACCGCAGCCACCCGGTGGTGCCAACCGAGGGCGCGTTGGAAACCTTTGAGTGGCTGCGCCAACGGGGTGTCAAAATTGCGCTCAACACAGGCTTTTACCGCATTGTCACCAACATCATCCTCAACAAATTGGGCTGGCTGGCTGGGCTTAACCCCCAGTATATAGGCGGGGTGGGCAGCACCATTGATTTCTCGGTTGCGAGCGACGAGGTGCCGCAGGGCCGCCCCGCACCATACATGATCCATAGAGCGATGCGGTTTTTGGACATTGCCGACCCCAAGGAAGTGCTCAAAATCGGCGACACACCGGTGGATTTGGCCGAAGGCCGCAACGCTGGCTGCGCTGCCTCGCTGGCAGTCGTGAACGGTACGCACAGCCGGGCGGAGTTGGAAATGTTGGATCATGACGGGCTGCTCGGGTCTTTGCTGGAACTGCCGGAATGGTTGGAGAAGCGGGGTTTGGTGTAGTGTGCCCAGACCTTCCAAGTTTTTAAAACTGTACCCGAATAGCCATCATGAATTTTTGCCCCGAAAAACCCTCCTCTTCCTCTAAGATTATGCGCACCATACTCGTCATCCTCTTTTTCCTCATTTTCTGTATTGCCTTGTTTGCCCAAAAGCCCGGCAAACAGCCTGGCAGCACTCCATCCATGCTTTTGCCCACCGGTTGGTCGCTCACCCCTGCTGGGCGCTCCTTGCCCTTGGGCGATTTGCCCTTGAACATCGCCGTTTCGCCCAACCAAAAACTGCTCGCCGTGACCAACAACGGCCAGGGGAAAAACTCCCTGCAACTCATAGATGCAAAAAAAGGGCTGCTGCTCCAGTCGTTTGAAATTCCCATCGCTTGGCTCGGCCTCGCCTTTAGCGGCGATTCCAAAACGCTCTACGTGTCGGGCGGCAACAGCAACGCCATCCTTCGCTACGCTGTTGAAAATGGGAAACTTGTCCTGCGCGATTCGCTCGTTTTGGGCAAACCGTGGCCCGTCCGAATTTCGCCCGCTGGGCTTTGCGTGGACGACCGTCGCAACCTGCTCTACGTCGTCACAAAAGAAAACCAAAGCCTGTACGTCGTGGACACGCGCACCAAAGCCATCGTGCAGCGCGATTCCATCGGCAAAGAACTCTACACCTGCGCCCTTTCGCCCGACCGGAAGCAACTCTACATCACCCACTGGGGCGGCAACGAATTGGTGGTGTGGAACACAGAAACCCGCAAAATAAAAACGCGCATCCCCGTCGGCGATAGCCCCAACGATGTAATTGTCAATAAAAAAGGAACGCTGGCTTACGTCGCTTGCGCCGACGACAACTCGGTGAGCGTGGTGGATTTGACCCAAAACAAAGCCGTGGAAACGCTCGTCGCCACGCTCTACCCCGACGCGCCTACCGGCTCTACCTCCAACAGCGTCGCGCTTTCGCCCGACGAAAAAACGCTTTATGTGGCCAATGCCGACAACAATTGCCTCGCTGTATTCGACGTGAGTACGCCCAAGCAAAGTCGCTCGCACGGATTCATCCCCACAGGCTGGTACCCGACTTGTGTCCGCAGGGTGGGCAAACAGATTTTTGTCGCCAATGGCAAGGGGTTTTCCTCGTTCCCCAACCCGAACGGCCCGAACCCGATTGGCAAGAAAAACAAGGTGGACTATCAAAAAGGAGAAGAGGAAGACGACCAGTACATCGGCGCACTGATGAAAGGCACGATGAGCATCGTGGCCGCGCCCAACGAACGCCAATTGGCGGGGTACACGCGGCAGGTTTACCGCAATTCGCCGTACACGAAAGAGCGGGAAAAATTGGCCGAAGGCGAACCGGGCAACCCCATCCCGCAGCGCGTGGGCGACCCCTCGCCGATCAAGTACGTTTTTTACATCATCAAGGAAAACCGCACCTACGACCAAGTGCTGGGCGATATGCCCGAAGGCAACGGGGACACCTCGCTTTGTCTTTTCCCAGAAAAAATAACGCCCAACCACCACGCGCTCGCCCGCGACTTTGTGCTGCTCGACAATTTCTATGTCTCCGCCGAGGTCAGCGCCGACGGCCACAACTGGAGCACGGCGGCCTACGCGAACGATTTTACGGAAAAAACTTGGGTGACGAGTTACGGCGACCGGGGCGGCGATTATGTGTACGAAGGACAAAACCGCAGCGCCTGGCCAAAGGGCGGTTTTATGTGGGACTACTGCAAACGGGCGGGCATTTCGTACCGAACCTACGGCGAATTCGCCGACGACTACAAGGCCAACATCCCTGCGCTGGAAGGCCATTTTTGCCCTTATTTCACCTCTTGGGACACTTCGGTAAAAGACACGACGCGAGTGAGCCAGTGGAAGCGCGACTTCGATTCGCTGGTGGTTGCCAACGCTTTGCCGCGCCTCAGCACGCTTCGCCTCATCAACGACCACACCGAAGGGCTGCGCAAGGGCGCAAACACGCCTTATGCCCAGATGGCCGACAACGACCTCGCGTTCGGTCTTTTTATCGAACATCTCTCGAACAGCCCAGTCTGGAAGGAATCAGCGGTTTTCGTGCTCGAAGACGATGCCCAAAACGGGGCCGACCATGTGGACGCGCACCGCTCGATTGCCTACGTCGTCAGCCCATACGCCAAACGCAACTTCGCCGACCACACGCTGTATTCCACCAACTCGATGCTGCGCACCATGGAACTCATCCTCGGCCTGCCGCCCATGAGTCAGCACGATGCTGCGGCCACCCCGATGTGGCGGTGCTTTACAAAAAATGCAGACCTCCGGCCGTACAAAGCCCTCACTCCCGCCGTCAACCTCGACGACCGCAATGCCTCTGTGGACAATGACTTGCAACGCCGTTCCGATGCCTTCGACCTCTCGGGCGAAGACCGCGTGCCGGATCTGGAGTTCAACGAAGTGCTGTGGAAAATCATCAAGGGCGAGCATTCGGAAATGCCCGCGCCAAGAAGGGGAGCGTTTTTGCGCTACTCGGAAGAAGAAGAAGAAGAGGAGGGCAGGGAATAGGGCGCCGATTTTCGGATAGGCTCTACAATCGCTTTTGGCATCATTCTTGGCTAAACCCTTGCAAGTCAGGCTTCTTGCCTGCGCGAACACTATCTCCTCACCTTTTAATCACTTTTAATCATGCTTATCATTGGTGTCACGCTGGGGCTTTTCGTCCTCGGCAGCGGGCTGATAGAGCTCACCGAGTTGCTCGCAAGGCGCAGCGCGGTGCGCCGCCGCTTCTGAATCCTTCTCACCGTAGAGCAAAACGTTTGGCCCGGCATCTTCCATAAGGTGTCGGGCTTTTTGTTGGGCAGGAAAAGGCAAACAATTCTTCTTTTTTCGCAGCCGAACTTTTTACCTTTGCGACCACTTTGCAAAAAGTGGACTTTTTTGGACTTAAATTTTTGATTTTCAAACAAATAAAGCAACTATGGCTTTAATAGGGACTATTCGAAAAAATGGGTGGCTACTCATTGTGATAATGACTTTGGCCTTGGGCGGCTTCATGATGATGGACGCGGAATCCTGCAACCAGCGCTATTCCGCCGCCGAAGTGAACTCGCTCGGAACGGTGGGCGACACAGAAATCAAGCGCAGCGAATTTGACAACTACGAACAATTGGTGTACTCTGGCCCTCAGGCCAACAGCTACCAAGTGCGCACCCAAGCATGGGACTATTTTGTGGAAAGGGCCATCGTCGAGAAAGAAGCCAAAGCGATGGGCATCGGGGTGGGCAAAGAGGAATTGATTGACCTCCAGTTTGGCCTCAACATAAGCCCCGTGGTGGCCGAACGCTTCAAAGGAGCCGACGGCCAGCCCAACCGCGCCACGCTCTCCAGCATCAAAAACGCCATCGAGACAGGGCAATTCACCGAACCCAAAAACCGCGACTATTGGGCCGTGCAGGAGAGAGAAGTCATTAAGACGCGCCTCCAAGAAAAACTCACCACTGCCATCAGCAAAGGGATGTACGCCCCCAAATGGCAAGCCGAAATGGCGTTCAAAGAAAACAACCAACGGCGCGATTTCTGCACAGTGCGCATCCCGTTTGACAAAGTGAAAGACGAAGAGGTGAAAGTGGGTGACAGCGATTATGAAGCTTACCTGAAACAAAACCCAGGCGTGTACGACCAAACCGAAGAAAGCCGCATCGTTTCTTATGTGGCTTTCGATGTAGCGCCTACTTCGGCAGACTCTGCCACCGCCCGCGAATCGGTCGCCAAACTGATCGAAGGGTTTCGCAACGCCAAAAGCGATTCGGTTTATGTGGTCGCCAACGGAGGCTCGTTCCTCAACCAGTTTATGCCAAAAGACAAATTCCCTGCAAGTTTCGCCGATTCGGTCATGACCAGCCCCTTGGGCAGCATCATCGGCCCTGTATACGATGCGGGCGATTGGAGGATCATAAAAATCGTCGGCCGCAAGGTGCTCCCCGATTCGGTGCGCGCCCGCCACATCCTCCTTCGGGAGGCAACTCCGGAAAACGGGGGGCGTGCCGACAGTTTGATGGCGCTGCTCAGATCGGGCAAACTGCGTTTCGATTCGCTCGCTATTCAGATGAGCCAAGACGTTGGCAGTGGCAAAAAAGGCGGCGATCTGGGCTGGTTTGCCAATGGAGCCATGGTGGCAGAGTTCAATGAAGTGTGCTTCCTGACGGGCGAGCAAGGCAAACTGTACAAAGTTGCCACCCAGTTCGGCTGGCACATCATCGAGATCACGGGCAAGAAATTTATCAAAAACGAGTCCTCTGTAAAAGTCGGCGTATTGTCCCGCCGGATAGAACCGAGCAAGACCACACAGCAAACCATGAAAGACAAGGCCGTTGCACTCGTGCAGCAAGCCAAGAACATCACCGATCTGGAAACGCTGGCCAAACAGCAAAACATCCTGATGCAAAACACGATGCCGCTGAAAATCAACGAATACAACCTCGGCGTAGCGATAGGCTCTGGCGACGATGCCCGCGAAGTGGTTCGCTGGGCTTTCGACGAGAACAACAAAGTGGGCAGCGTGAGCAAAGAAGTGTTTGCGTTCCGCGACCCCCAAGGCGGGTACTTCGACAGCAAATATCTGGTGGCTGCGGTGAAAAGCATCACCCCAGAGGGCAAGGCTACCGTGGCGACGCTCAAGGCTACGCCAGATGCCCAAACGCGCGTGAAAAACCTCAAAAAGGCAGAAGCCATCAAAAGCAAAATACAAAGCCCCGGCGACCTCTCCGCTCTGGCGGCCCAATGGGAAGGCAGGGTGGACACTTCGCGGAATTCCAGCTTCCTCCAAACCAACGGCGAGCCGCGCGTGTCCGGCACACTCTCCTCCCTCGAAACAGGCAAAGTATCTGGCCCCATCGTGGGGAATGGTGGCGTGATGTTTATCCAGCCGCTCACGGAAAAAACACAGCCACCGGTGCCTGCCGACCTGACTATGTTCAAGCGCCAGTTGGCATCGCAATCAACCAGTGCCCTGCGCGTGGGCCTGATGAAATCGCTCAAGGTGCAGCATAAAGTGAAAGACAACCGCTTCAGGTTTTGGTAATTGATGATGTGGCGATCATTTGAAAAAGCCTTTCAGGAGCCAATCCTGAAAGGCTTTTTTGTTGGTTGTATATGCCTCTTAAATACCTTCGCCCTCTCACCTCTCACTTCTCTCACTTCTCTCACTTCTCTCACCGCTCTCACCTATGAAAGGCATCATACTCGCCGGCGGCCTCGGCACGCGCCTCTACCCCCTTACCCTTGCGGTGAGCAAACAGCTCATGCCGGTGTACGACAAGCCGATGATTTATTACCCGCTCAGCACGCTCATGCTGGCCGGAATCCGCGACGTGCTCATCATCTCCACGCCCTACGACCTGCCCAAGTTCCGCCAACTTTTTGGGGACGGCAGCGAGCTGGGCATGAACTTTTCGTACGTCGAGCAGCCCGAACCCAACGGCCTCGCCCAAGCCTTCGTGCTGGGCGCGCCGTTCATCGGGCGCGACCCGGCCTCCCTGATTCTGGGCGACAATATTTTTTACGGCGCAGGGCTGGGCGAGATGTTGCGCTCCTGTGCCAAGCCTTCGGGCGGCATCATTTTCGCCTACCAAGTGGCCGACCCGGAGCGCTACGGCGTGGTGGAGTTCGACAAAAACCACCGGGCCGTCAGCATCGAAGAAAAACCTGCCCAGCCCAAGAGCCACTTTGCTGTGCCGGGGCTTTATTTTTATGACAATCGGGTAGTAGAAATCGCCCGCAACCTCCAGCCCAGTCCGCGCGGCGAGTACGAAATCACCGATGTGAACCGCCATTACCTTGCCGAAGGCCGATTGGAGGTGCGCGTCATGGGGCGCGGCTATGCTTGGCTCGACACGGGCACGCACGAGTCGCTGATGCAAGCCGGCCAATTCGTGCAAGCCATCGAAGACCGACAAGGCTTGAAGATTGGCTGCATCGAAGAAATAGCGTGGGAAATGGGCTTCATCAACGACGAGGGGCTGGAACGCCTCGGCCACAAGTATTTAAAAAGTGGGTACGGGGAGTATTTGCTAAAGCTATTGAAATGATCAAGCACATTGGAATAATAGCCTGCAGCTATGAAGGCGCAGCGCTTTGCTATAAAACGATTTGCAACGAAGGCTCAATCGTTTTGGGCGAACACAATCATCCCGAAATAAGCCTACATACCTTTCCTTTAAGTGAATATATGGCTTTCATCAATCGGGATGAATGGGAAGGCGTAGCAAATTTGATGAGAACATCTGCCCAGAAGCTCACTTCAATAGGCGCAGAGGTTTTGATTTGCCCCGACAATACCATTCATCGGGCGTTTTCAAATGCCAGCGAAGGGATAACTATACCCTGGCTACATATCGCAGCAGAAGTTGCCAAAGAGGCGAAGCGAAACAACTTTAAAAAAATAGGAATCCTTGGTACCAAGTATCTAATGGAAAGCTCGGTTTATCCAGACATTTTTCGGGCGCAGGCTATTGATTTTCTCGTCCCAGATAAAGAGCATCGGCTGCGAATCAATCAAATCATCTTTGACGAATTGGTCTATGGAATCATAAAAGAAGGCTCCAAAAACTACCTCTTAGCGGTCATTGAGGAATTCAAAATCGCCAGTTGCGATGCCGTAGTGCTTGGTTGTACAGAAATTCCTTTGATTGTGTTCCCAAATGAATCGGCTTTGCCCACCTTGGATTCTACAAGGATACTAGCCAGGGCAGCATTAAAAGCAGCCGTCGAATAAGCTCGCTCTATTTAGCCATAGCTTCTTCCAACAAAAGCGCAAAAAACTCGCCCAAGCCCCAGCCATGCGCCACCGCCTGTTGCGGCACAATGCTGGCAGGGGAAATGCCCGGAATCGTATTTGCTTCCAAAAAGTGGAACGTGTCGCCGACGAGGATGTAGTCGAAGCGCACCACGCCCCGGCATTGCAGCGCATTGTAGAGAAAGCGCGATTGGCTCTGACATTGCGCGGTGAGCGCGAGGGAGATTTCGGCAGGCGTGACCTCTCGCGAGCGGCCTTCGTACTTGGCGGCATAGGTAAAAAACTCGTCGTCGGGGATGATTTCCGTGACCGGCAAAACCACCACCTCGCCGCCCACGCGCAGGGCGCCGTTGGAGAATTCCCTGCCGGGCAAAAAACTTTCCACCACCACTTCCTTGTCAAACCGAAACGCCTCTTCGATGGCCGGGACGAGCGCGTCCGCCGTCTTCACTTTCGTCACTCCGAAACTGGAGCCGTGGGTATTTGGCTTTACAAAAAGCGGCAGGCCGAGCGGCGCAAGGTTTTCTGTGTCAATGTTTTCGCCCCGATGGAGCAGCACCGATTTGGCCATCGGGATGCGGCTGCCAAACTGCGCCATTTGCATTTTGGTGTTGTGCTTGTTCATCGTGAGGGCGCTCACATAGCCGTTGCAGCAGGTGTAGGGGATGCCGAGCATCTCGAGGTAGCCCTGCATTTTGCCGTCCTCCAGCGGTGCGCCGTGGAGGGCGGCAAAGGCGCAGTCGAAGCGGATTTTTTCCTCGTTCAGCGTCAGGGAAAAATCGTTTTTGTCCACCTGTGCGCCAGAGCCGAGCGCGCGCCAGTCGGACTTTTGAATGTCAATCAGGTAGCAACGGTAGCGGTCTTTGGGCAAGTGGTCGTAGACGACTTGGCCGCTTTTGAGGGAGATGACGCGCTCCTCGGAGTCGCCGCCGGTGAGGATGGCTATGTTCTTCACGGTTGTTGATTTGTGTAATTGTTGGTTCGGTGATTATAGCCGAATGATTCGATTTTTGAAGATTAAGTCCGATTGATTCGATTGAGACCCAATCAGTTGACAGACCGTTTTGTTCAAAACCACTTTGCATCGGCTATACCTCGACGCGCCAAAGGTACATCGGCTGCAAATTTGCGTTAAGGCTTAAACGTTATTCTTAGAGGCTCGTCTATCAGCCGCCTTTATCGTCAACGCAAAGTGCCTGCCTGTCGGCAGACAGGGTTTTGAATAAAGGAAGCGTTCAATTGGCCGAAAACCAATCTCTCTAAACCATCTAAACTTTCCAAACCGCTCTAAACTGGCTATACGCGCATCCACATACACCATGAACAAATTACAGCACCTCTTCTCGCGCATGGGCTTTGGGCCGCGCACCAAAAGTTGGGACAAATGGGCCGCGCTGCCGCCCGAATCCTGGTGGCCCAAACTGCGCGACGAATCCTTGCCCCCGCCCCAGCATTTCGACGTGGCCGACAGCGCAATCAAAGGCTTGCTGATGGGCGTGGGCGAACTGGGCAAGATGGAACGCCGCGACCTCGACAAGGAGCAAAAACGCCAAATCAGGAAACAAAGCCGCGAGGACTTGCAAAACCTAAACCTCCTCTGGCTCGAAGAAATGACGCACTCCAAGGCGCAATTGCGCGAGAAAATCGCGCTTTTCTGGCACGGCCACTTTGCCAGCCGCAACATCAACATCCTGTACCAGCAACAACTTTTGACCGTGGTGCGCGAGCACGCGCTGGGCGATTTTGCCGAGCTCCTGCGCGGCGTGTCAAAGTCGGCGGCCATGCTGTCGTTCCTCAACAACCAGCAAAACAAAAAGCAGCACCCCAACGAAAACTTCGCCCGCGAGGTGATGGAACTCTTCACGCTGGGGCGCGGGCATTACACAGAAAATGACGTGAAGGAAGCCGCACGCGCATTCACCGGCTGGGCGCACCGGCTCAACGGCGACTTTGTGTTCCGGCAGCGCGACCACGACACAGGCAGCAAAACGGTGCTGGGGAAAACCGGCAATTTCGACGGCGACGATATGCTCGATATGCTGCTGGAGCGGCGCGAAACCGCGCGGTTCATCGCTCGAAAACTCTACAAATTCCTGGTGAACGAAACGGTGGTGCCAGAAGAGCGAATCACTTGGCTCGGCGACCGCTTCTTCGATTCGGGCTACAAAATCATGCGCTTGCTGGAGGACATCGTGCGCTCGGATTGGTTTTACGCGCCGGAAAACGTGGGGTCAAAAATCAAATCGCCCGTAGAACTTTGGGTAGGAATCCGCCGCGCCCTGCCCATGGAACTGGCCGACCCGGAAAGCCAACTCATGCTGCAAAAGGCCCTCGGCCAAATCCTGTTTTACCCGCCCAATGTGGCGGGCTGGCCCGGCGGCCGCAACTGGATTGACAGCAGTTCGCTCATGCTGCGCCTGCGCATCCCGCAACTTTTGTACACCAACCAGGACCTTGATGTGCGCGGAAAAGCCGACGACGACCAGCTGATGGGCGAAGCCGCCAAAGGCCGTTTGCGCCGCCTTTCATCGGTGATTGATTGGCAGCCCGCGCTGGATTTGTTTGCCAAAACGCCCGACAATGAATTGATTGGAGAAATCGCCGAGTTCCTCTGGGCCGCGCCCACCAAAAACCTCCCGCTCGATGTGCTTGAAAAAAACACCGACCGCAGCAGCCGCTCCGCGCTCGTGCAAACCGCGATGGTGCAACTGATGGCTACGCCGGAATATCAACTGTGCTGAATAAGCGGTGCGATTGTCTGAATTCTTCTCTCGGAATGTACCTTCGCCTATCAAAAACAACCTACGCCATGGTGGACAAAGACGCAATCGCAAAAGCCGTAAAAGCACAACTCCAACTGCTCTACGGCGACCGGCTCGCCAAGGTCATCCTCTACGGCTCTTATGCGCGGGGGGATTTCCACGAGGAGTCGGACATTGATTTTTTGGTGGTGCTGAAGGATGAGGAGATAAACATTGGCGCGGAACTGCGCTTTATGAGCGATCCCATCTTCGACATTTCATTTCAAAACCATATTGCCATCTCCAAACACCCGACCACGTTGGCGCGGTTTGAGAACTCGCAGTTCCTTTTTTACAAAAACATAAGAAAAGAAGGGGTCGAAATAGCATGAAGATTGAAATAGCCAAGATGCTCCGAAGCGCGGAAGATTGCCTTTTGAGTGCCGAACACAGTTTGGCGGGCGGCTGGTACAAAGCGGCGGCCAACCGCACGTACTATTGCATCTTCGACTGCATCTCAGCGTTGCTGCACCACAAAGATGTTTTTGCCAAAACACACCAAGGGGCGCACCTGAAATTTGCCGAGTGCTACATAAAGCCGGGAATTTTAGACATTCGCTTGGCTAAAGCACTCACCAAAGTTTTTGACTTACGCCAGTCTTCCGACTACGATTTTGAGTTTGAGCCAGACGAGGCAGACATACTTGCCGCCCTCGAGCACGCCCGCACTTTCCTCGCCGCCACGCGAGCCTATTTCGAGGCGGGGGAATGACCCTGAAAGCGCAATTAACCAAACCCCCTACCTTCGCCTATCAAAAACAACCTACGCCATGGTGGACAAAGACGCAATCGCAAAAGCCGTAAAAGCGCAACTCCAACTGCTTTACGGCGACCGACTCGCCAAGGTCATTCTCTATGGCTCCTATGCGCGCGGCGACTTTCACGAGGAGTCGGACATTGATTTTTTAGTGGTGCTGAAGGATGAGGAGATAGAGGTGGGGAAGGAAATACTTTTTATGAGTGAATACTTTGCCCCAATGCTTCTTGACTACAATATCTACATTTCACGCCACCTAACATCTTTGAAACTGTTTGAAACCTCTGATTTTCTTTTTTACAAAAATGTGCGTCGGGAGGGCGTAGAAGTATGAGCGTAGAAATTCAAAAAGTGATAGAACGTGCAGAAGATTGCCTTTCAGATGCGGAATTTAATCTGCAACACGGTCGCTTGTTGGCTGCTGCCAATCGCTCTTACTATTGTGTTTTCGATTGCATAACGGCGCTTTTGATAGACAAGGAAATCTTTGCCAAAACCCATCAAGGGGCGCACACCAAATTCAATGAACTGTATATCAAAACCCACTTGATGGACGGCAAGTTGAATGCGCTATTGTTGTTCGTCTTCGATTTAAGGCAAACTGCGGATTATGATTTCTCGTACGAACTGGCGGGGCACGATGCCGCCACCGCCCTCGAACACGCCCGCACTTTCCTCGCCGCCACCAAAGCCTATTTCGATGCGGGGGAATGAGCCTGAAAGTGCAATTGACCAAACCCCTATAGTCAACGCAAAGTGTTTTTGAAAAACGAACTGCGCTCAAGCGTTGATTCCCAATCGAGTCAATCGGATTCAATCTTCAAAAATCGAATCGTTCGACTATAACTTGCCGCCAGATTCCCCGGCACCAACCCTTTTTCTTTTCTCGACACAAAACGACCGCAACTTATGCAAAACGCTACCCTCCGCGACAGGGGCTATTTTTACCAAATCGGCATCATCGGCCTCTTGTTTTTCATCTTCGGCTTTGTCACTTGGCTCAACGGCACCCTCATCCCGTTCCTGAAGCTCGCCTGCCAATTGGATACCCTGCAAGCCCTGTTCGTCACCTTTGCTTTCTACATCAGTTACTTTTTCCTCGCCATCCCATCTTCCAAAATCTTGCAGCGCAGCGGTTTCAAAAACGGAATGGCTTGGGGCTTGGTGGTCATGGCCGTCGGTTGCCTGATTTTCATCCCTGCGGCCCAAGCGAGGGCTTTCCCGCTTTTTCTGACGGGGCTTTTCGTGCAGGGCATGGGCCTTGCGCTTTTGCAGACCGCTTCCAACCCCTACATCAGCATCATCGGCCCGATAGAAAGCGCGGCGCAGCGCATCAGTATCATGGGCATTTGCAACAAAGTGGCGGGCATACTCAGCCCCGTGATTTTGAGCAGCATCGTGCTGAAAAACGCCACGGCGATAGAAGCGCAAATCAATGCGGCCACCGACGCTGCCGTGCGTGCGGGCTTGCTGGACCAATTGGCCGAGCGGGTGGTCGCGCCTTACGTGGTGATGGCAATCGTGATGACGGCGCTGGCTGTGATGATTCGCCGTTCGTCGCTCCCGGAAATAGACACCACGGTAGAATCCACCTCGAAGGTTTTGTCGAGCATCGCTGCCGGGCGCACGAGCGTGTGGCAGTTCCCGCATTTGGTTCTGGGCGCGATTGCCATTTTTGTCTACGTCGGTGCCGAGGTCATGGCCGGCGATGTCATCGGCATCTATGGAAAATCTTTGGGCTTCGACCTCGACCAGACCAAGTACTTCACCGCCTTTACGCTCGGTGCCATGCTCGTGGGCTACGTCTTGAGCATCCTGTTGATTCCAAAATACATCGCGCAACAAGATTTTCTGAAATACTCCGCCGTGCTCGGCATCGCGCTCACGGTGCTGACTTACTTCACCACAGGCTCCACCGCCGTGTCGTGCATTGCCCTGTTGGGCTTGGCCAATGCCGTGATGTGGCCGGCCATTTTCCCCTTGGCGATACATGGTTTGGGGAGGTTCACGCAGGTCGGCTCGGCGTGGCTCATCATGGGCATCGCGGGCGGCGCGATTATTCCGCAATTGTATGGGCTGCTTGAAAAAACGCAGGGCTACCAAGCGGCCTTTCTCTTTTTGATGCTGCCTTGCTACCTGTACATTTTGTACTATGCCATGTGGGGACATCGGCTGCGCTAAAATTCAAAAAAGAGAGCCTTTCAGAGGGGTCTTCTTTTCGAGCACCAGTGGAGGTTCGACTCAAAGCCGCCGCTTTCAGGCGGCAACAGCAATACTGACATTGCTCAATTGTTTCCCAAGTTCACGCAGGGCAGATTCGATACGCCGGGCAGTGGGTTCGGAAGGATGTTTTGCACCAGAAGCGTATTGTCGGAGCAGGCTGGCGTTGATGCCCGTTGCCCGGGCGACTGCCGAAATCTTTACCCAATCAAACTCCTCGAACACGCCAATCATGTGCCATGCAAAATCAAATTGCATATTGGCAATTTCTTCGTCTGACATAAAGGGCACGTCGCCGTGTTCAACAAAGTCTTTCAACAAACTGCGGGTTTCAGAAATCACTTCCAAACGGTTTTTGCCATTGACGGTAAGCAAAGTCCCTCCGATGGTTAATTGCCCCCACATATCTTCGTCGGAGCCTTTTTCTAAAACAATGGTGTACAACATCTGACTTCTTTTAAATTTTAAGCATAAAAAACAGAAACACGAGCGCCGTTCCTTAACGAAGTCCTGCTTGTTTTAGAATTGCGTGAGCAGTCCCTTTCGATAAGTCCTTCGCGCCGTGGTCGGGAACTGGAATTGAGCGGGGAAAATCAGGATGTTGAAATATCCGATGACTTCCCTTTTGCCGTACTTCCACCCAACCGGCATCCTCCATTTGCTTGATTAGGTCTCGTGCTTTCATTCATCAAAGGTAACTTTTGTGCTACCGGCTTTCAAAAATTGCAGCGACATTTTTGCTTTTCTATTTTCAAATTATTCAAGCAAGGCGCTCCGAAGGATGGGCTTCAGTTTTGAGTCAACCTCCAATGCTTGTCACATGGCTGCCGCAAACTGCCGCAGAAAACGCACATCGTTCTCGAAAAGCAAGCGGATGTCGCCGATTTCGTAGAGGCGCAAAGCCTGCCGTTCGATGCCCATGCCGAAAGCGAAGCCGCTGTACTTTTTTGGGTCAATGCCGCAGTTTTCCAGCACCTGAGGGTCCACCATTCCGCAGCCCAATATCTCGAGCCAGCCCGTGCCTTTGGTGAGGCGCGCGTTTTTTTCCGTGTCGGTGCCGAGCCAGATGTCCATCTCCGCCGACGGTTCGGTGAAGGGGAAGAACGAAGGGCGGAGCCGGATTTTGGTCGCGCCAAACATCTCTTGGGCAAAGTGCAGCAAGGTTTGTTTCAAGTCGGCGAACGACACGCCCTCGTCAATGTACAGCCCTTCCACTTGGTGGAATTGCGCGTGCGAGCGCGTGGAGATGGTTTCGTTGCGGTACACCCGCCCTGGCGCAATGATTCGGATGGGCGGCTGACGGCTCTCCATCATGCGGGCTTGCACCGGCGAGGTGTGGGTGCGCAGGAGCATTCTCTGCCTGCCGGCAGACAGGCGGGCTTCATCTTCCACGATGTAAAACGTGTCCTGCATATCGCGGGCGGGGTGGTCTTCCGGCGTGTTCATCGCCGTGAAGTTGTGCCAATCGTCTTCGATTTCGGGGCCGTCGGCCACGCTGAAGCCCATGCGGGTGAATATTTCGACGATGCGGTTCATGGTCACCGCCACCGGGTGGCGCGAGCCGAGCGGGAGCGGTTCGCCGGGCGCGGTGAGGTCGAGGGTTTGTGCGGCTGCACCTTGTGCTTGGCCTTCGAAGGTTTCTTTGAGCGCGTCGTGCTTTGCCTCGGCTTCTTGTTTGAGGCGGTTCATGAGTTGGCCGTAGTCGCGCTTGCGCTCGCTGGGCACGTTGCGCATTTCTTCCATCAGGCCTTTTATCAGCCCTTTGGTGCCGAGGTACTGGATGCGGAAGGTTTCCAATTCTGCCGCGTTGGCGGGCGATTGGGCGGCTATTTCGGCGAGGGTTTGCTCGGCTTTTTCAAAAATTTCTGCCATGGTTGACTTTTGACCGTTGACTATTG
>JBJXFT010000396.1:0-9650 GCA_046155725.1 Saprospiraceae bacterium
CTGGCATACCCAACCGTAGAGCGCATCATGCTGGAAGAGTTTGGCATGGACACCGTCGGGCCGATCAGAAGCCGAAAAGGAAGCGAAACCTTGGAGATTGATGCATTTGGCTACGCCAACGGCAGCATCAACGCCGTCATGGTCGGCGAGATAAAAAGCCACTTCCGCGATGACCATGTGGAGCAGGTTGAAAAGGCTTGCCAGCAATTGTTCCACTTCATGCCAGAACACCGGGGCAAAAAAGTGCATGGTATGGTCATCTTCGTCAAGGGCGACCAGAACGCCATCCAACTTGCCACCAAGCGCGGCATCTACACCGTGGAGGCCAACGACGAAAACTTCAACCTGCGCAGTGCTGAGGGGTTTGTGCCGAGAGATTTTGGGGCCTGAGTTGTTGGGGAACAACCATTTCTTGTACAGCCTCAAGGTCAAATCTTTTCGGAACTTTGCGCTGTGCCGAACAAACCCACCGCTCATGAATCGCTTCCTGCTTGCCTTCCTCGCCTTTTCCTTTTTTCATTCTGAAGGAACCTCCCAAACCCTCTCCGACTCCGCCCGCGTCAGCCTGATGACGGTGGTGCCGGGCGAGTTTGTGTACAGCACTTTTGGCCACAGCGCCATCCGCGTCACCGATCCCATCACCCGCTTTGACCGTTGCTACAACTACGGCACCTTCGAGTTTGAGCAGCCCAATTTTCTGCTCAAATTCTGCCGGGGCAAACTCCTCTACAACCTTGACGTGGAGACTTACCGCAGTTTTGAATACGGCAATTTGCAAGACCGCCGCCCCATGCAAGAGCAGTTGTTCAACATGGATCAGGCGCAAAAGCAACGCCTTTTTGACCTTTTGCAAGAAAACCACAAGGAGGAAAACCGCTATTACAAGTACGACTTTTTCTACGACAACTGCGCCACGCGCATCCGCGACATCTTGCAGGAAACCCATTTCCACCAACTCCAATTCGACACTTCCGCCCTGCTGAAAGACGCGACCATGCGCCAACTCCTCCAGCCATATCTGAACGACAAGCCCTGGCTGGACTTTGGCATTGACCTTGTGCTCGGCCTCCCCGCCGACCGCCGTGCCAGTACCGACAACTTTATGTTCCTGCCCGATTATGTGCACGACCTTTTTGCCAAAGCGAAAACGGGCAACGGCACACCACTGGTGAAAGGCGAGCGCAACATCCCCGAAACGCCCCTGCGCAAAGAGCCGTTCCGGCCCAGCCCGTTCGACCGACCGCTATGGGTGATGTGCTTCGTGGCGCTCATCGGGCTGCTCAGCATGGCCAACCCGCGCACCGAGCGCGTGTTTGATTCGTTGTTTTGGTTTGTGCTTGGCTTGGCTGGGCTTGTCATCGCACTGCTGTGGTTTGCCACCGACCACTCGGCCACTAAGAACAACCTGAACATCCTGTGGGCATGGCCGACGCACTTGTTGTTTTTCTGGCGCAACCGACGCTCCGGCTTCACCGAAAATTACTTTACGGCGGCGGCCTTGTCCGCCGCGCTCTTGCTTCTCTTTTGGCATTGGATGCCGCAGGAAATGCCCACGCCCGCCCTGCCGTTGGTTGCGCTGATCGTGGTAAAGGGCCTCTGGCGGCGTTACTGGAAAAAGGGAAAAGAGGAAATGGCCACCTCCCCCACAAGCCCCGCCTGAATCCCGCGTCTCTCACCCTCTCACATCTCTCACCCTCTCACCACTCTCACCCTCTCACCACTCTCACCACTCTCACACCATACCATGGAAGATTTTTGGAAAAAAGCCTCTGACACCGCCAAAGAAACGCTCGACAAAGCAGGCGAAGCCGCCGGACAAGCCGCCGGGCAAGCCGCCGCTGTGGCTGCCGAAAAATTGGGCGAACTGAAAGAAGCCGCCACTGAAAAATTCAACGAACTCAGCGAAAAAGCCGAAGCCATGGCCGCTGTGGCCAAAGCCGAAGCCGCCGAAAAACTCGCCGAAGCCCAAGCCGCCAAGGAAAGAATAGCCGCGCACGAAGGTGGCGCGCTGGGCTACCTGAGCGACAAAGCCAAAGAAATGGTAGGCGAGGTAAAAGAAGAAGCCAGCGAACTGGCCGAGGAAGGCAAAGACTTTTGGCAAAAAGCAAAGGACTATGTTTCCAACAGCGACGAAAAGAAAGATGAGACGCCTGCGTAAAACGAAGGTGCCGTAATTTGAGGAGGCCGTTCCGCCAATGGCGGAACGGCCTCTTTTTATTCACTCAATCAACAATCTCCACGTCAAACTCCCCATCATAGAAGTGCAACTTTGTAGGATAACGCTCGTAGTCAGGTGCGGACGTGTCTATCGTTAAGCGAACATTAAACCTGCCTTTGACCCGCTTGTTGACCAAGTCCAATTCTGTAACCTCTAACTCGTTTTCAGCGAATGAAATATCTACCAGCCATTCGGCAAGAAAAACATCAACATCAATGTATGCAAAACTGCAAGTTGCTGTATCTGGGTGAAGCCCTGGAGGGGAAATCATCGGGAACTTGCCGACCTTTTTGGGGAAACTGAAAGCAAGACCTTCCGCATATAACAAGACGGTGTCGCCATTTGTAAGAATATGTGGGAAGTAAGTCTTGCCCACAGTAAACAGATGATTGGCAGGCACACCTGATTCAAAGGCTTCTCCCGATGCTTTCCAAGCACGGCAAGTTTTTACCGCTTTCAGATAGCCGTGTTCCATTGTTCCTGAAAGGTTGATCTCAATGGTGTCTTCGCAGGTGAGTGTGTGGGTCGTGTCAATCGGCTCAGGCTCGATTGGCGTGAGTATCTCTGGGTGTTGGCAGGCGGGCCACAGAAAGTAGCCTGCTATCAAGAGCGCGAAAAAGGCTTGTCTCATGGCGGCTTATTTTATGATGGAGAAAGTGCGGGTGACAGAGGAGGAGGCTTGGAAAATGCGCACTGCATAAAGCCCGGAAGGAAAGTTTTGCAGATCAAATGTTTGTTCTCCCAAACCATCCTTGGAAGGAGGAATGCTTGTATTTTGGAAAACTTGGCCATCTGCCCGGATGATTTCCAAAATTGCCGGTTCGTCAGTAGAGCTTGTGTACTTGAACGTAACCAGGTCATTGACGGGGTTTGGAACAATGGAAAGTGAAGGGTCATTGTCTACTACAGAGACTTGGGCGTCACGAAAATCGGGGCAATCCGTGCAAAGCCTACCATCAATCAGTCTGGTATTCTGACTGACAACATTGTAAATAACATTCGTGACAATGACCTTGAGAAAATATTTACGGTCGCCCTCGCAGGTAAGGTTGTAGGTTAGCACTAATTCTGGGCTATTGCTACCAATTATTGCCCCAGGGTTTGAGGGCGTAATGAAATATTTGCTCCACCGCCATTCGTAATTGAAGGGGCCCATGCCTATGCCCGGAGAAGGGCCGGTTACAAAAGCCTTAAAAGTGTGAGGAAACTCAGGCGTTGCGGTACACAAGGTTGTTTCCCCTGTAATCAAAACCCTGAGGAATGCGGGCATAACAGGCTCGTTCTGACTCATGGAGCACATCCCTACCCTGGCAGCAAAAGCATTATTGTCAATAGGCGTTCCGGTAGGGGCATCATTGTAATCTATGTCAGGATTAGAATAATGGAGGATTCGAGCATTGTCTGGGTATGCTGCCATAATCGTCCACTGTTCTTGGTCGTCGCTATCAAAAAAACGCCACCCATGCTTGATTGTCCCGTCATTGTTTGGCTCATCTCCTCCATTGCCCTCCCGGTTGTGCTTTGCTGAAAACAGGTGGCCAAACTCATGCGCCAACGTAAAACGCGGCCCCATGACGTGTGCCAAATCAACAACCGCGTACGGCCGTTGTATGTTCAGACCCGGTACCGCCCAGCCAGCCTGATCGAGGCAGGTCGTTAAGAGGATTATGCCATCTGCTTTGTAGGTGTTTCGCAGATCAATCAAAAATGGATCATTATTAACGAAGCTATTGTTAAGTATGACTTGCCCATCACAGCCCCCAATTGGAGTGAAAGTATTATAGTGCCTTTGAAATCGCACGTAAGTCTTTTCCACGTTACTTTGGAATAGTGCGAAATTGATGGTAGCCGCTGCAGAAGTCAAGTAGCTGGGAGGCAAAAGATCAAGCTTCGCCCTCGCGGCAGGTGTTTCCAATATCAGTATGTCTACAAATGCCGTATCATTAATGCAAGCGGGCGGCGGGGGCGGTGCTTCGCCAAATGTGTCATCGCTGTTTAGATCGTAAGCCGAAAGGTCGTGCTTTACGAGAAGGGCAAGGCTTTCACTAAGCCCTAAAATACTGTAGTACCTGTCTGTAAACCGGATAAAACCCGAAGGTGCTGACCCTGGGGTAATGGTCAGCATGATGTCGCCTTTGCCCAAGGTTTGAATTTGACCTGCCCAAGTGTAGCCTCCATCATCGTGCGAGTCCACATACCGGGCTTCCGCTGTAAATACTTGTGTCTCGTAGCTGGGTACAGTAAAAGTGAGGGAGGTTTCGCTCATGTGATTCGAGGGGTCAGAAAACGCTACGATTTTGTAGTCAAAAGTACCCACGTCAGCGGCCACTTGTTGGATTAAAGCCTGTTGTTGCGTGGTGAGGTTCAGCTGTCCTGGGTTACTGACTACCGTGAACAGTTGTGTGCCTTGGGCAAGAAGTTGCCCCCCCCCGCAAGGGATAGGGTTGCCATGAGGCGAAGAACGAATTGTGTGGTCAAGGTTCGCATAAGAAAAAAGATTTGGTGAAAAGACTGTGCAAATGTAAACTGGTTGATTGACAGCCGTACACTTTTTCAAAGGTAGGTTTTACAAACTCGAAGCGGGGGCGCAGATGGCTTGGCGGAAAATGGTAGTGATGAGATGATTCACCGGTAGCACGGCATTCATGCCGTGCTACCGTTTGCGAGGTAAAAGAAGAAGCCAGCGAACTGGGCGAGGAAGGCAAAGACTTTTGGCAAAAAGCGAAGGACTACGTTTCGGGCAGCGACGAAAAGAAGGATGATATGCCTGCGTAAAACGAAGGTGTTGAAAATTGAAGAGGCCGTTCTGCCATTTGGCGGAACGGCCTCTTTTTTATTCCAAGCGTAGTTTTAAAATAATTGCGCCCCCAATCAATCAACAATTAGCAATCAACAATTAGCAATCACCAATTAGCAATCAACAATTAGCAATCAACAATCTTGCTCACCCCCGCTTCACCGGCAGCGAGAACGAAACCTTGGTGCCTTGCCCCGGCTCGGAGCTGATTTTCAGTTCGCCGCCTATCTCGCCGGCGCGTTTGTGCATACTGCCGAGGCCGACCCCTGCTCCACTTTCGAGTTTCTGCACAGGGTCGAACCCCACCCCGTTGTCGGCCACCAAAAGCGTCATCTTTTCCGCGTCGGCCAAAAGGCTGATGTCCATTCGGGCGCACTCGCTGTGCTTCATGGCATTGTTGATGGCCTCTTTGAAAATGAGGTAAACGTTGCGCCGCGACTCGATGTCCATTTCCATCACGGGGAGGTTGCGCGGGATGTTGAGTTGATAGTCAATGTCCTTTGCGTCCAAAAACTTCTGCGCGTACTCGCGCATCCGGTCTGCCATGTCGTTCAGGTAATCGGGGTGAGGCTTCACGGCCCAGATAAGGTCGCTGATGCTTTCGAGGGTGCTTTGGGCGCTCTTGCTGATTTGTTCGAGCAGGGGCGCGGCCTCCGGCACTTTGTGGGCAAATTGTTGGTGCGCTACTTTGCTGAGGATGCGTATGCCCGACATAGATGCGGCGATGTCGTCGTGCAGATCGCGCGCGATGCGGTCTTTCACCTTTTGTTCGGCGGCTTGCACGGCCAACAGCCGCTCTTGTTGTTCCATCGAAAGTTTGAGTTGCAGCACATTGCGGTCGGTGTGGAGGTGTCGGTGCCAACGGATAAATGCGATGGTGAAAATGACGGCTTCGAGGATAAAGCCCCACATCACGGCATACTGGATGAAGGGGTAGTTGGGCACCACGTTGATGTTGCGCAGCAGGTTGAGGATGAAAGCCGTGCCGAGCGGCACAAACGCGACGACCACGATGCGGGCGCGGATGTTGGTGCGGAAATTCTGCACGACTACCGCCACGGACACGATGGTGATGACCAAAATAGAAAGCATCGCAGAGGTGAAAACCACCCGCATCAGCGGGCCATGCTCATACTTGACCAAGATGCCGAAAATGACCGTCAGCGCAAACATTGCCCCCAAATACCACTTCGTCACGCGGTCTATCGCCGGGTTTATTTCCCACAAGCGGATAAAGTACCGGTAGAACAGCCCGTAGGTAGCCACCATCAAAAACGAAATGCCGTGGCGCTGCATCACGGGCAAAAAGTCAATCACCGCAGAATAGTTGTAGGCTTCGCGCAGCAAAACCACCAGCACGTATGCGAGGTAGAACAGGTACATCGAGTCGCGGTACATGAACCACAATTGGAGCGCGAACACGATGGACACGAGCATGGTGCCCAAAAACAGGCCAAACAACAGCACGTTGCGGCGGCTCATCTGGGCAAAATGGTCGGGCGAATGGAGGCTCAGGCCGAGGTACATCGAGCCGACTTGGTTGGAGGCTTTTGCCCAAAATTTGTTCTCGCCCGGCAGCGTGGTCACCGCGATGTAGTAGCCGTTGATGAGGTCAAAGCGGTCGTCGCCATAAATCCCCGCGCCCACTTCCGGAAAGGTTTGCAGGCTGCTGTCGGGCCGTTGATGGAGCAGGGTGAAGCCGTCAAAATTCTTTCTGTTCAGCCAGAGAATCAAAGTTTTGGGGGTTTTCAATTCGTTTTTTACGGTGAAATAGAGCCACCAAACGCTGTCATCGGCGCCGAAAGTGAGATAGGGGCTTTGGGCGGACACAAACCCCCCGGCCACGGCTTGGTTGCGCACACTGTCAAAAGTGTAAACGCGGGCGGAATCCCGAAGCAATTGGGGCGTGACGAGTGCACGAGAAAAATCGGGTTGCAGCACCGTCTGTTCTTGGGCAAAGGCAAAAGAGGGCAACAGCGACAGCAGCCACAGCGCAAGGAGGAAGAAAAGGTTTTGTCGTCGGGTCGGGGTACTGATCATAGCGTCGTCTTTGAGAAAATGAAGTCGCGCCGAAGGATGGGGGATTAAATCAAGATTAGCAGCAAACGTAAAAGCTGCACTTTGGCTAATTGTCAAAATTTCACGAGATTTTTTTTACGGCAGAAAACTGTGCCAAGATATGCTACTTATGGACATCTCTGGAACGCCCATGGTTCGGGTTGCGCCAAAACGCCCTGATTTGGCTATTGCGCGCTGGCAAAATCAGTACGTTTTTACCATCCTATTGAGCCTGCTCGCACAAAATTTCTCCCTCTCCTCTTCGGCTTATTCCTGATTTCTTCTTGCTGCCACGAGCAAAAGGAAGAAATCCCTGTTGTCAATGATCGCTGTCAATTAGAACCCGACCCTGGCCCCTGCGAGGCTTATATGCCCAGATACTATTACGACAAGCAGGAAAAGAAGTGTAAAGAGTTCATCTGGGGCGGGTGCTGGGGAGTAGTCCCGTTCGAGACTTTGGAGGCTTGCCAAGCGTGTGAGTAAGTGATTGGATGGGTTCGATTGGATACGTTTACTAAACTTTCGAAAGTTTAGTAAACGTGAGCCCACGAACAAATCGGGCATTCCTCCACCTTGTGCCCCCGCGCCGGGCAGTATTGCCGACCGAAATAGATAATCTGGAGGTGGAGTTTGTTCCAAGTGCTTTCAGGAAAAATTGCTTTCAGGTCGCGCTCCGTCTGCTCCACATTTTTGCCAGAACTCAGCCCCCAGCGTGCCGCCAAGCGGTGAATGTGCGTGTCCACCGGGAATGCCGGCCAGCCAAAAGCCTGCGACATCACCACCGAAGCAGTCTTGTGGCCCACGCCCGGCAAGGCTTCCAAAGCCTCAAAACTTTCCGGCACCGCGCCGCCGTGCTTTTCCAGGATGATTTTTGAAAGCCCGCTGATGCCCTTCGATTTGGCGGGGGAAAGCCCGCAGGGTTTTATGATCTCGCGGATTTCCTCGACGGGGACTTGCGCCATATCCGCCGGGTTGTCGGCGCGGGCAAAAAGCAGGGGCGTTATTTGGTTCACGCGCACATCAGTGCATTGGGCAGAGAGCAGCACCGCCACGAGCAGCGTGAAAGCGTCCTTGTGCTGGAGCGGGATGGGCACCTCGGGGAAAAGTTCGTCAAGGATGCGCTGGATGCGGGCAGGTTTTGTCATTGCTTGTACATCTTTTCCATTTCGCCGGCAAAATGCTTCGCCAGCACTTCGCGGCGCACTTTCAGGGTGGGCGTGAGCAAGCCGTTTTCAGCCGTCCAGGGTTCGTGGAGCAAGTGGAAGGCCCGGATTTTTTCAATCGTGCCGAGACGTTCCTCGTTTATCTTTTCAATTTCCTGCTGGAAAAGTTTTTCCACTTTCGGGTTCAAGACCATGAACTGCGGCGCCGTCCAGTGCACCTTGTTTTCTTGGCACCACGCTTCCAACTGCTGAAAATCGGGGACTAAAAGCGCCGCTACAAAAGGGCGGTTCAGCCCCAACGCCAAAGCCTGGCTGATATAGGGCGAGGCGGCGAGTTGTTGCTCCACAAAAGCCGGGGCTACGAATTTGCCCGTCGTGGTCTTGAAAATCTCGCTCTTTCGCCCTGTTATTTTCAGGAAACGTTTGTGCTCGAAACGCCCCACGTCGCCCGTCCGAAACCAGCCGTCGGGCGTGAACCGCTCGGCAGATTCTTCGGGCAGGTGCAGGTAGCCGCTCGTCACGTTCGGCCCGCGCACTTCCACCTCGCCGTTGCCATGCTCGTCGCGCTCCTCTCCGATGCGCACTTCCACGCCGGGGGCGGGAATGCCCACCGTGCCGAAATGCACCCCGCCCGGCTCGAAGCGGTTGAACGCGATGACGGGGCTGGTTTCCGTGAGGCCATAGCCTTCGCGCACGTCAATGCCTGCCGCCGAAAACAGCCTGCCCAACCTCGGCTGCAAAGCCGCCGCCCCCACCGCGACGTACCGGATGCGCCCGCCCATGCGCCGCCGCCAATGGCGGAACACGAGAAAATCGGCGAGCCAGCGTTTCAGGCGGTAGTCAATCGGCATGGCTTGGCCGCCGGAATAGGGGAACCGCTCGCCGAGCGCGATGGCCCAATCGAGGATTTTCTTTTTCAACCTCCCGCCTTTGTTCCGCTCCTCCAAGAGCCGTTCGTGCATCCGTTCGAGCACGCGCGGCACGGCGGTGAAAAAGTGCGGGCGCACTTCTTGCAAAGTTTTGGGCAGCCGCTCAATGCTGTCGGCAAACCAGACGGGCGTTCCGGCGGCTTGGTAGGTGTAGCACACCATCCGCTCCAGAATATGGCTCATGGGCAGGAAACTGACCGCCGCTGTGTCAGGGCCCACGGGCACGATGGCGAGTACGGACTTGACGTTGCTGACGATGTTGCGGTGGGTGAGCATCACGCCTTTGGGCAGCCCGGTGGTGCCGGAAGTGTAGAGCAGCGTGGCGAGCTCGTCTTCGCCGATGCGGTCGCGGCAGTCGCGGACTTTGCCCGCGAGGGGTTCGTTGGGTTCGCAGGCGAGCTCGTTCCAGTGCGTAGTGACGGGGTGACTCACAGTCACCCCGTCACTTTTTGAGTGCGTAGTGTCGGGGTGACTTTGAGTCACCC
>JBJXFT010000405.1:0-5473 GCA_046155725.1 Saprospiraceae bacterium
CATATTACAGCACAGCAGGAAAAATGATGGAACAGCAGGAAAAATGGTTGCAGCGCGTGGCCGAGATGTTTATGCGCTACGGCATCAAAGCCCTCACGATGGACGATGTGGCGCGGGAGCTGGGCATTTCCAAAAAAACCCTTTACCAGTTCGTAGAAAGCAAGGACGACCTCGTGAACAAGGTGATGGAGGCACATCTCACGGTGGAGTGCGGTCGGGCAGTGGTGGTGGCCGATACTTCTTCGGATGCGCTGGACGAGATGTTTATGGTCATACACGAAAACTTGGGCGATATGCAGCGCATGAAGTCGAATATGCTTTTCGAGTTGCAGAAATACCACCGGGAAGCATGGGACAAAATACAAGCTTATCAGCGCGGGTTTTTGTACAAAGTGGTGGTTGACAATTTGCAGCGCGGCGTAAAGGAAGGGTTGTACCGCGACGACTTCGACGTGGACATCGTGGCCAAACTGCACCTTGCTCAAACCTTTGCCATCTTCGACGAATCCTGGTTTCCCAAGCCGCCCTACAACAGCATGACGCTGTTCCGAGAAGCCATCATGCACTACTTGCATGGCGTGCTCTCCGAGAAAGGTCGCCAAGAATTGCAAAGGAGAATCAATCAATCAACAGACAAAAACTCTTGACTATGCTCAGCAAATACACACTTAAAATCTTGTTTTTCGGCGCGCTGCTGCTCTTTTTCGGTCAGGCGCGTGGGCAGTCTTCGGCCATGAGCCTCAATGATTGTATCCAATTCGCGCTGGAAAACCACCCCGACATCAAGACCGCCCAACTCCAAGTGAAGGACGCCGACTGGCGCGTGAAAGAAAACTTCGCCACCGGGCTGCCACAGATTTCGGCGGGCGTGACCTACACAGGCTTCCTCCAGCGCGGCGGCATTCCTGCCAGCGCACTGGGGTTTGGTATGGGCGATGAAAAATTGGTATTCAGCCCGGTGCACAACTTGACCGGCGACTTGAAACTGAGCCAGTTGATCTTCAACAACTCCTACCTCCTCGGCCTGCGCGCCGCCCGTTACTACCGCCAATATGTGGACAACCAACTGGCGGTGGCACGGCAAACGGTGCGCAACCGTGTGACCGATGCCTACCTGCCCGCCCTGGTGATTGCCGAAAACCTTTCCATCCTGGACAAAAACATCGGCAACCTCGAAAAACTGTTCAGCGACACAAAGGCCATCAACAAGGCTGGATTCGCCGAACAACTTGACGTGGACCGCCTCGAACTTTCCCTCTCCAGCCTCCGCTCGGAACGCGGCAATCTCGCCCGCCAGCGCGAAATGGTGGTGAACGCCCTCAAATTCACGATGGGAATGCCCGTGGCAAACGACATCAGCCTTACCGACAACACGGCCACGCTGCTCGCTGCTTCCGGCGAAGTGGACTTGACCTCGCCCGCCAACTTCATGGCGCGCCCCGAATACCTGCTCTTGCTCAAAGGCAGCGACCTGAGCAGCGTTCAGGTGGACTTGTACCGCAAGCCCTGGATGCCTACCGTGGCAGCTTTCGCCCAATGGCAGCCGGGGTATCAGGGCGGGTTTGGCAATAAGGATGCGCCGAATTTCAACAACTGGTACTACATCTCGTCAGCATTGGCAGGTGTATCGGTGAGCATACCCATTTATGATGGCGGCGGCTCGAAGGCAAAAAAACAACGAGCCATCATCACGGCTCAAACCGTTGACATACAAAAGCAAATGCTCGAAAACGCCTTCGCGCTCGAGTTGGACGCTGCCCGCAAGCAATACCTTAATGCCCAAGAGCGCGTGGCCAATCAAGAGAAAAACCTCACCCTTGCCCAGCGCATTTACGATACCACGCAGACGAAATACAAGTCCGGGATTGGAAGCAGTTTTGAAATCACCCAAGCCGAATCCGGGTTGTACTCGGCACAGCAAGGGCTGTTGCAAGCCCAGTACGATGTGCTGACGGCGAAGGTGGCCATCAAAAAAGCGATGGGGCAGTAAATGGTGCGCTGCGCCTTAGTGCCCCGTAGTTTCTTAGTGTTTTCAAAATTTAAACACGGTGTATTAAATGGTGCGCTGCGCCTTAGTGCCCCGTAGTTTCTTAGTGTTTTCAAAATTTAAACACGGTGTATTAAATGGTACGCTGCGCCTTAGTGCCCCTTAGTTTCTTAGTGTTTTCAAAATTCTCAAAAACGTGTTTCACGACATTCAAAATCAATTTTTTATGAACAATAGAGCCCTCTCTCAAATTTTTGCCCTCATTGCCCTTGCACTGCTCTCAGCCTGCGGCGGTGGCGGCCCGAAAGACCCAGCCGCCGACTTGGCCGCCCTGAAAGACCAGAAGGCCAAACTCGAAACCCAAATAACCGAACTGGAAAAACAAGCGAACGCCACCAACCCGCCAGTAAAAAAAGTGAAGACCGTAGGCCTCACGGTAATAGCCATCGCACCATTTCGCCACTACATTGACTTGCAAGGCAAAGTGGACGCCGACCAAAGCGTGATGGCTACCTCCAAAATGCCCGGCGCGCTCAAGCGAGTGTTGGTGAAAAACGGCGACAACGTGCGCCAAGGCCAACTCCTCGCCGAAATTGACGACGCGATGATGCTCAAAGGTTTGGCCGAACTCGAAGGCCAACTCGTGACGGCCACCGATATCTACAACCGCCAAAAGAGTTTGTGGGACCAAAAAATCGGCACCGAGGTCTCGTTTATCCAAGCCACCAACGCCAAGGAAAGCGTGGAGCGCAGCATCTCCACCATGAAAGAACAATGGGGCATGACCAAAATATACGCTCCCCAAAGCGGCACGGTGGACATGGTGTTGCTCAAGCAAGGCCAAGCCATTGCTCCTGGCATCCCGCTTTGCAATATCCTAAATCTTAGCAACCTCAAGGTAAAAGGCGAAGTGACGGAAGCCTACGCCGCCAAAGTGCGCAAGGGCGATCAGGTGCAGGTTTTCTTCCCCGACCTAAACAAGGAAATCACCACCCGCGTCACCTACGTCAGCAAAAGCATCAACCCCACCACGCGCACGTTCACCGTGGAATGCGCCCTGCCGGGCGGCGGCTACAGTGCCAACCAGGTGGCGGTGATGAAGATCGTGGACTACCAGAGCGCGAACGCCATCAGCATCCCGGTAAACCTCATCCAGAGCGCCGAGGACGGTGACTTTGTGCTGGTGGCCGAAAAGACGGGCGACAAGCAGGCCAACACGAAAAAGGTGACGGTGAAACAGGGCCAGAACTACAACGGCCAAGTGGAGATACTCAGCGGCCTGAAGAAGGGCGACTGGGTGATTTCGACGGGGTTTCAGGATGTGAACAACGGGGAGGTGGTGGCTTTTTAAAAACAAATCCATGACCACCCTCCGCTCCGCCACCCCTTCCGACCTCGAAAACCTGACCGACCTCTTCGAGGCGTACCGGGCTTTTTATGAAAAAACGCCCGACCGCGAAGGCGCACGGCAGTTCCTGAAAGACCGGATGGAGCGCGGCGAAGCGGAGATTTTCATCGCGCTGGAAGATGGCGTAGCGGTGGGCTTTGCCCAACTCTACCCACTGTTTTCCTCCACTCGAATGAAACGGCTGTGGCTGCTCAATGACCTCTTCGCGGCCCCCGAACACCGAGGCAAGGGCATTTCAAAACTGCTCCTCGAACGCGCCAAACAACTCGCCCACGAAACTGGTGCCCGCGAAATCATGCTCGAAACCGCCAAAACCAACGACATCGGCAACCAACTCTACCCTTCGGCGGGGTTTGAACTGGGGACGGATTTCAACTGGTATCACTGGGAACCCCAAAACACCCACGGATAAATTTCCCACGAATAAATTCGTGGGCTGAGGGGCCAGCTCTCCGGTTTTTATCACGCCTCAACCCACAGATTTATCTGTGGGGAACACAACAAACATGACCACGATTCTCGCCCTCGCCAACGCACTCATTTTCGCCTTGCTCGGCGGCCTGCACCTCTACTGGATGCTGGGCGGCAAGTGGGGCTTGGCACTCGCGCTCCCGACCAACCCTGGTGGCGGCGGCGAACGAACCATGAACCCCGGCCCTCTGGCCTGCCTCGCGGTGGCTTTGGGCTTGCTGGGCTTCGCGGCCTACCATGTTTCGCTGAGCATAAGCTTCGCGCAAGGGCGGCCGCCACTTGCCAACAAGTGGGTGATTTGGGGCATTGCAGGCATTTTCCTCCTGCGGGCGGTGGGCGACTTCCGCTATGTCGGCTTTTTTAAAAAAATAAAGGACACCGAGTTTGGGCGCATGGACACGCGCTGGTACGTGCCGCTTTGCCTGTACCTCGGGCTGTCGAGTGCTTGGATTGGGTTCATAGTTTATCGTTCATAGTTCATCGTTCCCCCGGTATTCATGGACACCATATACACCATCGGCCACTCTACGCACCCGGCGGAATACTTCGTCGAGATGCTCCGGGCGCACGGCATTGACTGCGTGGTGGACGTGCGCAGCACCCCCGCCAGCAAGTACAACCCGCAGTACAACCAGCGGCCCCTGTCGGCCTACCTGCAACAGCACGCGGTACGCTACTTGCACCTGCCAGCAGAGTTCGGCGCGCGCCACACCGACCCCGAAGTGCAGGACGAGACCGGGCGAGTAGATTTCGACAAGGTACGCCGCTCGGAAGCCTTCCGCGAAGGAGTGCGCCGCCTCGAAACTGGCCTCGAACGCGGCTTCCGCATCGCGCTGATGTGTTCCGAAGCCGAGCCGCTCGACTGCCACCGCTTCGGTATGATTTCGGTGCATCTGGCCCGCATGGGCTACGCGGTGCAGCACATTTTGAAAGACAAAAGCCTTATGACCAACGAGGAACTTGAAAACCGGATGCTCGAAAAATATCAGAAGAAACTGCCCAAGCCCTCGCTGTTCGAGCCAGACGTTTCGGAGAAACAACAACTCGAAGCCGCCTACCAACTCCTAAACCGAGACATCGGGTGGACAGCAAAGGCCCTGCCTACGGAGACGGAGGAAGGCTGAGGGCTGTCACATCACCAAATCCACAACTCACCAAATCCACAACCTAGACATGATTCAACTCTACACCATCGGCTTCACGGGCAAAACCGCCCGCCAGTTTTTCCAACTCCTGCAAGGCGCGGAGGTGACCAGCATCGTGGACACGCGGGTAAACAACGCGGGCCAACTGGCGGGCTACTCGAAGGGCACCGACTTGGCTTTTTTTGCTGAAAAAATAGGCGGCATGGGCTACTCGCACCAGCTGGAGTTTGCCCCCACGAAGGAACTGCTGACCCGCTACCGCGACAAGAAAATGACTTGGGCAGAGTACGAAGTGGAGTACCTCAACCTGCTCGATATGCGCAAAGTGGCCCAAAAAACCGACGTGGCCGCCCTGCACCGCCACTGCCTGCTGTGCAGCGAGCACGGCCCGGAGCAGTGCCACCGCCGCTTGCTGGCCGAGTATTTCCAGCAGGTGCGGAGCGACGTGGAGGTGGTTCATTT
>JBJXFT010000406.1:0-3663 GCA_046155725.1 Saprospiraceae bacterium
AAGCAGCCGCCCAAGCGGGCGCGGGCTTTCAGAAACACCGGTCGCGGGGCATGGAAATCACGCACGAGCGGCTGCTCTTGCTCCACCAAATCCAGAAGCGCGACGGCGACAATTTTATCCAAATCCACGACCTTGCCGACCTTACCAACGGCCAACGCTCTGGCACGCGGGTGGAGGTGCTGCTGCCTATCCTCAATGCAGGATGATGGAGTGATGAAACGATGCTCCCGATCACTTCATCGCCCTATGGCTCCATCGCGTCATCCCTAAACTTAACCCTAACTTAATATTGAGCCCCCTTCCTTGCCGAACAGCCCGTTCTACTTTTGTGGCGAGTTTCCTAACCTCGCTTTTTGGCAGTTTGCTTTTTGATTTTTGTCAAAACCCTAAACTTCGAAATCTTGCTGTCCAAAATCAAAATTTTACGAACTACTAAACTTCCCATTTTATGATGCTGGGCTTTATCGCGGATCTCTCCACGAACGCATCCATCCTTCTTATCGTCTGCTTACTTGCTGTCTGTGTTTTTGAAGCCATCAATGGCTTCCACGACACTGCCAATGCCGTTGCGACGGTAATTTACACCAAAACTTTGCCACCTGTTTTCGCCGTCATCTGGTCGGGAATATGGAATTTTATCGGTGCCATGTTTGGCGGCATTCTCGTTGCGATGGGCATGATGAAACTCATGCCGCTCAACGACATGATGAACATCCCGCTCAACGAAAACATCGCCATGGTGCTCGCTATTCTTGTCACAGCCATTGCTTGGAACCTCGGCACTTGGTATTTTGGCATCCCTTGTTCCAGTTCGCACACCATGATCGGTGCGCTGTTGGGCGGTGGTTTTGCTTTTTTCAATGTGCATGGCGGCGCAGGCCCGAACTGGGACAAAGCGAAAGACGTGGGGATGTCGCTGCTCATTTCCCCTCTGTTTGGCTTTGCGCTCGCCATCTTGTTGATGTTCCTTTTGCGGGCTTTGGTAAAAAAGAAAACCATTTTCAAATCGCCAGACGATTTGAAAAAAAACCAAGCCCCACCGTTGTGGATTCGCGGTATTCTTGTCACCACTTGCACTTTGGTCAGTTATTTCCACGGCAACAACGACGGCCAAAAAGGCGTAGGGCTTTTGATGGTGGTGCTCATCGCATTTATGCCCATGCAGTTTGCGCTTTCCCCAGATTTCGATGCAGCCGACACGATAGCGCGGGTCCGAAAAATCGAGGCCTCGATTGTACAAGCGCTCCCTACTGACAGCACTCATCTGGCTCCATTGGCCGATGTTTGCAGAAAAATGACTGCTCAGCTCGATACTTTTGACTCAAAAGACAAAGCAGAAGTGTTCGCTGTCCGCAAGGCTGTCCAGAGTTTCAACAAGAAAATGGAATCTGCTACGAAAGTTGAAACGCTTACGGGCGATGCCGCCAAAATCGCCAAAGCAGAAGTGAAAAGCCTGAAAGGGGCTTACGAATACAGGGTAACATGGGCTGTGCTGCTCATTTCGCTGTGCCTTGGTGCTGGCACGATGGTCGGCTGGAAGCGCATTGTCATCACCATTGGCGAGAAGATTGGCAAGAGCCACCTGACCTACGCCCAAGGGGCGAGCGCGGAACTTTGCGCTGCCGCCACTATCGGCGTGAGCAGTTATTACGGCCTTCCGGTGAGCACTACGCACGTCCTTTCCTCCGGAGTAGCCGGCACAATGGTGGCCGAAGGCGGGGTGCAAAACCTGCGCCGGAAAACCATCACGAACATCGCGCTAGCTTGGCTGCTCACGCTCCCGGTCACGTTTATCATGGCTGCTTTGCTGTTTTTCCTTTTCAGGATGTTTGCCTAAAATGTAGCGGCTGCTTTAGCTGTCGTATTTGATACGGCAGCTAAAGCAGCCGCTATATCTGTATCCATTTCTTAACAAAAGTCTGTTCCTAACCTGACTATGTTGCTACGTCTCCTCTCGGTGGCGTTTGCGCTGACGTATGCTTTTCAAAGCGCGTCCGGCCAAATCGTCGCCCCCGATTCTCTTTCCAAAAATGCCAATCCTTCTTCCAAAACCTTCCAATCGCCATCCAAGTGGTACGACAAGATTAGCCTGCGCGGCTACGCCCAATTCCGCTACAACCGCTTGCTCGAAACCAACCCCGACCTGAAGTGCGAACAGTGCGACAAGGGCGTTGGCAGAGATCAAACGTTCGAGTTTCGCCGGGCACGGTTGATCTTTAGCGGGGATGCCCATGAGCGTCTTTTCATGTACATCCAACTCGATTATTCCTCCGATGCCAGTTCAAACAGCAGGCACTTTTTGCAAGTCCGTGACGCATATTTTGATCTGGCGTTTGACAAAAAGAAAGAATACCGCTTGCGGTTTGGCCAAAGCAAAGTGCCTTTCGGTTTTGAAAATATGCAATCGAGTTCCAACCGATTGCCGCTCGACCGCGCTGACCCGATGAATTCTGCCGCGCCCAATGAGCGCGATTTTGGTGCGTTTTTTTACTACGCGCCTGCCAAAACCCGTGAGTTTTTCAAAAAATCCGCAAATGACGCTATGAAAGGAACGGGCGATTATGGGGTATTTGCGCTTGGGCTTTATAATGGCCAAACGACCAATAAGCCCGAACTGAACGACTATCTCCATGCAGTGGCACGTCTGAGCTATCCTTTCAAAATCGGCAAACAGATCATTGAGCCGGGCATTCAAGCCTACGCCGGGAAATTTACACTCTCCAAAGATCAGCTTTCGAGCGGAACAAAAGCGTCCGAAAACCTGACCTACACCGATCGCCGGGTGGCTGCCACTGTTGTGCTGTATCAGCAACCCTTTGGCATTTTGGCCGAATACAATGTAGGAGAAAGCCCATCGTTCGATGCCGCTTCGGATTCGATTCGAGTGCAAAAATTGAACGGGGGATTCATAACGGCCTCCTACCGAAGTAAACTCGGAAAAGGTTTTATCACCCCATACGCGCGCTATCAGGTCTATGACGGTGCCAAAAAGCAAGAACTTGATGCCCGCCGATACGACCTAAACGAACTTGAATGTGGCGTGGAATGGCTTCCTTTTAAAAACTTGGAAGTGACCTTGGCTTATGTCATCAGCAACCGCAAATATTCAGATTTCAAAACAGACTATGACGAGCGGGGCAATTACTTTCGGATACAGATGCAGGCGAATTATTAGTTCAGCTTGTTATTCCGAGCGCAGAGAGGAATCTGGGGAAATTTCACGCTGCACAATTCTACACAGAACCTTCGCTGCGCTCTAAATGGTACGACGTTTTAAAAATTTGAAAGCCCTCGGAGCATTGCTCTGAGGGCTTTCAAATTTCTCAAAAATCATAGCACTTTATCTTCTTCCGATTTGGCTCGCTGCGGCGGCTGCCGCGCTCGCGGTTCAGTTTGTAGCCCTTTTCTCGTTTCTTGAAATTCAGGCTGAAAGCATTGATTTTGAAGCCGATGTAAACATCCGCGCCAGTCAATTTTTCTTTGCTGAAAAAACTGCCCACGTTGTCGGTGCCGAGGTAAAGCCAGGCCAAACGGATGGCCGCTCCCGCCCGGAACGTCCGCCAATCGTCCACCACCAAAGGCAGCGAAACGGAAAACCAGCGATGCTCGAATCGCGGCACCACGGCCAAAGTGCTGGGGCGTTTCACGCTGTATTTGGAGAGC
>JBJXFT010000407.1:0-3712 GCA_046155725.1 Saprospiraceae bacterium
CCGTTGTTCTGAATGCCGCCAGCCTGCCCCGATCCAGGATTGCCGTTGCTGATGGTCAGTTTGTTCATCGAGACCGTGCCGGTACTGATGTTGAAAATGCGGAACTGCGTCCCCCCAGAGCGGGTGATGGTCACGCCGTTCGTGCCGCCGTTGATCGTCAGGTCTTTGTCAATCAGCAATTCGCCACTGGTCAGCGTCACGGTCGTGACAGCAACGGAAAACACGATGATGTCGCCCGAAGCCGCCGAGGCAATGGTGTTGCGCAGCGAGCCGCTGCCCGTGTTGCTGCCGTTGGTGACGGTGAGGGTGGCCGCTTGCGCAGGCGCGGCAAAAAGGAAGAGGGCGAAAAGGAGGGCTGCGCCAAAAAATTGGGGTGCGGTCGGTGGAGTGCCGACGATGGATTTCGTACTGCCTTTCATGATAAAACCTGATTTGCTTTGCGCCGAAGCGCGGAGCGGTGATGAAAAATCAGGGAAAAGAGCCGGCCCCGACGGGCGGGATCGGCTGACCAGAACGGGTACCGCCCCAGTCAGCCTTGAAAAGGAGTACGAATCCCGCCGGTCAGTGTGCCGGCCTTTTTCCTGTGGGACAAAAGTGGCGGGCGGGCGGGGCAGGTAGGGTTCGCTGTCGTCGCATAATGGTTTGCTGAGGTCGCATTTTGCAGCGAGGTTCGCTGTCGTCGCATGGGGGTTCGCTGTGGTTACACGAAAACCAGCACCCGCTGCTTACTTTTGCCTCGATAAAATCGCTTTTTATGAAAAAGGACACGCCCATAGGCTACTCGGACTTCAAAAAAATCATGGAAGAAAACCGCTACTATGTGGACAAGACCGCGCTGGTTTCGTCTGTGATGAAAAGCGGGGAAGTCGTCCTGCTGTGCCGCCCGCGCCGTTTCGGCAAATCGCTGAACCTCTCGATGCTGCGCTACTTTTTTGACAAAAGCCAATCCTACGCGCCCCTGTTCGAGGGCTTGGCCGTGCAACAAGACGCGGACATGATGCGGCATCAGGGGCAGTACCCGGTCATCATGCTGACCTTCAAAAACGCCCGCGCCAACCACTTCGCCGATGCCCTCGAAGACCTCTGCGGCACCCTGCGCGACGAGTGGCGGCGGCACGATTACCTCGCGGGCAACCCAGAGTACGACAGCCAGTTGGCGAAAATGAACGCCTCTTTGGATTCGCCGGGCCAGCTCCACGCCGGGGTTTTCGTGCAAAGCGTCCGGCAGTTGTCCGAACTTTTGAACAAGCATTTTTCCGCCCCGACCGTCGTGCTCATTGACGAATACGACACCCCCGTGCAAAACGGCTGGCTCAAAGGCTACTACGATGACATGGTGGATTTTCTCCGAAAACTCCTCGGCTCGGCCTTGAAAGACAATCCACACTTGAAAAAGGGCGTGCTCACCGGCATCCTCCGCGTGAGCAAGGAGAGTTTGTTCAGCGATTTGAACAACTTCAAGGCCTCCTCCGGCATCGTACCCGATGCCTTCTGCGACAAGTTCGGTTTTACCGAAACCGAGGTGCAGGCCATGCTTAGACACTACGACCTGAACGGGCGCGAAATGGCCGACATAAACTCGTGGTACAACGGCTATCGCTTCGGCGGAACCACCATTTTCAACCCCTGGTCCATCATCAATTTCGTGGATTCGGAAGACCGTGTGCTGCGGCCTTACTGGGTCAACACGTCCGGCAACGAATTGCTCAAACGCCTCTTTTTTGCAAAATCCAACGACATCCGCCCGCTGCTCGAACGGCTGGTGCGCAGCGAGAAAATCACCGTCCGCCTCAGCGAGCACCTCGTTTTCAAGGAACTGGAAGAAAATGAAATCGCCGTGCTGAACCTGCTCTACTTTTCTGGCTACCTCCGCGCCGAAAACCCGCAGCCCGAAGGCGATTTTACGACGTTCGATTTGTCCATTCCGAACCGCGAAATCCGCAGTGCTTACCAAGAAACGGTGCTTTCGTGGCTCCGCAGCGACCTGCGCGACGACCTCAAAGACCCCATGCTGAACGCCCTCCTCACGGGCGACGTGCTGACGTTCGAGGAGTTCCTCTCCGATTTTGTCGTCCGCGTTTTCAGTTTTTACGATGCCGAAAAAAACCGCCCCGAGCACTTTTACCACGCCTTCCTGCTCGGCCTGCTCGTGCGGCTGGATGTCCGCTATCGCATCCGCTCGAACATCGAAAGCGGTTTTGGCCGCTACGACATTTGCCTCATCCCCCGCGACGCGGCGCAAAAAGGGGTGGTCATGGAAATCAAAGCGCCCAACCTGCGCCGCAACGAAACCCTCGAACAGGCCCTCGAAGAAGCCGAAAAACAGGTGTTCCGCCAAAAATACGCCACCGAACTGGCCGACCTCGGCGTGACGGACGTGCTGCACTTAGCCATCGCGGTTTGCGGAAAAGAAGTACGGGTGAAAGAAGCGGTGCCGCCTGTGGGTTAATTCACCTGGCTCGGCGAAACGCCAAACTTCTCTTTGAAAGCCGTAGAGAAATACTTCTCGTTGCCAAAACCCGTGCGCAGCGCCACCTCGCCCACCAAGCCTTCGCGGTTTTTGAGCATCGCGCAGGCGCGGTCGAGCCGGTAGTCGCGGATCAGGTCGGTGGGCGACAGGTCGGTAATCGCTTTCAACTTGCGGTGCAGCTGCGAGCGGCTGAGGAACATTTTTTGGGCAAAATCTTCCACGCCCAGCATCTCGTCGCCGAGGTGCCCCTCTATCAGCAGCATGAACTTCCGCAAAAATTCCCGGTCAGGCTCTGACAAAAACTCCGGCACCTCTTCGGCCTGCTGAGCCGCAAGCGCGGTCGGCGTTTGCGCGTAGCGCTCGCGCATGCGGCGGCGCGTTTCCACCAAGTTGTCCATCCGCGCCAGCAGTTCTTCGGTGTTGAAGGGCTTGGTCAGGTAGTCGTCGGCCCCGGTGCGCAGGCCCTTCAACTTCGATTCGATGGCAGCTTTAGCGGTCAGCAAAATGATGGGGATGTGGGCGGTCAACTCGTGGTTTTTCAGTTCATCGCAGAGGGCGTAGCCGTCTTTGCGGGGCATCATCAGGTCAGAGATGATGAGGTCGGGCAGCAGTTCGATGGCCTTCCGTACGCCCTCTTCGCCGTCGGAGGCTTCTACCACCTGCCAGCTGGGGCTGATGGAGGTTTTGATGAAGTGGCGGAGGTCGGGGTTGTCTTCCACCACCAGCGCGACGGGGGCAGCCCCCCCCAGCCCCCCCGGAGGGGGGGAGAAGGCGCTGCTCTGGGCCTCCTTGTTTGGGGGAGATGAGGGGTGTGGCAGCACCTCGGGCTCTCCCAGTGAAGAGGTTAAGGGCAAATCTTTCTCCCCCGATGAAAAGGTCAAGAGCAAGGTATTCTCCCCTCCTTCCCCTGACAGAGAATGTTGGGGCAGCGCCATCTCCCCCCCTCCGGGGGGGCTGGGGGGGGCTACTGGGAGCCAAAAAGTGAACACCGACCCCTTCCCCACTTCGCTTTCTACCGAGATGCCGCCGCCCATGAGTTCGGCCAGTTCCTTGCTCAGCGCAAGGCCGATGCCCGTGCCTTCGCCCGCCCGCGTGTGCGAGCTGTCTACTTGGAAAAAACGGTCGAACACCTTACCGAGCGACTCGGCGGGGATGCCGATGCCCGTATCGCTTACCTGGATTTCAACGCCTGTTCCAACGTCGGCAGGGTTTCCCTCCTTCGATAAATCTACGGCGGGCGAG
>JBJXFT010000053.1:0-18458 GCA_046155725.1 Saprospiraceae bacterium
TTAAAAAGAGCCGTGCCGCCCCATTCGAGGGTATAGCCATTGCCTATTGCGGTGTAATTGTTGATCACCAAAGCATACGTCCTGCCGGGCACAAGGGTCAAAAACCGCAGGAAATTATCTTGCCCGACGGCGCAGCCAGGTGGTTGGTTGACATCGGTGGCAGAGCTGTTCAGGCCGGTCGGACCCATACAAGGGCTTGTAGGTGGGAGGTCGCCCGCTGCCATGCAGCGTTCGGATATTTTTCCCGTGCAATCGCCTGGGCCATTGGGCAGGCGGTAAAGCACAAAATCAATGTCGTCGTTAGGGTCGTTGGGGGTGATGGTGAATTCAAGTTTGCCATTGTTGGCGGCGGTGAAAACATACCAAGCCGAACTTGACTCACCCGCGAAGCCTTGCAGACAGGGTGCAGCGTCCATTTCAAATGGATCGTTGCCGTAGCCGAACACCTCGCTCACTTCGATGGGGTCTTTGCTACACACAAAGGCTGCGGTGGGACAATCGCCCGACACCACGTTCACCGTTTCCTCATTTCGGATGCAGAGTTGAAAAAGGCCGGGGAGCTGGCCGTCCACGCGCACAAAATATTGCTGGCCCACCACGAGGTCGGTGGCAAAAAGCGGGAGATTGCTGGTGCCAGTCAGGTCGGAAGCGCAGCCGATTTCGGTCAGGCTGTCGCAATCGCCACTGTAAAGCGCCACTTGCGGCCTGAACATGGTGCCGGTAGGGTTGGTGGGCGTTTGCCCTTTCACGATGATGAGCACATCGGATGCTATGGCCGTGAAAGCATACCAAAGGTCAGTCGGCGCGAAGCCAGAGCAACTCGGCGCGGGCTGTGGGCTGGCAGTGGCAAAAGTGTTGTCTTCGCTGGGCGTGGGAGTGCAAAAATCGGTTGGGTCCGGGATGACGGTCGCGCCGGTGCACTCATCGTTGGTTTGCGCCCAAAGGGCTGGGGAGAGCAGGGCGAAAAACAGCAGGGCGAGTAAGTTATAGTTTCGAGTCATTTGCGTGGATATTTGTTTCTCCAAAAAGCACGGCAAAAGTGAGAAGAATTTGTGTTTGCTTGTACCAAGTTTCACGGACTTTGGACGCCAGGCTTTGGTCTTTGCTGTGGCCTTCCTAAATTTAAAGGCCATCAAACGCTGTAAGAAAAACAGATGCTCCTACTCTTTGCAGGTTTTGCTCTCAGCCTATTTGGCTCGCTGCCGCCGGGCCTCATCAGCCTCACCGTGTCGCAAACGTCCATTTCGCGCGGGCTGGCGGCAGCCATGGCGGTGGCTTTTGGCGCGGCAGCAGCCGAGTTTTTTCAGGCGTGGGCTGCTGTGCTGCTCACCGATTGGTTTTTGAGCCACCCGGTGGCGGAGCGGAGTTTTCATTGGGCGGCGTTGCCGGTCTTTTTCGTACTGGGTTTTTACCTGATTTTTTTTGCAAAAACCCCTCGATCGCCGGAGGGTCTTCCTCCCGCACCCTTGGCGCGGCAGGTTGCCAAAGGCGCATTGGTCAGCGTTTTCAATCTTCTCGCCGTGCCCTATTGGTTTGTGTATTGCGCGTGGCTGCGGGTGGAAGGTTGGTGGCAAGAAGGTTTTTTTTACACCTTGGTTTTTTCGTTGGGGGTTTCTATCGGCACACTGTTCGCGCTGGGGCTGTACGCATGGTTGGGGCAGGCTATTCTGCGCCGATCGGGCGCGGTGGCACGGTACGCCAACGGGCTGATTGGATTGATTTTCTTGGGCTTGGGTTTGAAAACCTTGTTCGGGCTCATCTGAGGGGTGTGTCGAAAAGTCTCGAATAGAGTGGGTTGAATTTTTAGCCAAATCATTTTTTGTTTTCGGCGGCATTCAACTTCCCGAAAGTTTAAAACTTTCGGGAAGTTCGCGGTAACGCAAACAGGGCTCTCCTATAAAAAGCCCTGTCTAAAAAGTGAGTGATAAACGCCTCAAAAACAAGTTGTTCGTTTCCACCCATCACAAATCTGTCATCCAACGGCGGGGGGGTGCTGACTTATTCTTGGTCAGTTCTGGTTTTTATAGGAAAGCCCTGGTAACGCAAATACCTTCGCCCCGGTTTTTGGTTTCTCGACCTTGCGGTCGGGATGAAAAGGGAACCCGGTGAAAATCCGGGGCAGTCCCCGCTGCTGTAAGTTTCTGGTTTGGAAAAATTGTCATTTTTCTGAACCAAAGCGACGAGCATTTTGCCACTGTTCCAATCGGAATGGGAAGGCGCTCGGAACTGAAACGAGCCAGAAGACCTGCCAAACGCCGCGAACTCAACTGGGCTTCGGGTAGAAAGTCTCGGCTTACAAACTTGCCATTCACGGCCACAGGCCGGAAGTGGCAAGTCGTCAGTCCCTATCCGTTTGCCTTTCATGCTTACTTTTTTTCAAAAAAATGAAAGTCAAACAAATCCTCCTCTCCTTTTTGGCAGCCGCGTGGCTATTTTCTGCTTGCGGCGAAAACAAAGATTGCTGCGTTCCCATTCCGCAAGCCGATTATTCCCAAGGCATTTTTGTGGTGAACGAAGGGCCTTTTGGTGGCACCGGCACTATCAGTTGGCACAATCCCGACACGGGCGAAACGCAGGATTCGCTTTTTGAAAAAGCCAACAACGGCGCGGTGCTTGGGCAGTTTGTGCAGTCGCTGACATTCCACAACGGCAAGGGCTACATCGTGGTGAACGGTGCCAACCGGGTGGTAGTGGTGGATGCCCAAACCTTCCAATTCCTTGACACCATCGGCGGGCTGGCGCTGCCGCGCTACTTTTTGCCGCTCGACAACAACACGGCCTACATCAGTCAATGGGGTTTGGATGGCCTCACAGGAACTGTGGCAAAAGTGGACTTGAGCTCCAATGAAGTGCTGAAAACCATCGCCACCGGCCACGGCCCCGAAAAAATGGTGCGCGCAAACGACCGCGTGTATGTGGCCAATTCGGGCGGCTACGGCAAGGATTCTACTTTGACGGAAATCCTGCTTTCGAGCGATTTGCCACAAACTCTGCCCACTCCTTCGGGGATAAACCCCTCCTCGCTCGTTTTGAATAATCACTCATCGCCCGCCAAACTTTTTTACCTCTGCAAAGGCTACTTCTTGGACCCCGCCCAAAAAGGCCTGCTCGATTATCTTTCCAATAGCGGCATCGGGGCTGAAGCCCCTCCTTATTCCGACGACCTTGTGCTGGATGGCGATTCGGGGGAGATGTATTTCATCGGCGGGAACAATGTGTACAAAGTGACGCAAAGCGGCCAAACGCCTTCGTTGAGCGTACTTTTTTCGCAAGCAGCGTATGGCCTGGGTTTCGACGCGGAGCAAAACCTGCTCTACTGCGCCGACGCGAAGGATTTTTCGAGCGCGGGAGAAGTGGTAATTTATAGGACTGATGGCTCGAAAATCGGCTCGTTCCGGGCGGGCATTTCCCCCGGAGATCTTGTCATTGTGAAATGACGGCGCCGGTGTTTTCAAAAACAACTCGGGTTGCAAGTGTCAGCCTGCCCAAGCCTCGAACCCTTCCACCGTCCACGCATTTTCTATCGAAAAACCGCCCGTGGCCGCACGCTGCAAACTGCTCAAATATGCCCCGCTCCCCACGGCTTGGCCAAGGTCGTTTGCCAACGAACGGATGTACGTCCCTTTGCTGCAAACTACTTGAAAATCAATTTGCAAACCTTCCGCGTAGTTAGGGTGGAGCATGATGTCGGCCCCCTTTTTGCTCGCCACGATGGGGGCTTCGAGGCCGGGCGGCACGGGGCGCAAATCGCCCAGCAAATCAAAAGAATCAATGCGCACTGGGCGGTGCGGCATTTCTACTTCTTGCCCTGTTCGGGCATTTTTGTAGAGCCGCCGACCCTCTACTTTTACGGCTGAAAAAATGGGCGGCACTTGCAGGATGTCGCCCACGAATTGCTGCTTGGCATTTTCCAAAACCTCTTTTGTCAAATGCGCAGTGGGGAAAAAAACATCGGGCGATTTTTCCAAATCGAACGATGCCGTGGTGGCACCGAAAGTGAAAGTACCCGCGTAGGTTTTGGGCATCGCCTGAAATTCGTCAATCCGTTTGGTGTACTCGCCCACACAAAGAATGAGCAAGCCCGTGGCGAGCGGGTCGAGCGTCCCGGCGTGGCCGACTTTGAGTTTTTTGTTGCCAAGTTTGCGCACCAGCAGGTAGCGCACCTTGTTCACCACATCAAAGGAAGTCCAAGCGAAAGGTTTGTCAAAAAGCAGGACAGCACCTTTCGGGAAAGGGTCGGGGAATGAATCTCCACGGGAAATCACGGTAAGCATATTTTACAGGGGAATCTTTTTCCGAGGGGTAGATTTTTTTACAAAAAAACCTACCCCTCGGAAAAAGATTTACAGTTTTGGATGGTGAAGATTCTCTGGGGTTTTGTTGGGTTCGAGAAACTGCTTGGCTGCGCAAAAGTTTTCGATAGGTGGTCTGTGGGCAAAATCGCCCGGCGCAAAAAAGATTTACAGTTTTGGATGGTGAAGATGGCTTGACTTGGCCGACAGATGCACTTGGTAGCGGGTACTTTGTTCTGGGCAAAGATAAATTCGATTGACTCGATTCAAAGGCATCCCGCCAATCCGTCAGGATAATTAAAAAATGGCCGACAAAATGGCTCTCCAACGTGTGACCGTCTGCCATTCTTTCGCTGAAATTTGATTGGCTGAAAAATTGAAGGCGAGCAAGAATGCAAAAAGCGAACTTGCTGTCCGAAAACCTCAAAGGCTTGTGTCAAGCATCCGACAGCGTTTTCAAACTTTGCGAAAGCAAAACGGAAATTTTTGAGTTGGCAAAAATGTAGCGCCTAACCAGAAACCCTCAAACCAGAAACCCCCAAACCCAAGCCAAGCTTCACCATCCAAAACTGTAAATCTTTTTCCGAGGGGTAGATTTTTTTTGCAAAAAAATCTACCCCTCGGAAAAAGATTCCCCTGTAATAATGACCTACGACAATTTCACCATCAAGGCTCAAGAAGCCATCCTCCAAGCCCAGCAAATCGCCGCCGGCTACGAACAGCAGAGCGTGGACACTGCCCACCTTTTGAAAGGGATGCTCAACGTGGACGACTCCGCCACCGATTTCCTTTTGAAAAAAACCGGGGTCAACATCCCTGCCTTCACCGAGCAGTTGGACAAACTCGTGTGGGAAACCCCCAAAGTGCAGGGCACCGACAAACAATACCTCACCAACGAGGCCAACAAAGCCGTCGCTGCCGCCAAGACCCTGCTCAAAGACTTTGGTGACGAGTACATCTCGCTCGAACTCCTCTTGCTCGGCATTGTCAAAGGCAACGATAAGGCTGCCCGCTTGCTCCGCGAAAACGGCGCGACCTTCGATGCCCTCACCGCCGCCGTCAAAGAACTCCGCAAAGGCCGCAAAGTGACCGAGCAGGCTGCCGACAACGTGTACAACGCCCTCCAGAAATACGCGATCAACCTTACGGAAATGGCTGAAAACGGCAAACTCGACCCCGTCATCGGGCGCGACGAGGAAATCCGCCGCGTGCTGCACATCCTCAGCCGCCGCAAAAAGAACAACCCCGTCATCATAGGCGACCCCGGCGTGGGCAAAACCGCCATTGTGGAGGGCATCGCTTGGCGCATCGTGCAGCACGACGTGCCGGAAACCCTCGCGGGCAAAAAGATTTTCACGCTCGACATGGCCGCTTTGATTGCGGGAGCAAAATACAAAGGCGACTTCGAGGAGCGATTGAAGGCTGTCATCAAAGAAGTGGTGGACTCCAACGGGCAAGTCATTTTGTTCATTGACGAAATCCACACGCTCGTGGGCGCAGGCGGCGGGCAAGGCGCGATGGACGCGGCCAACATCCTCAAACCCGCCCTCGCCCGCGGCGAACTCCGCACCATCGGCGCCACGACGCTGGACGAATACCAGAAATATTTTGAGAGCGACAAGGCGCTGGAGCGCCGTTTTCAATCAGTCGTCATAGACGAGCCGAGCGTGGAAGAAACGGTTTCTATCCTGCGCGGCATCCGCGAGAAATATGAGAATTACCACAAGGTGCAAATCCCGGACGAGGCCCTGATTGCCGCCGCAGAGTTCTCGAACCGCTATATTTCAGAACGGAAATTGCCAGACAAGGCCATTGACCTGATTGACGAGGCGGGCGCAAAACTCCGCCTCGAGCTCGACTCTGTGCCGGAGGAGGTGGACAAACTCGACCGCCAGTTGCGGCAGTTGGAAATAGAGCGCGAGGCCATCAAGCGCGACAAGGACACGCGAAAGTTGGAGGCTATGAACAAACAAATCCAAGATTTGCGCGAAAGATTGGACTCCCTACGGGCAAAATGGAGCTCCGAAAAAGAAATCGTAGAGGCCATCCAGACCAGCAAACAGAAGTTGGAGGAACTTCAAATCCAGTACCAGCGTGCCGAGCGCGAGGGCAATCTGGAAGTCGCTTCCAAAATCAAATACCAAGACATCCCGGCCCGCGAGGCCATGCTGAAAGCCGCCGAGGAGAAACTCGCTGCCCTTGCGCCCGAACAGCGCATGACCACCCAAACGGTCACGGCCAACAACATTGCCGAAGTAGTGGCGCGCTGGACGGGCATCCCCATCGCCAAGATGTTGCGCGGCGAGCGCGAGCGGCTTTTGCACTTGGAGGTTGAATTGCACAAAAGAGTGGTAGGGCAAGACGAGGCTATTGGTGCAGTCGCAGATGCCATCCGCCGTAACCGCGCCGGGCTGAGCGACCAGCGCAAACCCATCGGCTCATTCATCTTCTGCGGCCCTACGGGGGTGGGCAAAACCGAACTCGCCAAGGCATTGGCCGATGTGCTGTTCGACGACGAAAGTGCCATCGTGCGCTTCGACATGAGCGAGTATATGGAGGCGCACATGGTCAACCGCCTCATTGGTTCGCCGCCGGGCTACAAGGAATCCGAGATGGGCGGCCAATTGACCGAGCCAATCCGCCGCCGACCATACGCCATCATTTTGCTGGATGAGATTGAAAAAGCGCACCCCGACATTTTCAATGTATTTCTGCAAGTTCTTGATGAAGGCCGATTGACTGACAGCCTGGGCCGCACCGCCAATTTCAAAAACACCATCATCATCATGACCTCCAACCTCGCCAGCGACCGCATCATGGACGCTTTTGAGGATTACGAGACATTGACAGACAAGCGCAAGCGCGAGGCTTTTGAATCCGCCAAAGTGGAGGTGATGGATGCGCTAAAAATGAATCTGCGCCCAGAATTCCTCAACAGGATTGACGAAATCGTGGTGTTCCACCCGCTGCAAAAGGACCAGATGGACGAAATCCTGCACATCCTGCTCAAAGACGTACACGCCATGCTGAACAAGCAAGAACTGAAACTCGCGCTTACCAAAGATGCCGCCAAGTGGCTGGTGGAGAAAGGCTTTGACCCGCAGTTCGGCGCCCGCCCGCTCAAGCGCACCCTCCAGCGCGAACTCATCAACGAACTCGCCAAGCACTTGCTCGCGGGCGATTACCAGAAAGACGATACGGTGCTGATTGATGCGGATGGGGCGGGGCTGTTGTTTGGAAGGAAGTCGGTGGTAGAAGGGAAGGAGGTGGTGACGAAGCGGTTGGCGGAGGTGTAACGCGGATTTGGCGGACTCTCGCGGATTGGCGCGGATTGGTAATAGGCAGCCCCTTGCAATTTCAACAACCAATCGTAACTTTGTCCCGGATTTATGCACAAATCGTTTCGGACGTTAGGTGCGGCGCGTTCTTGGTTTTCAGGAAAATAGCACGTTACGTTTGTGAAAAATCTAAAATCCGCTGGCTTCACCGCCTGCGGATTTTTTGTTTGTAAAAAGTGAGCACAGCCAATTCCTTTCGCCGCACACGAATTTCTTCGACAAAAATCATCTTGAAATTTTCATGCTCGAATGTGTAAACAAACATGACGTTGCCGATTTTGCTCACCTCAATCGAAACTACCCTGCTTGTTTTTACCGTCCGTTCGATTAGCAAAAAATCCTCCCGCACGACACCGATCTGACCGCGCAACAATTCGGTTTTGTCGTTGCCATGATTTTTGAAAATATGCCTGACCGCAAAACTGTCCACCACCCTGTGGTAGCCCGTCAAATCAAGGCCAGACAACTCCAAAAGCGCAGCCGCCTGCTCGGAGTCGAGTTCGTGGAACTCGAAAATCAACTTGGCATTGGTTTTTTCGGCAAGCGCGTGTTCAATAAAATTGAGGAGTGGGTTTTCCATGTGCTGGTTTGATTCGTGGCAAAAGTAGGTTTTCACCCGAAAACGGGAAGGAGGCGCTGACGCGGCGGCTGGCAGAGGTGTAGCGCTTTTCTCTCCTGATCGCCTCATCTTTGCTCCAAATCTTGCTCAGCATGAAACTTCGAGAAATCATACGATTGCCGCGCCGGATGCTTTGGGCGATGGTGATGGAGGGCGTCGAGACGACCCGGATGCTGAAAGTGTTTGCGCGGCAAGGAACTGGAAAACTGCGCCTCATACCCGCGCACCACCACCCTACGCCAGAAGAGTTGCGCGAGGCTGTGGAGCAGATGAAAGACATCCCTCGGTTCTTGCCGTTTTTTGTGGTGGTGCTGGTGCCCGTGCCGGGCATGGCGGAGGGCTACGCCTTGGTGGCAATAACACTGGAACGGTGGCTGGGCGACAGGATGAGGCTGTTGCCAAGTCGGTTTCGGCACTTGTTGAAACCTGAGAAAGAGAAAGTGGAGGAGCAAGAATCCTAATGCAGCGCACAATCAGGCGAAAAAGCCGCGCTTTTGTAACTTTGTCCATCAAAATTTTGAACGTATGAACGCTGCTTCCGTACACCCAATGAAAAACGTTGCAGTGCAACAAACGCGGGTGCATAAATTTAACGGGCAGGGCATTCACGAAGCGCAAGACCTGCTGGCCGTGGAAGAGCCGCTGGAAATCCGCTTGCAATACGGGCCCAGCTCCGAGCGCATTACCAAAAACCTCTCCGTCACCATGCGAACCCCCGGCGCGGACGAGGATTTGGTAGCGGGCTTTTTGTTCACCGAAGGCATCGTGCTCCAATCCTCGGATATCGCCTCGGTCAGGGCTTTGGGGGAGAACATCGCGCTCGCTTCGCTGCACCCTGATTTGGATTTTGACATGAAGAAATTGGACCGCCATTTTTACACCACATCCAGTTGCGGCGTGTGCGGCAAAACTTCCATCGAAGCAGTCAAAACCACCGCAACACTTTCCCTTTCAAAAAACAAACGCGATTGGGAAATCTCCCCCGATATTATCTGTGCACTGCCCGGCACTTTGCGCCAAGCACAGGATACCTTTGACCTGACCGGTGGTTTGCACGCTTCGGCCATCTTCGACAGGGAAGGAAACCTGCTCGCTTTGCGCGAGGACGTGGGTCGGCACAATGCTCTGGACAAACTCATCGGCCACTACTTGTGCCAAAACTTGATTCCCCTCGACAACCACATTTTGCTGCTGAGCGGCAGGGCGAGTTTTGAGCTGCTGCAAAAAGCCGCCATGGCCGGCATCCGATTTGTTTGTGCCGTCGGTGCCCCTTCCAGCCTTGCCGTCGAAACCGCCAAGGCATTTGGCATCACGCTCATCGGTTTTTTGAGGGAAAACAGGTTCAATGTTTATTCGGCTCAACATCCTCAACCTTCATCATGAAAATCCGAATCAAAGGCAATTCCCTGCGCTACCGCCTTACGCAGACCGAGGTAAAAACTTTGGGCGACACGGGCTATCTTTCTGAAAGCACCCGCTTCGGCCCCGACGAGGAACAGGTTTTTGTCTATTCTCTCGAGGCGAAAGAAGGCATTGCGGGCTTGCAAGCCACCTTCAACGGCACAAAAATCAACCTGTTCATCCCCGCCGAATCGGCCAAAACTTGGTATGCCGAAGCGCGCGTGGGCTTTGAAAACGAACAGGAAACCGCGCCCGGCATTTTGCTCCATTTGCTTTTGGAGAAAGATTTCGCCTGTCTCGATAATACCGAAGAAGACCAATCGGACAATTACGCAAACCCAAATGCGGCGTGTTAGTTTTTGAGGTGGCATCTCGGAGGAACGGAGCGGTGTCACCCCAAAAATCTCCATTGCACCCACTGCTTACTGCAAAAGTTATTCATGAAAAATAGGAACGAACCTGCCGAGCCCAACCCCGAAAATCCAGAAACCTTCACCGGCCTGCGCCGCCGCAAACCCTCCACCGTGGCCGGGGGCCTGCCCGCCGTACTGAACAGCGTGAAACACGTCCTCGCCGAAATGGACGTAGTGCGCGGCTTCAAAGCACTCGCCAAACTCAACCAAAAAGACGGCCACGACTGCCCCGGTTGTGCTTGGCCCGACCCCGACGACGAGCGCAGCGGCTTCGCCGAATACTGCGAAAACGGCGCAAAAGCCATCGCCGAAGAAGCCACCACAAAGAAACTCGCCGCAGCATTTTTTGCCCAAAACAGTGTGGCCGACCTCGCCTCGCTTTCTGATTATGAAATTGGCAAAAAAGGCCGCGTCGCCGAGCCAGTCTGGTTGCCGCCTGGAGCGACGCACTATCAGCCCATCTCTTGGGACGAGGCTTTCGCCAAAATCGCCACCCACCTGAACGCGCTGGCCTCGCCCGACGAAGCCGTTTTTTACACCTCCGGGCGCACCAGCAACGAAGCGGCATTCCTCTACCAACTTTTCGTGCGCCGATTCGGGACCAACAACCTGCCCGATTGCAGCAATATGTGCCACGAAAGCAGCGGCGTCGCGCTCGGCGAATCGCTCGGCATCGGCAAAGGCTCGGTCACGCTGGAAGATTTTTACGAGGCCGAAGTCATCGTCATCCTCGGCCAAAACCCTGGCACCAACCACCCGCGAATGCTCAGCGCCCTGCAAAAAGCAAAAGCAAATGGCGCGAAAATCATCTCCGTCAACCCGTTGAAAGAAACCGGCCTCGTCGCCTTTAGCCACCCGCAGCAAGTGCGCGGGCTGCTCGGTCTGGCCACGCCCCTGACCGATGTTTTTTTGCAAGTCAAAATCAACGGCGACATGGCGCTGCTAAAAGCCCTGGCCCTTTTGATGCTGGATGCGGAGGAGCAAAACCCCGGCGCGGTGTTCGACTTGGATTTCGTCCGCGAGCACACGTTCGGCGCGGAAGCGTATTTGGAAAGTTTGAAAAAACACGACCTGAACGAGCTCGCGGCGGCCTGCGGCGTTCCGCTGGAGCAAATCCGGGAAGCGGCCCAACTCCTGATTTTCAACAAAAAAATCATCGCTTGTTGGGCCATGGGGCTTACCCAGCACAAGAACGCCGTGGCCACCATCCAAGAAATCGTGAACCTGCTCCTGCTCAAAGGCAGCATCGGAAAGCCCGGTGCAGGCACTTGCCCCGTGCGCGGCCACAGCAATGTGCAAGGCGACCGCACGATGGGCATTTACGAAAAGCCCGCGCAGGTTTTTCTCGACAACCTCGAACGAACGTTTGGTTTCCGCCCGCCCCAGCAGCCCGGCTACGACGTGGTGGAAAGCATCCGCGCCATGCACGCGGGCAAAGCCAAAGTCTTCATCGCCATGGGCGGCAACTTTCTCTCCGCCACGCCCGACACGACTTACACCGCCGAAGCCATGCGTCGCTGCGACCTCACGGTGCAGGTCTCCACCAAACTCAACCGCAGCCACCTGGTGCATGGCCGCGAGGCGCTCATCTTGCCTTGCCTCGGTCGTACCGACATTGACATGGTGCAGGGCGAACAGCAATTTGTCTCGGTGGAAAACTCGATGGGCGTGGTGCATTCCTCGAAAGGAAACCTGCCGCCCGTGTCGCCGCATTTGCTCAGCGAGCCGGTCATCGTGTGCCGCTTGGCGAAGGCGGTTTTTCCGCATAGTGTCGGGATGACTTCAAGTCACCCCGACACTGACATTCAATGGGACAAATACCTCCAGCACTACGACAATATCCGCGAAGCCATCGAAAGCGCGATTCCTGGTTTTGAGGACTACAACCGCCGGGTGCGCGAGCCGGGTGGCTTCTATTTGCCCAACGCCGCCCGTATCGGGAAATTCAACACGTTCAACCGCAAAGCCAATTTCAGCCTCGCCGAATTGCCCGCAAACCAACTCGCTCCCGACGAGTTCGTGATGATGACCATCCGCAGCCACGACCAGTTCAACACCACGATTTATGGCCTTGACGACCGTTACAGGGGCATTTTCCACGAACGCCGCGTAGTGATGATGAACCCACAAGACATCCAAACAGCAGGGTTGAAAGACGGCGACGTGGTGGATTTGCTCAACTCCCATGATGGTGTGGAGCGCATCGCCCGCAAGTTCATCGTAGTGGCTTACGACATTCCAGAACGCTGCACGGCCACCTATTTCCCCGAGGCGAACGTGCTGGTGCCGATTGGCAGCACGGCGGACAAAAGCGGTACGCCTGTGTCGAAGGGGGTGGTGATTAGGGTGCGAAAAAATGATTCGATTTTTGAAGATTGACTCCGATTGATTCGATTGGTGCACAAGCCGTTGCTTTTTGCAAAAAGCACTTCAGGGAAAATTTTCATTTTTAATCGGGGTACAGTGCCTGATACGCTTCCTCGTCGCAGTTGGAAAAGCCCTCCCAGAAGTCCACGAAAGACCGCATGACCGAGTTCGGGTCGCCGTTGTTTTTGCAAGTGTTGCTCACGTTGGTGATCAGTGTGCCAAAGCCTTTGTCCGTGTGGCGGATGCTGATGCAGTGGCCTATTTCGTGTACAACGGCAAAGAGTTTTTTGCTGGCATTCAGGCTGTTGTGGTGCGAATTGAGGAGAATCGGGCTGCCGGGCTTGCCGTTGCTGGTTGGGTATGTGGCTTGGGCGACCACGTTGTTTGGCAGCAGGTCGTTCGTCATGATATTGATGGCGCCGTCCACTTGGTAAGCCACTCCCATCGGCTCAAAAAGGAAACGCCCGTCGAGGTCATTCCATTCATCTATCGCATCGTAGATAGCGTCACGCCATGACTGCGGGGTGCTGGGAAAGATATTGACTTTGATTTTCCAGGGCGTAGATGTCACCAAATAGGAACTGCGGTAGTGTTTGCGCTCCCCGGCGGTGCCTTCCTCGTGCGCAGCGTCCACAAAAAACTCATTGGGGCTGCTCACACCGTAGTTTTCCCAAAAATTTGCTTTCGGGAACATTTGGTCGCCCTCCACTATGAAGGCTTCGGGGGTTTCTTCGATGCTTTCCGGCGAAAAGCCGTAGGTGCCAGTCAGGTAGTCGCGGATGCTTTGCATGGCTGCGGCTTCAGCATTTGGGTCAGTGGCAGGGTCGTTTTTTTGGCAAGCGTTGGCAATGAACAGCAAGGCCGTTGCCAACAGCAACAGAGAATTTTTCATCGTGAAAAGAAAATTTGTAGTTGAAAAAAATGTGGTTTCAGACGCAACGGCAATCCTGCGTGGCTGCCGTTTTGATAGCACAAAGGTGAGGGGCGCAGCAGGGCCAAAAAGCCAAAGTCTATGCAACAAAAGTAAAAAAAGGTAAAAAGGGAAATGGGCAGCAAAGAGATTAGAGCCTTATCCCATCGGGAAAAACGCATCTTCCACGTGCCTGATTTCCATCACTTTTCCGTGGCGAAGGATGACGGCCACCGTGTCGAACCGGATTTCCCAATCGTAGCCAATCGCCTCCATGTAAGCCCCCGCAGCGCGAGCAAGCAGGTTTTGTTTTTTGGCATCCACGGCTTCTTCGGGGCTACCGAAGCCAGAGCCTTCCCCCGCGCGAGTTTTCACCTCCACGAACACGAGGAGTTTTTCATTCGCCCAGGCGATGATGTCAATCTCGCCGCGACCCGCGCGCCAGTTGCGCTCGGCGATGCGCCAGCCTTTTTTTTCGAGAAACTCGACGGCGGCGGATTCGCCGAGAATGCCCGTTTCGAGATGTTTGGCCATTATCTTTTAACTATGAACGAGGAACTATGAACGAGGAACTATGAACGAGGAACTATGAACGAGGAACTATGAACGAGGAACTATGAACTATGCGAATCAGGAGTTAGCAAAAAACCACGAAGTGGTGAAATTTGAATAACCCCGATTGAAAATCGGGGTATAAAGAATGTTTTGAAAGAACCCTGAAAGGGGTTCAACCCTTTCAGGGTTGTCCACCTACCTTCGTTTTCCTCGATTTTCAATCGGGGCTATTCAAATTCAACCGCTACGCGGTGTCGTAAAAGCATTTTGGCCTTAACCCTTGATTCGCATGAACTATGAACACCGAGCGCGGCAAACGTTCATAGTCCCTCGTTCATACTTCATCGTTTATAGTTCAAAAACGGTTGGGCAAAAGTAGGGAGGGCTTTTCAAAAAAATCGTTCGGGGGTGAAATGGGGTGTCGCTGCATACTACTGGACATTTTCATAGAACACAGATGACACAGATGCAAGCAGCACAGATTTTCGCTGATTTTCAAAAAGTAATCTCTCGAATCTGTGCTGCTTGCATCTGTGTCATCTGTGTTCTAACCACGTTTGGGCAAAATGTCCAGTAGTATGGTGTCGCTGATGTGTGCTTCCAGCCTTCGGAGCGCAGACAGACAGGGTGTAGAAAATTGGGCGGGCCTCGTTCTGCAAGAATGCGATATGTATGGTAGTTTTGCCGCCTTCCTTAATCTTAGCCAACCCGCCATGCCTCAATTCAAAAGATTTCGCGCTGCCTCGCACGCTATCCTCAACAAATTTGTTGACAACAACTTTGAAGGCCCTCAGGTGTCACGCACCAATTTTTGGGAACACTTCTATCTGGAGCGCAGCGGGGAGATGGCAGAGTTCAGCGAGTTTGTGGAGTCTGAAATGGAGATGCTGATTATAAGCGGGCATGTGGGCACCGGCAAGTCTACTTTCATACGCCACAAATACGAGTACAACCAACAGTGCTCGGGGCTTATCCTCGACATGAACAGCCACCGCAACACGCTGAATGACCCCGACTCACTGTTGCAGGATGTGATGAAAATGATTCAGGACAGTTATCTGGCGCAAATCCGAGTCAACATCAAATACTTGCTGTTGTGCAAAACGGAATACCGCGACTATACTTACAGAACTCCGCCCGCCATACCCGAAGGCAGCTTTACGGCAGGTGACCTGGAGCACAAAAGTTGGGGCTATTTGGCCATGCAGGTACTGGAGCACTTGCAGGGCGTTCAGGAAATATACGAGTACACCAGAGCGCATTTCGGGCACATTTCGAGCGAGCACACCGAGGGGTTTCGGGCCACGTTGAGAACGGCTTTCGTCGAGGAGGGCGTAGACCCGCTCCCGGTGCTCAACCTGCTCAAATGGTATCACTATATCATCCTGTACAAAATATTGGGCAAGCACAGCCTGCCGACCGTCTTGACGTTCGACAACTTGGACTGGACTGATTTGAACGTGGTGAAGGGAAAGTTTTTTTTGTGCGTCCAGAGCATCCTGAACGAATACAACAACGAAACGAAGCCTTTTTTTGCGGGCCGGAAGGCCAAGGCGATCATCGCTGTGCGCGACGAAAATTTGGCACAGTTCCAGCACGCGGCGGCGGTTTCTTCCATTCTCGCCCACCTGCGCTTTGGCGAATTTGACTACGTTTTTCGAGGAGCGTCCAACGCGAAGGTGCTGCCGGCTCAAACAAATTTTGTGGATCAGGTCATAAAGCGAAGGCTCCATTATTTGGAGGAAACCCTCCGAGAAGAATTCCCCAACGAGGTAAAGCATTTTATCCAGATCGTGCAGGACTTTTGGATGGAGGACGCGGAGTTCAAGCAGTCCATCGCGCGGTTTCGTTTTCAGGATTTTTGCAACGGCAGCCTGCGCCTTACGCTCGATTTTGTCCACGAATCTACCTGCGACACCATCCACCGGATGCGCCAAAAAGGATGGGACATTTCCACCGGCAACCACATCATTACCCTGCCCGTGCTGCGCGGGCGCATCATCTATTCGTTGTGGGAAAACGGCAACACTTCCAGCATACTCGAGGAATTCGCAGACAGCCTCCAAAATGAACTTCGAGACGAATACTGCTGTATTTTCAGGCTCATCTTGGTCTATTTGAGCCGACAAAAAAACGAGCAGATTGATTTTGAATACCTGATGCGCGACTTTTGCAAACTATTCCCCCTGCGCCACGAAAACGAATTTAGGCAGAATATCTACCGCCTCTATGCTTACTGGGAACGCCAAGGAGAACTCATCACGATTTATCAAAAAAGCGAGTTGCGAGAAAGCGAGCACATTGAACCAACTGCGCGAATCCGTCTGAATGGGCGTGGAAAGGTCTTTTTTTCCACAGTTTTGGTCAACCTCGACTTTTTTGGGGGCATCATTGCCCGCGAAGACAAACGGTTCAGGCACCTCATCCTCCATGAAATGCCGCCAAAACTGGCCCTCGATTACACCAAGAAAATACTGCAGCTCACCAGGGACCTCGCCGAACGCCATCGCAAGTTTTATCTCGCAACCATTTTCCCAACTTTGGTAAGAACCGAGGGCCGGCTGCCTTTTGATCTGTACGCCGGCAAGTTTACCTTCGACGACAAACTCCACTTGGAGCGGGTGTGCGAAAACCACCTCTCCGTCCTGCGCAGTTATCTGGAAGAATGCCTCAAAGGGCCCGAAGACACGGGGCTTTTGTTGAGCGTCGAGGAAAAAGAACAGTTGCGCGCCGCCGTGCCCACCAACCTGATAAAAGAATACGCCCCACAACGCCCCAAGATCGAGGAACTCGGCCCCATTATCGAGCGCTTGCCTTCTGACAATGTGCTGCACAAGCTGTGGCAACAAGTATTCAAAGACTACGGCCTTTTGGTGGAAGAAATAAAATCGCTTCGCAGTTTGAGTTGGGACATGAAAAATGAATCGGACATGGCAAGGTGATTTTCCTACCAACGTTTGACCTCTCCGAGGTCATGGCGCGGATTTGTGGGCAATCGTAAGGATTTTGAACCTCAACATTCTCAACCCCTCGACAATCTCAACCCCTCAACAACCTCAACAGTCTCTCAACCACCATGCACACCCTCTGGCACGGCGTTTACCCCGCCCTCACCACCCCGTTCACCGAGTCTGACTCGCTTGATTTTGAAACTTTTGAAAAAAATATGGAGGCGCAAATCGCCGCAGGCGCGAAGGGCCTCGTGCTGGGCGGCACCCTCGGCGAGGCCAGCAGCCTGCTCAATGAAGAAAAGTACGAACTCGTGCGCTTCACCGTAGAGAAAGCCGCCGGGCGCGTGCCGGTGGTGATGAACATCGCGGAGCAAACCACCCGCGCCGCCGCCGCTGCCGCCCGCGAAGCCGAACGCTGCGGGGCGAGCGGGCTGATGCTCTTGCCGCCCATGCGCTACAAAGCCGACGACCGCGAAACGCTCGCCTACTTCCGCGCCGTGGCCGAGGCTACGCCCCTGCCGATCATGATTTACAACAACCCGGTGGACTACAAAATCCTCGTCACGCTCGAAATGTTCGACACCATGGCCGAGTGGCCCACCGTGCAGGCCGTGAAAGAAAGCACCCGCGATGTGAGCAACGTGACCCGAATGCTCAACCGATTCGGCGACCGCTTCAAAATCCTCTGCGGGGTGGACACGCTCGCGCTCGAAAGCCTGCTGCTCGGCGCGCATGGCTGGGTGGCGGGTCTTGTGGATGCCTTTCCGCGCGAAACGGTGGCGATTTACCGCCACGCCAAGGCTGGCCGAATCGAGGAGGCGCGGCGCTTGTACCAATGGTTTTTGCCTTTGTTGGAATTGGACATCCACCCCAAATTGGTGCAGTACATCAAATTGGCCGAAGTGGCCACGGGGCTTGGCACCGAGCGCGTTCGAGCGCCGCGCTTGGTCTTGGAGGGCAGTGAGCGCGCACAAGTTTGGGGCGTTATCCAAGACGCGCTGGCCAAAAGGCCAATGCTGTAATAACAGCTCGATAAGAAACAACGGAAAGCAGCTTATTTTTGAGCCTTGCAGAAAACGAAATTCTCGCCATGGCTACTTCCAAACCAGCACTGAAAAACCTCTTGGCCAAAGGCCGCACCGACCTTGTGCTTCGCCAAATCGTAGCGGCCACCAAGCCGCTCGCCGACCCACATTTTCACAATCAGGCTGCCGCGCTTTCGGGCCGTTGGGCCACCAACGAGCGCAACAACCACCTCGGCACCTTGTCGGGGGAGGAGTACAAGCAAGGGAAAGAGAACATTGACAAAGCCATCTTGGCATTGATTGACACTTTGCCTGACAACACACTCGATGTTATCAGGAAATGGCTTCCGATTGTTTCGCTTGTCGCGCTTGCCCTCTTTGTTTTGTTCAAACTCTTGGGCGATGGTTCCATGCAACTCACCGTCTATGTCCAAGATGCCGCCGGCAAGCCCATCGCCGAACTCCAGAACAAGGGCAAGGTCATCGTGGATTTTGGCAACGACCGCCGCGCCCCGCTCATCGGCGAAAACGGGCGGACCAACCTCGGCGAAATCCCGGAAAAATTTCGAGGCGAAACCATCCCCATC
>JBJXFT010000420.1:0-2915 GCA_046155725.1 Saprospiraceae bacterium
AATATCCGCTGCAACGGCGGCTTTGATGGCTCGCTGACTGCACTTCCTGTTGGGGGCGATGCGCCATTCAAGTTTGCATGGTCTAACGGCAATACCGAGGCTACCATCAGTGGCCTTTCCATCGGGCCGCCCCACATGGGCACTTACACCGTCACTGCTACCAATGCCCAAGGGTGTTCCGGCACGGCATCGGCTACCATTTCGCAGCCTTTGCCGCTCGCGTTCGCAAGTGCTCCTATCGTGCAAGACGCAACCAACAGCCTGGACAACGGCTCGATTCAGGTCAATATCACGGGGGGCACAACGCCCTACCAATATCAATGGCTGTACTTGAATAATAGCCCCGTCAGTGGGCAAAACTCCAGCCTGATAGATTCCATTTATGCCGACAAGTACAAAGTGAGGGTCACGGATTTCAATGGCTGCACTTTTGTCAGCAGCCCCATTGAAGTGCTAAACATCATCGACTCCATGATCGGAACCAGTGAGGTATCACTTGCCTACCAAATACAAGTATTCCCCAACCCCACCACGGGCAAGGTTTACTTGAGGTTCAACCTTCCAGAACAGGAAGATGCCCAGATTGAAGCCTACGATATGTTGGGGCGTTTGTTGGTGCAAGAGCGGAAGCGGGTGGCGCCCAGCGACGTTTTTGAAATTGACCTTTCGGAAAGGGCATCAGGTATTTACTTGCTCAAAATCAGGGTGGACAGGGAGGTGCTGACCCGAAAGGTTTCTGTGAAAAAGTAATGTCTCATGTTGGGGTTGTGTCAAAAGTCAAAGGAGATTGAGATTTCGGTTGGGGTGGAAATCCCCGAACTTCCCGAAAGTTTAAAACTTTCGGGAAGTTGGATTCCTGCTAAAACCAAACATGGTTTGTTGGGAAAATTCAGATTCCCTAAGTTTTGATTTTTGACACAACCCGAACATGAGACAACGTATCCACTCTCACTCCGCCAAAATTCGATAGCCAATGACTAAAAAAACACTCGTCCTCTTCGCCACCCTCGTCCTCATGCGCTGTTCCAGCCCAAAGTTGGACACCTTGGATTTTGTGGACACCATCGCGCTGCCGCCCGGTTTTGAAAACTTTGACGCAGCGAAATTGAGGGGGCAAATCCTTCACCAAGGCACCGCCGCCGATGGCGAATGTGGTTTTATTTGGGCCTACGACCGCGACACTGTGGAAGATTTGAAGCCCGATGCCCAGCGGATTGTGCTGCCTTTGCCTGCGGTTGGAAGCGACGGAGTTTTCGAAGCGCCGGTGGGCGGCTTGGAGCGCGGGCGCAGCATTTACATCCGCACGTTTGTCACGGTGCGCGACGAAGGGGCGGGCGAGCGCAGCCTTTTTTCTGCAAAAACAGAAACATTCGCCGTAGGCGAGATAGTGGCGAACACGGGGATCGCATTGATTTTTAACGACAGCGCGGTGGTGTTCGGGCAGTTGCGCGGCATTTTCGAATCGAAAGAATCTGTAGAGCAACATGGCCATGTCATTTCAAAAACTGACCCCTTGCCCACGCTTGGCTGTTCTACTTGCATTCCTTCCTTCCCGCTCGGCATTAGCAACATCAACGACGTGTTTTCAAGCGGATTTGGTGGACTCGAATTCAACACGACCTACCGCGTGCGCTGCTACGCCATCGCCAACGGCGACACTTTTTACAGCAAAACAGTGGATACCTTTCGAATACGGGATGGGTGGCAGCGCATCAATATCTTTCCCTCTGTTTATACTGAAGCGACGGCTGCTGTGGTTGATGGCATTGCTTATATGGGGTTTGGATGCACAATAGCGTTCGGATGTCCAGAGGCAAATTTGTCTTCTAATGTTTGGAAATTTGATCCTACTGCTCAGGCAGGGAATGGCGAGTGGACACCATCTATACCGTTTCCCCAAACATTTTTTAAGCAGTTCAACAATGTATCTTTTGCTGTTGGAGGCAAATTCTATGCGATGTTTGGTGAACTAGATGCGATGGCTGGCGGCCTACAAAACAATTTGCTCTATTTTGACCCGGCTACCCAAACTTGGGGACAAAATTACACCGACAGTATTTTCATGGGGCGCACAGGTGCGGTGGCTTTCACACTTGAAGACAAAGCCTACGTTGGTGCTGGCATAGACAGTGACAACCATGAATACAACGACTTTTGGGAATATAACCCTGCAACGAGCCATTGGCGACAAGTAGAAAGCCTGCCTTTGCAACGAAACCCCGTTACGCCTGTAGAATTCAATTCAGGCAGGGAAGAAGCGGTGGCTTTTACCATACAGGATGAACATGGCGATGAATATGCCTATGTAGGGGCAGGGGAATACGGCGGTCTTGGCTTGCGCGATTTCTGGCGGTTCCGCCCCCCCGCCAACGGCGATTTGGGCGCGTGGGATCAGGTGGCGTTCTTGCCCCTCGAAGCACCAGGTAGGTACCGAGCAGTGGCGATTTCCATCGGTAAAAAAGGGTATGTTGGCACAGGCTTCAATCCTACAGATGGCTACTTGAATGACTGGTGGGAATATAATCCCGCTGCCAATCAATGGCGTGTCCGCACTTCACTGCCTGCGCAGCCGAGAAGCGATGCAACGGGTTTTGCCATCAGCAACGTAGGCTACCTCGGTACTGGCCAAACTAAAATAGGTAGTAATGGCGGACTTGGCGCGACCGAATATGCACTACTTGATTTCTGGCGATATGTGCCGGAGGAATGACGGAGCACCGAAAGGAGGTGACATCTCGACGCAGGAGAGGTGACACCTCCTTTCGGCGGACAAGAACCATTTAACCCACCAAGCACAACGCCCATGCAACGTCCAATTCTCATCGCCCTTTTGTTCGCCTTTTCTTTTTCGGCCTTCGGCCAAAAACTCTACCCCTTACAGGTCGCGGACGACAGCATTGCTTTCCGCCTGACGG
>JBJXFT010000404.1:0-2977 GCA_046155725.1 Saprospiraceae bacterium
GCTTGTCGGGTTTTCATCACCACGCTCGTGCGGGCTTTGAAAATCGAAAACTCGTTCAAATACTCCTTCGCACGCCTGCAAAGCGTCTCCATCCTGACCCCGCCCGACAGCAGTTTCCGCATCTTCACGTGGCAACTTTTTGTCAACGACTCCACCTACCGCTACTACGGCGCCATCCAGATGAACGAGCGCAGCCTGAAACTCCACCCGCTCATTGACCGAAGTTTTGAGATGACCCCGTTCCCCACGAACAAGCAACTCCCCCCCGACCGTTGGTACGGCGCACTCTATTTCAACCTCCGACAGTTCGACACCCCCCAAGGGCGCAAATACCTCTTGTTCGGCTATGACGCTTTCGAATTTTTTGAAAAAAGGAAACTGCTCGATGTGCTGAGTTTTGACCGAACGGGGAAGCCCACTTTCGGCGCGCCCGTTTTTAGAAAGAAAAACGCCCCGCCGCAACAGCGCGTTTTTGTTCAATATTCCGCCGACGCGAAGGTAAAAATGAACTGGGACGAGCAATACCAAATGATTCTTTTCGACCACCTCATCCCATTCCCCAGCCCCTACGGGCGCGAAATGACCCAAGTGCCAGACGGGAGTTACGATGGCTACAAATTTGAAAAAGGCTACTGGCAATACGTGGACAAGGTTTTTGACGACAAACAAAAAGACGTGCCGCGCCCAGAGCCGATCTTGGACGGCAGGAAAGGGAAAGACATTTTGGGGAAAAGGAAAAAGGGATGAAGCCGCCAATTCCAAATGCAAAAAAACGAGCCGCTCCGAGTTTCCCCGGAGCGGCTCGTTGTACAGAACGGCAAACCAAAATTATTTGAAAACCACATTCTTCGCCTTGGCGCGATAAACGCCTGCGCCATAGCCGCCTGCGCCCGTCACCTCCAAAAGGGCTGGAGAAAAGCGGCGTTCCAGATAAATCTTGCCGGGGCCAGCGCCAACTTTGCTAATCTTGTCCAACGGGACGATGAGCGCGGTAGCCCCCGTTTCGATGGTGATGGCGGCTTGAGCGTCGCCTTCGTTTTCGCCGTTGATCCAAGTGCCCACCGCCTCGTCGGCCCCCAGCGCGTCGCCCGTCCACGGGATGGTAAGTGCTGCCGTGCGGGCGATGGAATCGGGCATTGCACCGAAATCTATCGCCTGGATGTCCACTGTGTTTTCAAACACTTTGGCTTCCGTGTCCTCCCATCGGAACGTGCCGGAGGGTTTCAGCCCCGCGTACTTTTTTTCGTAAAAGGCCAGCACCTTGTTGAACGAAAGTTTGTCGCCCTCAAACGCCACCTCGCTGGGCGAAGCCAATTCGAGTTGCGTGCCCGTGATGCTGCCAAACCTGAACCATGCACGAGCGTAGGTGATGTCCTCGTCGGCGTTGTAAAACAGTTCGTAGTGCGTGAAAATCCGGTCTTGGTTCACGTCAGCCGAAGATTCGCGCTGACAAGAAGAGGCAAGCAGGATGGAGAAAAGGGAAAGGATGAAAAGTGTGTAACGCATAATTGAAAGTGAGTTTGTTTCCCCCAAAACGGGCGAAAATGGGCGGTGTTACAAGGCCACTTGACAAGGGTATGTTAAAAAAACGAAGGGCAGCGAGGCGGTGACCGCAGTCACCGCCTCGCTCGCGCCTCAAAAAACCACCCGCAAAGTCGCCATCCAATGCCGCCCGGCTTGTGGAAAAAAACCCGCCTGGTGGTACACATCGCTGCCTTCCAAGCGGGTATAGGCATTGTCGGGTCGAGCATCGTAGCCCGCCGAAACGTAGCGATACGCCCAGCCGTTGGAAGCATACTTGGAGTCAAAAAGATTGTGGAGCGAAACGATGACGCTGGCTTGTTTTCCAATCACTTGCGTCAGGTCGTAGTTCAGCCGAAGGTCGCTGAAGAAGTAGCCGGGCAGCGAGGTTTGCACATTGGAAGTGTTGTCCAGAAATTGTTGGCCGACGTATTTGCCCACCAAAGTGGTCGAAAGTGCGTGGGCGGATTCTTTCAGAATGACAAACGTGGCCTCCCCACGCGCAATCAAATGGGGCGAGAACGCCAAATCCGTGTTGCGGTGCGCGATGGCCTCCTGCCCGCCGGTGTCCCAGTTGTCGCGGTATTCGGTGAATGCCCGGATTTTGTTTTGGCTGAAAGCCGCGCTGCCTGCCAGCGCGATGCGAGAGCCGATGTGGCCGTTGGCTTCGAGTTCCAGCCCGGCGCGCCAACTGTCTGGCACATTCGTGCGGATGTACGCGCCCACGTCGTTGATGCGCCCGTCGAGCGCGAGTTGGTCGCGGTATTTCATCCAGAAAAAATTGGCCGAGGCGGTCCACTTGTCGCCGTTTCGGCGAAGCCCCGCTTCGAGGTCGAGCATCCGTTCGGGGCGGGGCCGGCTGGCCGGGGTGCTTTGTGTGTAGTCGTCGCGGTTAGGTTCGCGGTGGCCTATTCCGGCGAAGCCGTAGGCTTGCCAGGTTTTTGAAAGCGAATACGTTGCGCCGATTTTTGGGTTGAAAAAAGCAAGTGCGGCAGCCAGTTGCACGTTGTTCAGTTCATTGTCAAAGCCCAAGAACTCATAGCGCACTCCCCGAATTTGCAAATCCAAGAACGTGGAAAAACTGCTCGCGGGCGAGGTTTCGATTTTCAAAAAAACATTCGCGTCGCGCTTGTCGGCAGTATTGTCGTAGTAGCGGTAATCATTGGGCGCGCCCGTGAAAGATTCCGCCCAAACCACCTCGCCAAAGTGCCTGCCCTTGTAGCGGCTCCATGCCCCACCGAGCAAAAACGTGGGTTTCCCCAGCCTACCGGCAGGCAGGCAAACGCCCCCCGGCAGCCAGCGCAGCGCAAAAGTGCCGCCGTAAAAATCGTTGTCAAGCTGGCGGCGGCGAATCAAATCCATCGGCGGAATCGTCGTGTCTGGCACAAAACCAAGTGGCAAGCCATAGTCATAAATGCTTTGGTCGGCCTTGTATTGCTCATAAAAACCAAAGCCT
>JBJXFT010000433.1:0-8634 GCA_046155725.1 Saprospiraceae bacterium
CGACTGCGAGCCGGAACAAGCGGTGCAGGTCAAAATCCAGCAGGTGCAGCGCGAGCGCTGGGTTTCGTTCAAAGGGGTGAAGGTGCTGGCGTTCTCGCTGGAGTTTTCGGCGAATGTGGCGCTGCCGAGTTTTATCGGCTTGGGGAAGGGGTGTAGTGTGGGGTGGGGGGTGGTGAAGGGGCTGAGGGGGAATGGGGAATAGGGAATTCGGAATCTTCAAATCACAAAATCATCAACCCTTGAATCAAGAATCTATGCTCAGTTACCATACCAAACTTGCCTACGGTATCCGAAAATACTTTCCTACTTTCTCCGGCTTGGAGAAATGGGGCGGCTCGACGTTTTCAGAAGTGCAATGGCAAGTAGCGGCTCAATTGAACTTTGGCCAAACTCTGGGTAAGGAGCAGTTCGTGCCGCTCCGTTTGGTGTTCCAGTTTTTGAAAGAAGGGGCGACGGAAGGCGGCATGGTATTTCCCTACGCGCCGCTTTCGATTGACGAAGCCAATTTTTTCCCTTCGGAAAATGCAGCAGGTGATTTCGCAGATTTGGAAAAGGGGTTCTTTGACGAATGGGAAAAGGTAAAAACCTACACTCCAGAAGCAGCTGGCGACACCCTCCTTTTTTTGGCAAAAAAATACTTGAGCAAAGTCGGCTGCTCCCCCGATATGCCACACGTCAGCGCGTTCGAGCACATCAAAACTACCGCCGCGCTGGCGGAGTGCTTGGAACGCGGCAGCGACAAATTGCTACTGGTCGCCGTGGGCCTAGACAACATCCAAGGATTTTGCTACGACATCGTGAGCAGCAAGGCGGCCAAAAGCCTGAAAGGTCGCTCGTTTTACCTCCAGATGCTGCTTGACACCATCGCGCAAGACATACTCCGCCACCCTGCTATCAATGCCGAACTCGGTCACATCATCTATGCGCGCGGCGGCAAGATGTTCCTCTTGCTGCCTGACACGCAGTCCGTGCGGGGTGCTTTGGAAGAAACCCACTACCAGATGACTACCGCGTTTTGGAAAAAATTCAAATCCTCGCTGTACTGCTACCTGCAATTCCGCCCGTTCTCTGCCACCGAAACCGATATAGCTGCGGTGTGGAAGGATTTAAAGGAAGAAATTCGGAAAGATAGAAATCGCAAGTACCAGCAATTGCTGGTCAACAACTTTGGTGATTTTTTTGAACCTATCAAAGAAGGTTTTGACACCGCAGACCGAGAGACAAAAAAAGAAGCGGCACAACGGGAAGCAAAGCGAATCCCGAAGGGCAGTTTCAAAAAACAGTTTTGCCGTGTCACGAGCGAGTTGATAGATAATGCGAAGCACCGAGAAAACAATTTGGAAGAGAACTGGGCAGAGGCCCCGATTTGGGTCACAGATTCGGTCAAATTCCATTCCGATTTGGGCGAAGGTTTGCGCAATTCAGATATCTATTCTCTGCACATCCCTCGAAGTGGAAAACCGGTCGTCATGCCAGATGATTTTTTCCACACCGGCTCTCCAAAGTATCTGGCTCTGCCGGAAAAAGGCAACTGGATGCGAGGCTTTGAAAATCAATTGAACTCTGACTTTGAGGTGTTTCATCAGCGCAGCCTGAACAACACCAAATTCCTTCCAAATAAGGCCAATGGTATTTCTTACGGCTTCACTTTTTACGGCGGCAACGACCAGCCGAAATGGACAGAGGAAGAACTGACAAGGTTGAATAAAGAAGGCGACCCGCGTGTAAAAGACTTTGAAGATTTGGCTGACCGAGACAAGACTGGAGAAAAATTCACGCGCCTCGGTGTCGCCCGCTTGGACTTGGACAACTTGAGCCTTATGGCCGACAACGCCAATGCCTCATTTGCGCTGAACGCCACATTCTCTGCCCAATTGGATTTGTTTTTGAGCGGCTACATCAACACCATTTGGAAGAATGAGCAAAAGGAATACAAAGACTTTTTGAACATCGTCTTCTCTGGTGGCGATGATATGCTTCTCGTGGGCCGCTGGGATGCCGTGCTGGATTTCATCGCGGATTTCAGGGCCGATTTCCGCAAGTTCATGGGCGAGCGTGACGACCTCACTATGTCCGCCGGGATGACTTTGGTGACCCCCAAATTCCCCATAGCGAAGGCGGTGTACATGGCGGGCAAAGCCGAAGACAAGGCCAAAGCCTTCAACCTGCCCGATGCCAAGACTGGGGAAAAACCCTTACTCGAACTGCCTGAGAAAAACGCCGTCTGCCTGCTCGGCGAGGTCATTTCGTGGGACGAGGAATACCGCTTCGTGCAGTATTTTTCTAAAAAATTAGAACTCTGGTCAAACAAAGAAAACCACGAAAGCACTGGCGTATCCGCTTCGCTGCTGTACCGTTTCGTGGAGTTCCGCCAAATGCAAATAGACAAAAAACCAAACTGGAGATGGCTCAGCGCATGGTATTTCCAACAGGTGGAGCGCGACAACAAAAAGTCGCAGGCCATTTTTTATCTGATGAAAATCTTCCTCATCTGCGGCATTTGGAAGGCCAAAGACGGGGGCGAAATACAGACATTCAAAGTTCACCCCGATCGGACGCTGTTGCTGATGGCAATGGCTGTACGAACTGCGGAATTTCAATTACGAAGCAAGAAAAAGAAATCTTGATTATGAAAATTAAACTCTTTGATGATGCCTTTGACCCAATTATGGAAAATGGTCGGCAAAAAGAGATGGCCTTAGATCCTTCCTGGGTGAAAGAAAGAAAAGGTTTGCCCCTTGAAGCCATCCGATTTGCTGAGTATTTGGGCAGGTATTTAGTTGGCCCTAAACTAGTAGATGACCGCAAATCCCCTGGAAAGCAAATGCTAATTTTCTCTGGTGGAATGTCCACCAGTCAAGTCCGCAATTTTTTTGGGGCAGTGCGTATCCTAAACCTCGGTGATTTCGCGGGCAATTATGGAGCATTCGCGATGCTTCGCCCAAGGCTGGCATTTGCCAGAGTTAGAGCGACCAAAGATAATCTAGACAACCGAATAAAGGATTTTGAACAAGCGGTACTCCTGCTTATGGATAATGTTGAAAACGGAGAAGATTTCCAAAACTTCGTGGACTTCCTCGAAGCCACCGTAGCCTATCACAAAGCCAATGGCGGCAAAAACTAAAGAACATCATGGCAAAACTAACGCATAAAATCATCTTAGAGGGTCGCATCACCCTTCTCACCGGCCTCCACATCGGCGGTAGCAACATGGGCATGGAAGTCGGCGGGGTCAACGCCACCGTTATCCGAAACCCTGTAACAGGCGAGCCATACATTCCCGGCAGTTCGCTCAAAGGCAAAATCCGTTCGCTGCTCGACCAACGGGAAGGGCGATTTGCCAAACTTGGCAGCATCGAATTTGGCCCTGACGATGCTCCTGACCAAACGTTGGTCAGATTCTTCGGCAATGTCAAGGGCAGCGGCGATAACATCCCCTCCAAAGTCATTTTCCGAGATTGTCGCATGGTCGGGGCGGATGTGCTGCTCAAAAAGGTCAAAACCTTCGACCTGCCCTTTACCGAGGTGAAAACCGAGGTGGCGATTGATCGTATCAAGTCCTCCGCGCTGCCGCGCTCGTTGGAGCGCGTACCTGCGGGCATCGAGTTTCAGATGTCGGTCGTCCTGAATGTCTGGGAAAACCATCCCCATCCGGTTGCAGAAGATGACCTGCTCAAATTGCTGTTTGATGGTTTCCACCTGCTCGAAAAAGACTACCTAGGCGGCAAAGGCTCGCGCGGCTCCGGACAGGTCAAAATCGGCATCGAAAACATCTTCAAAGAAGAAAAGAAAGAAGAGGATGCAAAAGGCGACCTGAACGACAAAATCCCGCAACTTTTGAAATACAACTCGGCTTATGCAGCAGCAGTTTACGGCTATTCGGCTCAACATTCATCATAGTATCCACATCGGTTCGCACCGAGAGGAGTACGAGCGTTCGGACAGCATCCTGCACTCCGACAGTCTGTACAGTGCCATCATCGCAGCATGGGCGGTGCTGGGCGTGGAGCATTCGGTGTTTGATTTGCCCGGAAACGCCGTTCCAAGAGACCTTGACTTGGGCTTTGCAATCACTTCGCTGTTCCCGTTTTTTCGAGAAAAAGCCGACGACAAGCCGCTCTACTTTTTCCCGATACCCATGCGCCTGAAATCGGAGAACCCGCGTCGCTACCGCGAGGTGGAATGGTTGAGCACCGGGGTTTTCAAACATTACCTCTCAACAGGCCAAGTCAAAGAGGCAGAAACCAAAGGTGCGTTTCTTTCGCCCGCCAAGGGTTTTGACCCCGATAAGTTTATGCAAAGAGAAGCACAGCCCCGCGCTTATGTGCCAAGAGCAGGTGAAAAGGACGCGAATGGCCAAGAGATAACCGAAACGGTTATCTACTACATTGATCGCTTGTTCTTCAGCGAGCATTCCGGCCTGTTCGGTCTGGCGACTTTCGACAACGACGACATCCGGGCCAAAGTCATGCTCGCGCTGGACTACCTGCAATACGCGGGCATCGGCACCGATCGCAACGTGGGGCATGGCCAATTCCAATGCGAGGTCGAGGGTTTTGACCGCTTTGACGATCTCCCCGACTCCGACCATGCACTCAATCTGTCTATGTTTTTGCCAGAAAGCAAGAGCCAACTGGCTGATATGCTGAACTCCGACCAATGCTGCCACGACATCGTGAAGCGGGGCGGATGGATTACTACCGATGGCTTGCTTTCGTACCGCAAAGACTCGGTGTATATGTTCCGTGAGGGCGGGGTATTCAAGACGAAACAGCCCGTCGCAGGCGGTACGGTGAACCTTCGACCTGTTGCAGTTTTGGGCCATGGAGACCCTGTACTGCGGGTGGGGAGGAGTGTTTTTTTGCCCTGTATCAGAAATTTTACGACTTAAACAGATATGAAAAATGGAACAGCAAGAGGATGATGAACCCATTTTTTGCAGGTCGTGCGGAGTCAGTCTAAGACATGAACTTTTTCCTCACACTCATGAGAAAAAAGAAGGCAGCACTATGATAGTGAGTCGTATGCGTATTTGCTCTGCGTGTGACAGCGTCGTACTTGAAGTTTTTAGTTTTAACCGAATACCTCCTGTCAATCGAACTGTTTCAGAGTTTTATCCAGATTATAGGCACATTAAATCTTTTGATCTAAAAAATTTAAAAGACAAAATCCCTCCCCAAATATACTCTGCCCTTGAAGGGGTTATCGAAAGCCTTGATAGAAATTTGCTTAGAGGCTGCTATTGTTATTTACTATCAATGATTGAGTTGCTTTGTGATGACAGGATAGGATATGTTGAAAGGGATAGCAATATCGTTTCAAAAGTTTTAAAGATAAAAGACGAGTCCATTGTCAATCCTTCTCAACATCACATTGGAGAAAGATCAAAAGAGGTGTATGAGAATTTGGCAGATTTTGCTGTGAAATTTTTTGAAAATCAAGAGAACATATGCAACCCAGATTTTACGCCAGAAAGAGAGATGATTATTAACGGGCTTAATGCTATACTTAGTTTTATTTCTATAGAGTACTTATCTAAAAAATCTATTGATACTGCATTTGATGACTTCAATTTTTTAACAAAGAAAATAACGCAATCTACTAGACGATGAACATCACCACCCTCACCCCCACCCACGTCGGCTCCGGCGAAAAGCCCATGCGCGAAGTGGATTTCCTGCTGTTCGGGGAACAGGTCGCCATGCTCGACCCCGAAAAAGTGCTGGGCATCATCGGCACGGAGCAAGTAAACCAATGGGTGGCCTGTGTGGACGCACAATCTGGCTTACGTGAACTATTGGAAAAGCGCAAACCCGATCTCGTTCCTGCTGATGTGGCTTTGCGCACCCTGCCCGTGCAGCACCGGGGCATGGGTCAGAAAGCCGACCTGCACGAGCAACTCCACGACGGCATGGGTCGCCCGCTGCTGCCTGGCTCTTCGCTGAAAGGCGCGGTCAGGACGGCACTTTTTGCACACTTCATCAACCGCAACGACGGCGACGATGCCAAAACCCTGAGCAACCTGCTGGATCGCCGCAACGCTTTCTCCGACTCGTTTTTGTCTCGCAAATACTTTGGCGACGACCCCAACCACGATATGCTGCGTTTGCTGCGTGTGGGCGATGCGACCTTCCAAAACACCGCTTGCGCCAAAGCCGAGACCATCAACCTGAAAGGCAAGGAGTGGATTGTAGATGACCGTTTCACACAGTTTATCGAAGTAATACCACAGGGAGAGACGGCTGCACTCGCCTTCCAGTTCGATGCCGTCACGGAAAGAAATGCCCGCGAGAAAGGCTATTTCAAAACAGATACCGCCGTGTTACAGCAGCCAAAACTGTTCAGCCTGATCAATCACCACACCCGCAACTTGGCGGAGCGCGAACTCGAACACTGGAAAAAGGAAGATGAGCCGGACGAGCTGGGCTGTTATGTGGAGGTGCTGCAAAACATGGTCGAGGCCACCCGACAATGCGCCCCAAACGAGTGCGTCATCCGCCTCGGCTGGGGCAGTGGCTTCCGCAACATGACGGGCGACTGGCATATCCAGATGACCGACGACGATTACTACGAACTGCTCCGCAAACTGCGCCCGCGCCATCCGGAAGATATGGTCTACCCAAAATCCTTTCGGGTTTTGGCGGACGGCACACCGCTGGGGTTTGTGAAACTGGCGACGGCATAAAATTTCAAATTATCTCTACCGAACTTTTCAAACATGGAACTCAAACCTACCCTTTTCATTGGCTCCTCAACCGAAGGATTGCCAGTTGCCGAACTGGTCAAAAAGCACCTTTCGGATTTCGCGGATTGCAGCATCTGGAACGAAGAAGATGTATTCGGCTATGGCAGGTCCATATTCGAGACCCTCATGGAGCTGCTCAGTTTCTTCGAGTATGGTGTGATGGTTGGCACCGCCGATGACTATGTGGAAGTGCCATCGCGCGGTGAAAAGCACATTGAAGCCCGCGACAACGTGATTTTTGAGCTGGGCTTATTCTATGGGAGGTTGGGCCGGGAGAAGGTGTTTTTCCTAAAAGAAAAAGGGGCGAAAACGCCTTCCGATCTTTTGGGCATTGCCTTGCCAGATTTTTCCTCGAAAGACGCGGCGGATTTGGAAGAGCAAATCAAACTACGCTGTGAGCGTATCAAAAAACAGATTGCTGACCGTTCCGGGATTTTCGATGGCGGTATTTTTCCTTCCATCCCGCTCGCTTATGGGTATTTCCACAACTCGATTTTGCCCATTTGTCGTCAACTTGCCCAATCTCCAATTGTAAAAGTCAAAGGCCAAGAACGAGAGATTGAAACATTCAGCATTAAAGTTTTGATACCGGATGACTTGAGAAACGACATGAAGGAAAAAGTGGAAGCCGTCAAAATGCGCGACAAGTGGGTACAAGTGGAAGTGCCAACCTCTGCGACCCGCTCTTTCAACTTTTACGTTCAGGAGTCTAAGGATATGCAGCACCTTGTCATCATGGACATACCGACCACGCTCAACGCGCTGAACCAAACCATCCAAGAGTTTGTCGGTTCAGGCAAGGTTGGCCGCAATTTGAAAGAACAACTGGTAGAACAGCGGGAGATTCGACACTTTCAAAAAGTAGTGGACTATCTATCAAGTGTCAACGCATTCACCAAAGGGAAAATCATTACTGAAATCGTGAACATTTGATACCCTCCGATTTACGTCAAGTTGTTTTCAATTCCCATGTCTTTGCGCATTTGTCTCTTTGCCTTTGCGTTGGCCGCCCTTTCTTGCGGCACATCCAAAAAAATGCAACCAACCCTCAGTCTCCCTTTTCAGGAATATTCCATCAAAGACCCGGCCCTGCAGGAGGTGGACGAAATTTACTCGCTGCTCACCTATGCCCTCGTCTATGCCAACTGGCAGCCGGCTTCCGTACCGCGCAATCAACGCCGGGGCTACAACATCGGCGCAGTGCTGGTGGACAAAGACCAAAAGCCCGTCTACTGTGGTCTGAACTGCATAAACTCAACCGACAATGCCACTCAGCACGGCGAAGTGCGGGCCATCACCGCCTACTTGGAGAAAACCCACCGCTTCAATCTTGACGGCTTCACCATCTACACTTCGCTCGAACCCTGCATTATGTGTGCTGGCATGATGACCATGACCGACATAGATCGTGTGGTGTACGGGCAAAAAGATGTAGATTTTAGCAATGGCCTTGAGCGTCTTGCGCTGGATACCCGTGAATACGGTGGTTATGCGCCGTTCAAGCGCACCACTTGGGCAGATGCTTCGCCCAGTACATTTCGTGCTCGCTTGGATGAGGCTTACAAGAGATTCTTGGCAACCGAAACGGAGAAAATTCTCGCGAAGTTTTTGACGGGTTCTGAAGCGGAAAGTATTTTCAAAGAAGCACACGATGCTTTTTTGAATTTCCTGCCAAAGCACCCTGAAAACACCGTGACTTATGAATCAGCAAAGAAGTTCTTTGAAATGAACAAACAATACCCAGTGCCAAAGAAAAATTAGGCAAATTCACCCTCCACGCCCGCCTCCGCGAGTTGCTGGAATTTCGGAAGATATACGGAGTGCCCGAATCCGCGAACTCATAGACTTCCTCAATCTCTACAAAGTAACCGACTGAATGGCGAACTATA
>JBJXFT010000440.1:0-8028 GCA_046155725.1 Saprospiraceae bacterium
CAAGTCTTTTTCTGCTTGGATGGAGCGCAAAATGTCTTCTCGGTGGTCAAAAAAATAAGAAAGCGCGGCATAGATATCGCTGAGTTGAATCTCGTATTCCGTGGCGATTTCGTCCGCGCCCATGCCCATGTATTCGTGCCACACGACGATTTGTTTTACCGTAAACCGCGTGCCAGCGATGCGGGGCTGCCCACCCACTGTTCCGGGCGTGGCTTCAATTTTGTTGGTGGATTGTAAGATTGCCATGTTTGTGAATTGGCCGCTAAGTTAGAGCATAATTCAGAAAAACAAACCTTCGGAGTTTCATCCGCCCTATGCTCCTTGCTTTTTTAAATAAACACTTTTTGTGTTTTTAAAAACACTTTTTGTTCTAATTTCGCCCATCCAATTTCTCTCCACCCGTCAACTTTTTAAATCTCCGTTACTTTGGGCGCAAATCACAAAACATCGAAGCCAAACGGCAAAGCCAACCCCGCAAAGGTCAATGGTCAAAAGCCAAACGTCAACAGTCAGCAGCAACCCGCAATGCAAGAAATCCGCTACACAGAAGAAGAGATCAAATCCCTCGACTGGCGCGAGCACATCCGCCTCCGTCCCGGAATGTACATCGGCAAACTTGGCGACGGCTCCAGCCCCGACGACGGCATCTATGTGCTGATGAAAGAGGTAATTGACAATTGTATTGACGAATATGCCATGGGCCAAGGGCGGCAGATTGACATCACGCTCAACGAAAACGGCTGCTCGGTGCGCGACTACGGGCGCGGCATCCCGCTCGGAAAAGTGGTGGACGTGGTGTCCAAAATCAACACCGGCGCGAAGTACGATTCCAAAGCTTTCAAAAAAACTGTGGGCCTCAACGGCGTAGGTACCAAGGCCGTGAACGCGCTTTCGGAATATTTCAAAGTGAGCGCCGTGCGCGAAGGCCAGATGAAAACCGCCGAGTTCAACTTCGGCCACCTCAAGCACGAGAGCAAGTTGGAAGCGACCAAAGAAGAAAACGGGACGCTCGTGGTTTTCAAGCCCGACAATGGACTGTTCCGCAATTACCGTTGGCTGCCAGAGTTCGTGGAGCAAAAACTTTGGGACTACGCCTACCTCAACGCCGGGCTGAAAATCAATTTCAACGGCAAGTCCTTCCTTTCCAAAAACGGCCTCCTCGACCTGCTGGAGAAGAAAACCGGAGCAGAGGCCACGCGCTACCCCATCATCCACCTGCGCGGCGACGACGTGGAAATCGCCCTGACGCACGGCAACCACTACGGCGAACAAATCTATTCCTTCGTAAACGGCCAGAACACCACGCAGGGCGGCACACACCTCAATGCCTTCCGCGAGGCACTGGTAAAAGTGGTGCGCACACACTTCAAAAAAGAGTTTGACGCGAAAGACATCCGCGAGAGCATCATCGCGGCGGTGTCGGTGCGGGTGGAAGAACCCGTGTTCGAGAGCCAGACCAAAACCCGCCTCGGTTCAGAGCGCATGGCCCCGGAAGGCCAAGCAGTTCGCACCTTCATGTCCGACTTTTTGATGAAGGAGTTGGACAACTTCCTCCACAAAAACACCGAGGTGGCGAAGGAACTTCTCAAGCGCATCCAACAAAGCGAGCGCGAGCGCAAAGAGATTTCGGAAGTAAAAAAACTCGCCAACCAACGCGCCAAAGCCGCCAACATCCACAACAAAAAACTCCGCGACTGCCGCTACCACCTGAATGAAAAAGGCGAGGAGGATGTGCGGCTCGCCACCACGGTCTTTATCACGGAGGGCGATTCGGCGAGTGGCTCCATCACCAAATCGCGGAATGTGGACACGCAAGCAGTGTTCAGCCTGCGCGGAAAACCGCTCAACTGCTACGGCCTGACGAAGAAAGTGGTGTACCAAAACGAGGAGTTCAACCTCCTGCAACACGCGCTGAACATCGAGGACGGGCTGGACGACCTGCGCTACAACCGCGTGGTGATCGCCACCGATGCCGACGTGGACGGGATGCACATCCGCCTGCTGATGCTCACGTTTTTCCTCCAGTTTTTCCCCGACATTGTGCGCAACGGCCACCTCTACATCCTCGACACGCCGCTCTTCCGGGTGCGCGACAAGCAGCAGACTTTTTACTGCTATTCCGAAACGGAGAAACAACAAGCCATTAAAAAACTGCGCGGCAAGCCCGAGATAACCCGCTTCAAAGGTTTGGGCGAAATAAGCCCCAGCGAGTTTGGCGCGTTCATCGGCGAAGACATCCGCCTCGACCCCGTGTTCCTGCCCGAAGAGACCAACCTCGACCATGTGCTGGACTACTACATGGGCAAGAACACGCCGGAACGCCAAGAATTTATCATCGAAAACCTGCGGGTGGAGTTGGATATCATTGACACGCCGGAAGAGGAGGCGCAGGTGGAGCCAGCGGCGGCGGAAGAAGAGTTGATTGAAGCATGACCAAAACCGACAAAATCGCAGATGCCGTTATCTGGCTTTTCAACCTGCTGACCTTTTTGGTGGCCGTGCTGGGGCTGTTCGGGCTGTGCTATTCTTTCTATGGCGATTGGGAGATGTTCAAAGGCTTTGGCGATGTTCTTTTTTCCACCGCCCTTTTTGTAGTGAGCGGCGGCATTGCTTGGAAAACTGGGAGATGGCTGTTCTCCAAGCCCGACCAGATTTATGTGCCGGGTTTGCTGGCCTTCTGGGTCTTTTTGATTTTCATCTATCTCATGCTTTTGGCGATAGGGATAGGCCGTGCTGGGGCGGGATTGAGTGGCTAGCCTTTTTTATTCCATCGCTTTTGAGGGGATTGAGGTGTTTCAGCCCCGGAATTTTTCGAAAATCCTCGTCATTTCGGGAGATGAGCGTGAAGTCCTGGACGATGGCAGTGGCGGCGATGACCGCATCGGGAAGTTTGATTTTCAGGCTTCGCCTGATTTCAATCGTTTTGTCAACGACAGCATCTGTGAGCGGCAATACCTCGCTGTCTTGAATAAAATCAGCCACATTTTGCAATTGCTCGGCAGAGCCTGATTGCCAGCCCAACAGTTCTATTTTCGTGATAACAGAAACATTGCTCCCTGACTCGTTTAGGGCTGTTTTCAAAAAATCGCGTACTTCTTGTGGCAGCGAGCCATTCAAAAAGTAGATGCCGATGTTGGTGTCTATGAGATAGGTCGTTCCCATTCTTCGCGCAGTACTTTGAGTTGAGTATCAATTTCCTCCATGGTCAATCCTGTTTTTAGGATGCCATAATACTTGCTGAATTTTTCTTTCCCCTTTGGCTTGGCAGCAGGAGCGGAAGGCTGCGTTACAGCGGGTTTCAGTACAATGACTTCGACCTTGGTATTCTCGAACCCCTCTGGGAGTTGGACAATTACCTGCCCGTTCTGGACAATCGAGTGTGTGCGGTAGGCTTGCATAGATTCTTATTTGACAACAAAAGTAGGCTTTTCGGCAGGCTCACCCAGCCCCGCAAGTCATTCGGTCAATTGCATAGAATCTCGGCGGTTGTCAGATACGGCGACCACCTCGATTTCGTCGGGCTGGATTTGGTAGTACAAAGAAGTTTGTGGCGTGACTACACAGCGACGAAATTCTGGGTACGACTCGGAGGAAGGATAAGCAAATGGGAAGGCTGCAATGACTTCGACCGCGCTCTCTATTTTCAAAAGAAAATTGTCACTGACTTTTGGCGACCATTCAAGTTCGAGATAGTCAACCAATTCTGCCAGCTGTTCGGCGGCTTGATCCGTAAAAGCAACTTTCATGCCTTGCGTTCTTTGAGGCTTTGCAAAAGCACTTTGAACTCCACTTTTTTCCCTTCCCTTGCTTGCCTTGCCCCAAGGAGTATGCTGCGTTGCTCCCGCTCGCTGAGGTCGAGCCACCAGTCGCGTTTGGGGAAAAGCAGGTTTTCGATTTGGTGGATTACTGCCTCGTTCTGCACTTCTGCCAAGTGTTCGAGGATGTGGAGTTTGCGGGCTTCGAGTGTGGCTGCCATGTGTGTTGAATTTTGTGCAAAGTTAGATTTCCTGCGCATTGCCTCTTGCAAAATAATCCTGCAAAATCTTGTGCCGGAAACGCCAGGTGGCGCCGCGCTGTTTCTTGCCTTTGATGGTGCGGCGGTTGTCTTCGAAGATATGCTGCTCGCTCATGCGATCCATGAAGGTGACGACGTGGAGGGGGAGCTTGCCTTCGAGGTAGAGGCCGAGGCGGAGGGAAAAGTGTTCGAGGAATTTGGAGAGTAAAAGCGGCAAAAGGAATAAGGGCAAGCCGAGAGGTAACCACCTTTTCCATAAGCCCATATCTTGTGCTGTGTGCATCCAAGTACCTAGGGAAAATGTTCCTTCCCAGATTTCAACAGAAATACGCGCTAACAATACGGCCAGCATTAAGATCGGTATCGGCCATAAATTATTTCGGAACGTAGCCCAAAAACGTTGATACGGCTTTGGTACGTACAGAAGGAAACTTGTAATAGTACCCGCCCGCTTCAAACCCCAACCCAGACCGTAGACTAAACCGAAGGCCAAACCGAAGACCAAACCGCGGACCAAACCGCGGACCAAACTGTGGACTAAACCGAGGCTCAAACCGGCGAACAAACCGATGTGCAAACCGAAGACCAAACCGCCTCTCCAAGATTTGTTAAATTTATGCCAGCTCCAAACTTCGATCTCGGAAGTATTGATCCGCTTTTCCAAACCGAAGGCCAAACCGGCGAACAAACCGGCGGCCAAACCAAGGCCCAAGCCGACGAACAAGCCGACGGTCAAACCTAGGGCCAAACCGACAGCCAAACCGACAGCCAAACGATACCCCCATAAACTTTTACCCCACCCCGGCTGCATCTTCACCAACTCAAAAACCAAAAAATTCTCCTCCTCCATTTTCTCCGCCAAAAAATGCAGGTGCTTTCTATCCTTTAGGTTCGGCACCTGCTCCGCCACAAAAATCTCCACCAATTCTTCCTGCCGCCCTTCGGTACTATCCGCTTTGAAAGGAAAGTCAGCCAAAGTTCTCTGGCCTTTCCCAAATAAAAACGAGGCAGTATTGAGGTAAAATGGGGTCTCTACCGCTTTGGCCAAATACTCGTCGCGGTGGAGCGCAGCCAGCAGGGCTTGGTCGGAGGCTTGGCTCAGGGCATTTTCCGAAAGGGCCTTTTTGATCTGCGGCAGCGAGAGCGGCAGCACTTCGAGTTCGGCGTACACGGGCGCGTCGGCCTCGGCAGCAGCGTATTCTTTTTTCCGCGAACTGACGATGAGTTGTCGGTTGCGTTGGTCGCCAAAGTAGGCGGCCATCTTTTGAAAACAATCGTCTCGGTATTCTTCCGCCACCTCATCAAAGCCATCAAAAAACGGCACGACCGCATTGCGGCGCAGCAATTCCCCTACAAAAGCCGAGCTGAGGCTGTAGGTGTGGGCAATGCTCTGGGCGTACCATTCTTTGAAGTCGCGATCCTTTTGCCAAGTGGCGAGGTTGAGGATTAGGGGCAGTTTTTGCTCATCCCTAAACAGCAGGATATTGATGGCCGCAAAAAGCAGGATGGTGGTTTTGCCGGCGCCGGGGTCGCCGATAAGCAGGAGGCGGTCGTGAGTGCGCAGGATTTTGTCAATCTCCGAGGCAATGTCCTCGCTATCTATGGTCTGGTCTTTGAAAAAAGCCTTCACCCGTTCGGGGTTCATGCCGAAGTCCGTGGATTTCGCGGAGAGGTTGATGGGCAAGCGTTTGGCGGTTTTGGCGCGGAGGCGGAGTTGGTATTGTTCGAGGAGGAGTTTTTTGAATTGCCCAAACGCTTCGGCGTACTGCTCGGCATCCACCGTTTCGGGGGCGGCTTTTTTGTTCCAGTTTAGGAGGCGGTGGAGAAGGGAGGGTTCTGCGGCCATGCGGCAAAAGTACGTTTACTAAACTTCTGAAAGTTTAGTAAACGTACCTCGCTGTTCAGTACATCGCTCACTCCCGTTGCGCCCCCTTTTCCGCCTCGTCTGTGGTTTGTTCCGGCACGGTTTCCTCGCCCGCCGTTTCGCCGCCGTCTTCTGGCAACTTTTCTATTTCTGCCAAAATCTCCGCCTGCGCGTCGGGCTTTTGCTCTATAAAACCGTCGCGGAAAAACCTCCGCTGGAAAAGCAAAATGCTGAACACGCCCGTGGTGATGGCAGCGTCGGCCACATTGAAAATCGGGCTGAAAAAAGTGTTGGGGCCGCCTCCGAGCCATGGCAGCCATTCCGGGAAGTAAATATCTCTCCAGATGGGGAAATAGAGCATATCCACCACTTTGCCGTGTAGGAAAGTGCCATAGCCCTCGCCGAATGGCACCAGTTCCGCCAGCCCGCCGTGATAGGACGATTCGGTAAAAATCATACCGTAGAACGCACTGTCAAGGATGTTGCCGATAGCGCCTGCCGTGATGAGGCCGATGCTCATGACGAATCCCGTGGGGGCTTTGGCCTCCAGCAACAGGCGCGTGTACCACACGAGGCCCGCCACCATGAGGATTCGGAAAAGGCTGAGCAGGAGTTTGCCGTATTCCCAGTCGAAAGTGATGCCGAACGCCATGCCTTCGTTCTCTACGAAATGCAGGCGCGCCCAGTCTTGCCCGAACATCGGCACATCGTCGTTGTACTCGAAATTGGTTTTGATGTAGAATTTCGAGGCTTGGTCAATGAGCAGCACCACCAAGACAAGCAGGGCCACCAAGTATCCTTTTTTCAAGGTTGTTGTAGTTTTTGCGTGAAAAAGTGGGCAAAGAAACGGAGAGTCGGGCGAAATTCGCAATCAATTCCCACAGGGTTTTGCCGCCTCCCCCACTCCATCGTTTTGGGCCGATTGCCCGCAGCCGCTTTTTGTGCCCATGGCCCCGCCCCCATTTTCGCCTTTCTGCCAAAACTCCCAAGGGTAAAACCTACCTTTGTCGCCCCGTTTGGAATACGGAATAGGGAATGCGGAATGCGGAATTTTTTGCCCCTGCTGAGTGCATAATTCCGCATTCCGCATTCTCTATTCCGTATTCCAATCATTCCCTATTCCGCATTCGTCAAGTATCCCACGCTGTGAAACGAGTCCAATTGGCCGCCGTCGAGGCTGGCTTCATCCACGATAATCTTGTCCTGCTGGCCGAAAAAGACCGGCTCGACGCGCTCGATGCGCTTCTCGCGCCGGGCGAATCGGCTTTCCTCCGCCAAGCCGCCGCCCAAGATGTGTCGAGTTTTTCCTTCCCCCGCACCGAAGGCGTGGTGTTCGTCAGGATTTTGAAACCCGAAAAAGACCCCTACGCTGCGCTCGAAGAAGCGCGTTTGGCGGGCAACGAACTCTTGACCGAAATCCGCCGCTACAAAATCGAGACCATCACCGTCCATAGTTTTTGTGCCGAAAACCGCACCCTCGCCTTTGCCGAAGGGCTGGCGCTGGGCAGCTACCAGTTCCTAAAATACTTCACCAAGCCGGTCGAGAAAGCCCTGCGGGAAATCCGCCTAACGCCCGATTCGGCCAGTTTGGCCGATGTGGTGGAAGCGAATGCCCTCTTGGAGGCCGTGTTCCTCACCCGCGATTTGGTGAACGAGCCGCAATCTCATTTCAACTCCGTGCAGTTGGGCGAGGCCGTTGAAGCCGCCGCCAAAGCGTATGGCTTTGAAGCGGAGATTTTTGGCAAAGAAAAAATAGAAGCCCTCAAAATGGGCGGCCTTGTGGCCGTGAACCGCGCCAGCCAGGTGCCCCCGCGCTTTTGTGTGCTGGAATGGAAGCCCGCCGATGCGAAAAACGCCCAACCGATAGTGCTCGTGGGCAAAGGCGTGGTGTACGACACGGGCGGCCTCAGCCTCAAACCGAGCGAGGCGATGGACTATATGAAGTGCGACATGGCCGGGGCTGCTACCGTGGTGGGTGCAATGGCCGTGGCTGCAAAGACCAACCTGCCCATCCATATCATAGGCCTCATCCCCGCTACCGACAACAAAATCGGGGAAAACGCGCTCGCTCCCGGCGACGTGATCACGATGAGCTCCGGCAAAACCGTGGAAGTGGTGAACACCGACGCGGAAGGCCGCCTCATCCTCG
>JBJXFT010000409.1:0-14283 GCA_046155725.1 Saprospiraceae bacterium
GTCAACACTTTGTCCAAGTCAACAGGCGAAGGCTTCACGGTTTCCCATCCTTCCACTTCCAAGCCCAGCGATGTCAGTATGTCGGCGATTTCTGTGGGGTTTTTATGTATGTCGAGAAAATCTCGAAGCCAATTCAGCGATACTTTCATTGCCTGAAAAAAACTAACGGATTATGATCGGGTTTTTCTCGCAAAAAGTGCGAATTGGCAAAGGTAGAAAGCTTGCGCGAAAATGCGTTGGCTTTGCTTAATTCCACCAAATGCAAGCGGCGCGGCGCGGGCCAATTGCCCCACGCCGCGCCGCTTGTACGCCCAATAAAAAAATTTTCGCGCCGCGCTATTGGGCGTCAATTTTCCCGATGTTTTGCACCACTACTTTGAAACCCTTGAATTCTTCGGGCAGTTTTTTCAATGCTTGCACCGTATCGCTGGACACGAAGACCATGATGCAGTCTTTGTCATTGTCGGTCTTGCCCTGCCCGACCGCTTCCACGCCTTCCCATTGCATCCATGCTTCGCTGGCTTCGCTGATGGCTGTTTCTATTTTTTTCATGTTGCTGTTTGGTTGCTGATTGTCCCTGTTTGGGGAACAAGCAAGTGAGAAGATGATGATGGTCAGTAAAACACTTCTTTTCATAGGGCGGTTGTATTTCGAGCAAAAAAACAGGTGCCGAGAAGACTCGCTCCCCGGCACCTGAAGCCTTTTTCAATCTTTACACGCCCAAGAATTCGATGTTCAAGGCACTCAATACAGCAGAGATCGGGTTGAAAACGGTGATAGTAGTGGATCCTGCGAAAAGCAGCCCAAAGGCATTGTTCCGCATATCAAGCCCAATGCTGCCGGAATCGCCGGGGGCGCTCATGGCGGTGGTGATGATCTGGTTGAAGAAGGTAATGATGCCGGTGGTTCCGCCGTAATTAACCGCCACAGTAGCATTGATGGCTTGTACGGTGCCTTTCGTATAACCAGTCCGGGCACCAGATTTTTGAACCCGTGTGCCCGGCTGCACATTGGTCACTCCTTCCACATAGCCGATACCGTAGATTTCAGGGCTGCATTTGTCAAACTCCAGTACTTCGGCAATGGCGCAATCTACGAATGGGCCAAGCGGAGCGAATTGTGACACGTCGGCTACTTTATCGGCTGGGTTAAGGGTGGCGGGCTGGAATACATCGGCACCGAGTACGTTGCCAAGAACGTGGCGATTGCTCAAGATGAAGTGCTGAGTAGGCATGGTAGCATTTCTGCGAATGACCGTCGTGCCAAGTGTGCCCCAGCCATTTATTGCTGCGCTCCGTATCTGACACCCGCCCATAGTTGGCCGTAGGCGGTCGTTGTTTGTCACACTGGTTTGCGCAAAAATGTCGCCGACCTCGATCACATCTGTTTTGTACTTGCCGAAGCTGGCCGGCACGAGGTCGCCGTCGTTCAGGAATTCCCGGTCGAGTTTTTGATTCACCAGCACGAGCAGGCTGGGTTCGCCCGTGTCAACGCCGTTTTTGTGTTTGTGACCCAAACCCACGCCGACGACGTTGGAAAGTTCGAGCAATTTGTCTTGTTCTTTGGTCTGAAGGGTGGACAAGGCTTTGAAGTCGCCTTCCAAGAGGTAGTTTCTCATGGGGTACATGATTTTAAGGTTACTGATAAGATGGAGAAAATGATGCCTGCGCACATCCGGGCTGCAGTCCCTTCGGTGTGCAGAACTGTCGCAAGTTATGCCTGCGCGGCGCGGTGCTTGCGGGCCGACTTCTTGGTTGGTATCGGCTGCTTACTGCTTGGAGTGGATTACTTTCCGATTGGTGGGCGGCCTTGTCAAAAACCCTAAAAACCGTTCAACTCCATCAGCGTTTTCATGACCCGCTGCCGGTTGGCGCGCGACACATCCACCCGTTCCTGATTCCTCAAAATCAGGTAGCCGTCGCGGTGCATTTTTTCCACAAACGTGAGGTTGACGAGGTAGGAATTGTGTACCCGGTCAAAGGGCAAATGGTTGAGCCGGGCGGTCAGTTCTTTGAGCGGCTTGGCGATCAGTACTTGCTTGCCTTGGGCATAATGGATTTCGGAATAGGGGCCGTCGGCCCTGATAAACCGAATATCGGGAAGCGGGATGAACAGGATTCCATCTGAAACCGCGAGGCTCAAGGCGGGCATATTTTCGTAGCCGCCTCGCTTGGCCGAGAGGATGCGGTCAACATCCTCAAAGGATACGGGCGACTTCCGTTTTTGTCGGGCGATTTTTTCTACCGTGCGCGACAAATCCTCTTCGCAAAGCGGCTTGAGCAAATAGCCCACAGTATTGAAGCGGTAAGCGCGGCGGGCATAGTCTTCGCGCTCGGCCACCACCACGAACGAGGTATGGTCAAAGTTGGCTTGCTCCAGTTGCTCCAAAAAGGAAGGCTCAATGGAATCTAAGTCGAGGAAAACAATCTCTGGCCGAAGCCGAGTGATCGTCTCCAAAGCAGAGGCAAGCGAATGGACTGGAGAAAGGATGGACACTTGGGGACAGGCAGCAGAGAGCAAATCTGAAAGGCCATCTGTTGCGCTGTGCTGCCCGGCAAGGAGAAGGGCTTGGATGTTCATGGGGCTCAGGTTTTTTGGTGCCCCAAAGATATGTCAATTGATAATACAGAACCAAATTCGGGTTTGCTTCGCTTGAGCAACAATTGGAGGTTCGACTTTGGGCCGAACCTCCAATTGTTGCACCCTAATTCGCAAAAATCATCTGCCGAGCATCCACCGTTTTCCCGCCCAGCACCAGCGCGTAGGCAAATGTGCCGCGCACCCCATAGCCATGCGTGTACAACACTTCGTTCAGCCCTTGCTGCAGCGCGACGGAAATTTTTTGAATGATTTTTCCCTGCAAATCGCTGATTTCTATGACGGCCGACTGCGAAGCGGGAGGCAGTTCATTCACCCAAAAAGAAATCCACGTCGCCTCGTCGAAAGGGTTGGGGCGGTTTTGGAACAGGCGGAAATTTGGCTCCGCTTGGTCCTTGCCCGGCTCATCGGTGGCCGAGGTCATGGCGATTTTTTCTACCGAAAAAAGGCTCTCCGCGCCCCAAGCATCCACGCCCGCCGTGCTGACATACACGACACCTGTGGGGTTGCAAAACAGGTTGTCGGAAGCGGCAGGCCCGATGGTGTACACCGTGTCCCAATCATTCGTGGTGCTGCGCAGCGCGATGCGAATGGTGTGCGTGTCAATGGGCGGATCAAAATTCAGGGTCAGCATATTTCCCGATTTGGTGGCCGTGAAGTTGGGGGCAGGCGCCACGCCACGCGCCGCGATGGCGAGCGCATTGGCATTGATAAGCGTGTTTCGGGCGAGATAATTGAAATCCACAAAAAACGAATCCACCGTGCCGTCGCCGTCCGTGTCTGCGCCCAGCACATCGTCAGAAGTGTGCTGGCGGTCATCGTAGCCCGCGCCATTGCTCGCGTCGCCGTGTTCGTTGGCCGAAGTGAAGCGCATGGCCGGGTAGCCGTGCTCGCGGAACGGGATGTGGTCGCCACCGCGCCCAGTGCGGTCTTCGGGGCTCATGATGCGCACGTTCATGGGCACTGTCGCTGTGGGAAGCAGGTTTTCCTGGTATTGGAGTTTGTTGAACCGCGCCAGTTGTTTGTGCTTTGAGTTGAAACCACCGGAAGAAAAAAGCCGTACGCTCGTGGAATCCACATCGTCGAGGCCGGGGCAGGAGGGCGGCGAAGAGGTTTCGCCGCAGAGGATGCCACCGATCACGTCGTTGTTCAGCACGGCGCGGAGCGGGATGTTTTTTTGCTGCACATAATCGGCGAACGCATCTGCGCCGAGCAAGCCCTGCTCCTCGGCGATGGTGACGAGGAAAATGACGGTGTTGGGGAATTGGTAGCGCGACATGGTGCGGGCGAGTTCGAGCACAAGAGCGGTGCCGGTGGCATTGTCCTCTACCCCTTCGGCGCGGCAGTTCACGTCGCAAAGCACATCGCAACGGCTGTCAATATGGCCTTCCACCAGCACTGTGCCGCTCGCCGGGTTGCTGCCGGGAAGCACCGCGAAGATGTTGCGGTGTTGCGCCGCGCCGCAGATGTTGAGGTCGAATTGGAGGTAGGAGGGCACGAGCCGGTCGCTGTTGGCTGCGCCGAATGCTTCAAATTTTTGGTGCACCCAGCGTCTTGCCGCGCCGATGCCTTCGGTGGCCGAGGCGGTGTCGCTGCCGGAATTGCGGGTGCGGAATTCGCTGAGCCGGATGATGTAGGCTTTCAGGCTGTCGGGCGAGATGCTGGCCTCCAGTTCGGCGGCCAATTCGGCGGGAAAAAATGGGGCGGCAGCGGCCGGGGCGTAGTCGGCGGGATTGTAATTGCCCAGCAGGATTTGCTCGGCGAGGGGCGTGGTAACGAGGATGTTGGTTTGGGCGGAGCAGGGTGCGATTTGGGAAATTGTGGCAGCAAAAATGGCGACAGCGATGTGGAAATGTTTTTTCATGATAGACTGATTTGCAAGATTTGACAGGGGCTTACAGGGTTGTTTGTTTGACGATTCGTGGAAGTTTGTGCAACCCTTAGGAACGCGGGCGGGCATACTTTTTGACAAAATTAGACATTGTGCCACACTTCTGCGGTGCTGTGGAGACCTGAAGGTTTTGAAAACCTAAGCGGCTCTGTTCTCACTCCCAAAAAAGTGTTTCCTTAGCCCCCAGTTTCTCACAGCCATAATTTTTCTGCCATGAAAAAACTTTTCCCATCACCGGCCACGGCCATTGCGAAGACGGGTATTTTCCTTTCCCTCCTCGCCCTTGCTTTTTCGACTCATCAAGAAAACCCCGAGCCTTCCATGCCGATGTGCCACGACGTGTCTTCGGCTACCGCCGAATTTGCGGCATTCGCCAATGACCCAAACTTCCGCGACGCGCACCCCGCGCCCCTGCCCATCGAGGCGGTGCACCAAGGGAAAATGATCGAATTCCCCGTGGAGGGCGGTGCCAACGGGCGCGGCTTTTTGATGAAAGCCCACGGCAACACGAACAAGTATCTCCTACTTTTCCACGAATGGTGGGGGCTGAACGACTACATCAAAAACGAAACGGCGATGTGGTGCCACGACCTGGGGCTTAATGTCCTGGCCATTGACCTCTACGATGGCAAGATGGCCACTACGCCCGAAGACGCGGGCAAATTGATGGAGGCCAACGACCCTGCCCGCTCTGCCGCCATCATCCAAGGCGCGGCCAAACACATAGGCGAAAAAGCCGACTTCCGCACCATGGGCTGGTGCTTTGGCGGGGGCTGGTCGCTGCAAGCCGCGCTGCTCCTCAAAGACAAAACCAAAGGCTGCGTGATGTACTACGGTATGCCCGAAAAGGATGTGAAAAAATTGAAGGGCTTGGCTTCCGACGCGATTTTCGTCCACGCCAGCCAAGATGAATGGATCACCGACAAAGTGGTGGCGAAGTTTCAAAAGAACATGAAAAAAGCCAAGAAAACCCTCGCGGTGCATCGCTATGATGCCAATCACGGTTTTGCCAACCCCAGCAGCCCACGCTACCACGAGCCTTCGGCCACCCAAGCGCGGGCGGTGGTGAAGGCTTACCTTTCGGGAAAATAGGGTTTTGGGGCTTGGTGGCTCAGGGGTGTGACGATTGTAAATACTTTGACAGATTGGGAATTCGATTCCCAATCTGTCAAAGAAAAATATGCGAGACTTCCCCCAACTCCACAATCCTCTATTTTGCTTTCATCTTTCTCACGCCTCTCACTTTCTCACATCTCTCACCCTCTCACACCATGGCAACCAATCAAGCAGACGGCGCATACGCGCCCCCCGAAGAGGAAGGCGGCGGCAGCGGGCTTGGCAAACAACTACTCCTGATTGCTCTCGTCACGATAGCTGCTATCGTGGGCTACAAAGCATTTTTTAGCGACGGCGGCGGGCTTTCCGGCCTTTTTCAGGAGCCGAAGGAAGTGCGCATGACGTATGTGCCTTCCGATTTCAACCCGAACTTGGACGAGGAAAAAACCCTGCGCATCCTCTCGCAGCCTGAGGAATACCGAGCGGAATTCGACCGATTGGTGTACGATTTCAACCTCGCGCTGCTCTACCACGTCGGCAACCGGATGGCACTGCCCGACAGCCTGAAACGCCGCCTCGAACCAGAATACAAACGCCACCACGACTATCTCAAGACCTTGTATTTCAACGATTTTGTGGCCTTGAAAGACACCACGGCAAACCTCTATGAAACGTGGTACAGCGACAACTCGAACCAAGCCGTGCAGATTTTCAACGAGGTGGCGGGCAAATACACCTGCTTTTTCGTGACCCAAATAATGAGCACGCTGCTGCGCGTGAACGGTGGAAAGTTTTTTGCCAAAGGCAAAGGCGTGGCTTCGCCCTGCGACATCGCCATCCACGAAGGCTTGCAGCCCATGGCCGAGCGGCTGAAAAAGAAAGCCGAGGTGATGGACTTCAGCGCGTCGCGCGGGCTGCTGAAAGAGAAGGTGCGCAAGGGCATCGCCGAACTCGCCACTTACGAACTACGCAGCCGCATGGGCATTGACAAAACTTTGCAGTACGAGATTTTTGGCTTCTCCGTATCGTCCACCGACATCCGTGTGGAAGCCATCAGCGTGATAAAAGCGGGCTTCAAACTCGACCAACTTTTTGACGTGACGCTCAGCCCAAAACGGGGAACGCTCAACATCAAATTGCCCCCGCCCACCATTCTCTCGCATGAGGTGTACCCTCGCGTGGACAAGCTCGACGTGGGCTATTTGGCGGGCGTGAGCGAGAAGGACATGAACCAGCAGTTCAACGAACTGCGCCGCCAATTCCGGCAAGACGCCATTGAGAACGAACACGTGCTGGACAAAGCCAAGGCCCGCGCCGACTCGGTGATGCAACTCATGTTTGGCCCCATCGCAAAATCCATCAACCGCAACTACAAGGTGCAGGTCGTTTTCCAAGACGTGCAACAAGAAATGACGGAGGACGAACTCCGCCGCCGGGGAGAGGACGGCCAAAAGCCATCGAAAGTGACCTCGCCTTCGCCTGCGGACGCGCCGAAACGGGGCAGGGAGAAAGTGCTGGCGAATTAAAGCCGGTCGACTTGGGAGGTTTTCAAAAACCTCCCACGTCTTTTAGTTGGTCGGTGGAAACAAAAAAATCGTCGGAACAAAAACACAAGGGGCAGAAAGTCAGGCGTAGTTTGGCAGGCTAAAATCAATTCTTTCTTTCATCAAATTCAAAACGTTATGGACACTCTCGACACCCTACAACCCCAGAAAACATTGAGGCAAAGGGCAATGACCGCCGGTGCGGCTTGGTCGCTGGCTTGGTTCTGAAAAAAGACAGGCCATACGCATAGGTATAGTTGAATGATTCGATTTTTGAAGATTGAATCCGATTGATTCGATCCCGAGAAGTTCGGGATACTTGAGCGAAGTTCGTTTTTCAAAACCACTTTGCGTTGACTATAACGGACGAGAACCTACCTTCGCCCCAGGTCCCAAAACGCCTTGCCATCCAGCAGGGCGTTTTTTGTGGTTGTCCCCTTTCCCCTTCTCACACTCTCACCCCTCTCACACACATGACCCCCGGTGTTCGCTACGGATTTTTAGGCGGCGCAGTTGTTGTTTTCTACTTCACGCTGCTCTACGTTGCCAAGCAAAACCTTTTTCTCAGCCCGCTCTTCCAATGGGGCAGCTTGGTTTTTTACCTCTTTTTCATGTGGAAAGCCAGCGTGGAAGACTGCGCGGCCAATGGCACGAAGCGTGATTTCCGAGAAGTAGTGCGCACTCCGTTTGTCACGTTTTTGCTCATCAATCTCTGCTATTGGCTTTTTTACTACGGCCTGCACCTCTACGACCCCGGCCTGCTGCACACCGAGATGGGCATGGAACTCGACTGGCTCAAAAGCCAGATCGCTGCTGGCCTCGGCGACCCCGAACAAGCCAACCAATTCCGAGAGCGCATCCAAGAATTGGAAAAACTCCTGCAATCGCCTCAGCCACAACCCCTGGGCCCCGTGTTGACGCAGATGTGCATGGGCGCGCTGGGCGGGTTTGTGTTGGCCGCCGGGGTGGCTGCGCTGGTGCGGAATCGGAAAGTGAATTGAACACTCGCGCTGCGCTTGAGGGCAGCGCCAAAGCGGGCGACAAATCTTCTAATTGCATCCAAAGTCAATAAAAAATGAAACTCACCCATCCTTGGATCAAGCTCAGCACCTCGCGCAGGGTAGCCGTAGTGCGGAAATGGCTGGGCATCCTCAGCATCTCGCGCTTGGTGCGCTGGGCGGTGCTGTTCGCGCTGGGCTGGTGGGTGTGGACGAACTGGCACGATGATTTCGCGGCCGGCCAAGTCGTCGAGCAGTATGCTTTCCCGGATTCCAAATTCGTGCAAGTGGACGGCATGGACATCCATTACCGCACGAGCGGCAAGGGCGACCCGATACTGCTGCTCCACGATGCGCAAAGCTCGCTGCATACTTGGGCGGGTTGGACGGAAAAACTCAGCGAAAAGCAACAGGTGCTGAGCGTGGACCTGCCGGGTTTTGGCCTGAGCGCAGCGCACCCACAAGGGAGTTACAGCGCGTTCATGTACGCCAGTTTCCTCGACAGTTTTTTGCAAAAATTGAACTTGAAAAAAGTATCGCTCGCAGGCTGTGGCCTCGGCGCGCAAATCGCGTGGCAGTTTGCCGCCGAATCGCCCCAACGGGTGGACAAACTGATCTTGCTCGACGCGCCGGGCTTTGAAAAAAAAGGCACCACGCTCATCAATTGGTTTGCCAGCACCCCCGTGCTGAACCGCGCCTTGTGGAAAGTAACGCCCCGCTATTTCGTGCGCCTTTACCTCGAAGGCATTTGGGCCGACGACGCGCTGGTGGCCGATTCGCTGGTGCAGCGGCATTTCCAGTTTTTGCTCCTGCCCGGCCACCGAAAAGCGTTCACCGACCGAGCGTCGGTGCGCAACAACCGCCCGCCCATTGACCTCATAGAACGCATCAGCGCCCCCACGCTCATCCTCTGGGGAGCCGAAGACACATACATTTCGCCCGAACACGCCTACGATTTCCACAAGCGCATCAAAAAGTCATTGCTAAAAATCTACCGCAACACGGGCCATTGGCCGCAAGAAGAAAACCCCGCTCAGACGGCGCAAGATGTGCAGGCGTTTTTGGACGGGAAGTTTTGAATCCTTGAAACTTTGAGTTTGCGATACTTGGTGCCTCTTACTCCCTTCGTGTTTGAAAACTTAACCCACGGTGCTTTAGCGATATAATTCTCCTATGAAAAACGTACTCTGTTTCTGCTTCGCAATCCTGCTTGCCGCCCACATTTCGGCCCAAAGCACTTGGCATTATTTGCCCAACGCGCCCTCGGGATTTAGCCGGATTGACGACGTGTTTTTCCTCAACAGCCAGCTCGGCTGGAGCGCGGGCGCCAATGGGCGGATATTCAAAACCACCGATGGCGGCCTCACTTGGGCCAATGTGTACAGCACCAATGCTTATTTCAGGTGCATCGAATTTTTTGATGAAAAAATCGGCTATGCCGGCACCTTGGATGCCAAGTTTTTGCGCAGCACCGACGGGGGGAATACTTGGGTCAACCTTGCGCCGGCCATCTCGCCCATCCCCAAGGCGGTCTGCGGTATTTCCATCGTGGACAGCCTGTACGCCTACGCGGTGGGCGAGTGGGACACACCGGGTTTTTTCCTGAAAACCACCGACGGCGGCATCACTTGGACGAGCCACAACATGGCCGTTCATGCCAAAGCCTTGGTGGATGTGTTTTTTATGAGCCGCGACACGGGCTTCGTCACTGGGCAAAGTCCGCAAAACAAAGCGGTGATTCTCTACACCACCGACGGCGGCCAATCTTGGAAAAAAATGTTCGAGTCCACGCCGCAGGGGCATTATGTGTGGAAAATCCAGCGCGTCACGCCCGATTTTTGGGTAGGCTCTATCCAGACATTTGGCGGCGGGAAGTACGCCAAATCCTACGATGGCGGCCAAACTTGGACGGAACATACCGCGCCCATTGATGATATGCAGGGCATCGGTTTTGCTACGCCCCAACAGGGCTGGGTGGGCGGCTATGTGAGCGGTTTTTATGAGACGCTGGACGGCGGAGACAGCTGGGAGTTCCAAAATTTTGGCGGCGATTTCAACCGTTTTTATTTCCTCGATTCTACGCTGGCATTTGCCTCCGGCTATTCTGTTTACAAATTTTCGGACACCACCTTGAGCAGCGTGGCGCAGCCATTTCGCCCAATGCCGAAAGACGATGGTTTTGAAATCGCGCTGTCGCCCAACCCCACGGGCGGCCTGCTGGAGATCAAATTCCACCTGCCCGTGCGCGACAATGTGCGCATGAGCATCCTCTCTTCCGATGGGGCGATGCTGCGCGAAGTGTACCACGAGCGGCAGCTCCCGGCGGGCGATTATGCGTTTCGGGCGGATTGCTCCGCGCTTCCTGCGGGGGCGTACTTGTTGGGGGTTCAGCGGAATCACGGGCTTTATGCGCGTGGGTTTTTGAGGTTGTGAAGGCTTGGGAAATGGAGGAATGGTTGCCGTACTTTTGGGCCGGAAAAAGAGATTATCCTCTATACAAACCCTTGACAAACCAGCAATCAATCTTAAACCTATGTCTTGGTTATTCAAAATCGCCCTCGCCATTGACGGCATCGGTATCCTTGTAGGGCTTTACTTTATCTTTTCCGACCTGCTCAAATCAAGCAGTTCAAACAATGGCTTGCTCAGCTTGGTCACATTGATTTTCTGCGGCTGGGTCGGTGTCAGTTACTACCTCTACCATCATGGGCAAAAAGGCATCGCTTCAGCCATGGCTTGGATTCCGGCAATCCCTTTGCTGCTCTACGGGCTTTTTGTTTTGATGTTTATCATCTTCAAGCCCGATATGAAGTGATTATGACCAAAGACGAAAAAGCCCGATTTGACGCAGCCGTGCAAGCGGCCGTGGAAAAAATGATGGTGGCGCAGCAAAAACAGTTTTCCCAAGTGATGGAAAAGGCCGTGAAGGACTCGCTCAAAGGCGTAGACAAAGCCAATGCGGCCCTCAGAAAAGAGCGACAAGCCGTGGAAAAAGAACTCGACGCTGTCGAAAAAGTGCGGGTCAAAGCCGAAAGAGAGGGCGATAAAATGGCCGCCGCTTATTTTGAGGGAAAGCAAAAACAGTTCATGGAAGCCGCCCGCACCGAACTGCTGCGCGACTTGGTGTGGATGCACATAGAGGTGGGCAAAACCACCCGCGACATCGCCGTGTGGCTCGACGTACCAAAGGTTTTTGTGGAAAACATCCGCCAAGTAATGGAGCGCATTGAAAAATACAAGGGCGACAAGCCCAAACGCCTTCGCCTCGAAGGCAACCCCACGCTGCGCTATGAGGACAGTGGGCGCGGTGGCACTATTTGGTTCGAGAGCCGCGAAACCCGCTTCGATATGTGGTGGGAATTTGCCGGAGGCGACGCGCTCGTCATCGTGGACATCCCCACCGAAGAACAATGGGAAGCCCGCACCAAACTCCCGCTCGAACAACGCGAAAGCACGCTCACCTTCATCGGCGAGCAAATCGTGCAAGACAAAATCTTCGGCGAAGGCTCGTTCATCATTGGGCACAATGTGCTAACGCTTTATGCCGGGAAACGGCTATGACGACTTCAACGAATAAGCCCAGCGCGCCCAGCCTGGCAGCCGATTGAGCGTAAAGACTCCATACCGCACCGGGAATGCCCCGAACCCTCGAAAGAAGCGCTCAATCGGCTCGATCATGCTGCCGTCAAAATCAAGAAATTGGTGGTTTGCCCCGAACATCCGTACGCTCTCGGCAATGATTCTGGTCATAGCGCCCGAGTTTTTGTATTCTGGCAGCGTAGAACCTTGGTAGTAAATAATCTTGTTTTTGAAGAAAAAATAAACAATGCCCGCCACCGGCCTTTCCCCATCGTACGCAATGAGCGAACAGCTTTGCTGGGTTTCAAAAAAATGTCTTGAATTTTTGCAGAGCGCTTCAAAAAAATGGGGCGCGATGCTGCGAGTGGCTTCTGGCTTGGCAGTTTTGAGAATTTCTACCACCGTTTCTGGCTTATTCTCAGCCTTTATGGTCAAACCGGCCGCTTCTGCTTTCTTGATTTCGCGCCGCACGTGCGAAGCACATGACTGTAAAAAAGACTCGTAGCCTCCGCTGATGTCTACCCAATAAGTGTAGCGCATCCGATGCTGCCAGCCCAGCCAAATCAAGGGCAAATCGTACTCGAATTCAGGCGCGAAAGAGAAATGGAAAAACCGAACATCGGGGGGCAATGCCTCGTGGATCAGTTGGATGGCCTTTTTCTGGAATTCTAAGTTTTTGTACACTTGGTCCGATTTCTGGGCGAACAATATGCCCAAGTATTGTGCAAAATGAGGCTGCAAGGCGTAACGCAGACCCCATTTTTTGTGGCTCTCAAAGGGGAAGGCTGCTACGATCAGGCCTCCTTCTTCAATTGCTACGGCCTCCCAGCCAGGCAACAAATGGGAAAGGTAGGCATGGCAATGGTAAATATTGCCTTGAGGAGATTGGGCTACAAATGCGTCCCACTGTACGGGGTTCAAATCTTTTCCGGCGACAAGTGTGGCATTCATCGGCAGCGTTTTTTCAATGGTGAACGTTCTCAAACAAAATTCGCTCCCTATGCTCATGAAAAAAACTTCCAACGCACACCCCTACTTTATGGCGCACCCGTTCTGGGACTCCCTGCGCATCCACCCTCAATCGAAGACATTTGAGGTGTTGAAAAAACTTGATCCCACCACCCGCCGTGCCTTGGTGTCGGAGGCCGTAAAGGGTTTCTACCCCGTCAGTTATGCCAGCCTTTTGGCATTCAAACGGTTCGCTGATTTGGCAGAAAACCCCGAATCAAAAGCCATCGCCCACGAAATCTATTTGGTGGAAAAGGGCGAAAAACCCCTCATTGAAGGCTCCGACATGACGGGCGTTCTGCACTGCAACCAAATGAAAATGATGTTCGAGTCGCTATTGGGGGAAGCGTTGGACATTGCCGAGCCAGAAGAATTTGAGGTGCTGAAAAAAGCCGACATCTCCAATTCATCCATCGTCAAGTCCATGGCGATTTGCGATCTGATTGAAAATACGGCCCCCTTCGTCATCCATTTTTATCAAGATTTCCTGATCCAATGCCAGTTGGCGATGGGCGTTCCGAGCGAATGTTTGAATCGGAATTATCTCGACGAGCACAACCTCACAGAAGGCGATTCTTGCGAAGACCAACACATCGAAATGTTGGGCAAAATGAAAGGCAACTACCAAGAATTAGAAAAATCAGCGGCCTACCGACAAGAAAAAGAAGAGTTTATCGCGCTGGTATCTGTCCATTTTGAGCAGCATCGCCAGAATATGGCAGCAATTATAGGAACAGCTTTGGCCGCTTAGGAAGGAACCCTGCCCTCACTTTTTCATAGCCGCAGCCTTGCACTCCTGCGCTTTGGTCAAGTCGGGCCTCGCGGCCAACGCCAATTCAAGCCACACCAATCCTGCTTTGGGGTGCCCTATTTCTACCAGCAGGCAGCCGATTTTGAGTTGCGGAACCGCAAAGTCTGCGTCGGCAACGCGGATGTTGTCAAGTTTTGCCTCCGCTCTGGGCGACACCCGCCCTTTCATGAACTTCTGGTAATCCTTGTCTGCTTCGGTCATTTGGCCGGACACCTCTTTTGATGCGCCCCGGTACAGGTAGGCTTCGACGATGTCTTCGTCTTTGTTCAAAATCTTGTCAAACTCCGCGATGCACTCCCGGTGCTTGCCCAGCAACTGGTAGCACTTCCCTCGGTCAAAATAGTTGTCAAATTCCTTGGGATGGCGCCGTTCCAGAAGGTTGTGGTCTGCCAGTGCCTCGGCGGCCCGGCCAGAAAACATCTTGGCCGCCGCCCGCAAACTGAGCGCGTCGTAGTGCATCGAGTCGGCTTTCAGAGCCTTGTCAAAATCGGCAATGGCCTTGTCGTACTCCGCAAAGAAGTACTGTACGTTGCCGTGCATATAATGTGCCTCCGCATAATCGGGCTTGATTTGAATGATTTTCTCCAAATCCTTGAGCGCGGCTTCCTCATCGCTCTGGTTGATTTTCAACCAAGCCCGACCCAAATAGGCATCCACACATTTGGCATCCAGCCGGATGGCGCGGTTGAAATCCGCCATGGCGAGCGAATCGTTGATGTGGTAATGAGCATAGCCGCGCTTGGCATACGCGACCGGGTTTTTGGGGCGCATCGAGATGTAAATGGTCAAGTCTTCGGC
>JBJXFT010000410.1:0-7940 GCA_046155725.1 Saprospiraceae bacterium
CCCGAAGACGACATCCTGTACTTGCCCACGGAGGACGTGCTGCTCAACTTTTTCCTGCGCAACAACGCGCCCGTGAACGCCTCCAACGCTTGGATGACCATCGAATCAGACGGCGACTTGGCCGACGTGCAATTGCTCCTCATGCCCGGCCAAATCCCCGTGCCGCAAGTGGGCGGGGTGTACCAGTTTGGCGATTTGGTCACTTTTGCACAGCCAGCCTTCCGCTTCACCGCCCGCAACCTCAGTTGCCGCGCCGTCACCGTCACCTTCCGTTTTGGCTGGGACTGTGCGCCCGTGTTCAATGCCAACGGCGATGCCTGCGGCAATTTCACCGCCACCATCGAACTGCGCCCACAGCCACCGGAATTAGAATTGGTCATCCTGAACCAACCGCCCTCCGTGCCGATGTGCGAGCCTTCCGGCTATTTTGAATTTGAAATCTCGAACGCCAACGACGGCTCGGCCTACAACATCGTGCCGAGCATCAAACTGCCGCCCGGGATGCGCATCGTGCCTGGCTCCTCGCAACTCTCGTACCCGGCTGGCGGGGCATTCGTGAATATGCCCGACCCCGCGCTTTTGCCCGGCAACATCTGGCTGTTCGACCCCGAAGCGACTTCTACTTTGCTGGCGCAAAACGGCCTCATCTCGGCTGACCAAGACCCGCTCAACGCGCTGCGCATCCGATTCAAAATCATTGCCGAATGCGGTGTGGTGGCCAATGCCCAGCCGATTTACGGCGCCGAATCGGTGCAGGCTTGTGGCATCAATTCCAACAGATTGCGCAAGCCCGGCCTGCCCATCGGCATCGAAGGCGTGGAGCCGACCTATACGGCGGTTTCCAATTTGAACTTCTCCACCCCTCCCGGCACGGCGGGCTGCGGCCAAGAGGTGCAACTTTCGGCCAGCATCGCCGTGAACGACACGCCCATGTCGGGCGACAGCATTTACATCCTGCTCCCGGCTGGCACTTCGTATGTGAGCGGCTCGTACCAGGCCGGCATCAATGCCCCCAACGGGCCGCCGCAAGTGTTCGGCCAGCAGTTGCAATTGCCGTTGCCGACCAACCTCGGCGCGGGCAGCGTGCTCGGTTTTACCTTCAAAATCAAATACGACGACCCGGCTGGCTGTGCCGATAAGTTTGTGATTCTGCAGACCCGCGAGAAGACGCAGGCCTTTTGCACGTCGAGCAACCAATTCTGCGACATCTATGTCGCCACGGGCGAAGCGCTTTTGAACCTGAACGCGCAAAACCCCGAACTTCAACTGAGCAACTTTGAACTGAACACGCAGGGCGGGCAAACCACGTTCAGCGCTGTGCTCGAAAACGCGGGCAACACCTCGGCCACCAAACCCGTGGTGCAACTCTACCACGACCAAAACGGCAACGGCCAAATTGACCCGAACGACCCACTCGTGGCTACGGTGAACTCGAACGGCACCATCGCTGCGGGCGGGGTGCTGCCCATTGCGGGCAACCTCGGCAACCTGCCGGCGTCGGCTTTCTGCGACCTCATCGCGCTGATTCCGGCGGACAAAAACTGCGCTTGCGCCGACCGTGTTTTCCCGCTCGACGGCAATCAGATTGTCACGACGGGCATCGGGCTTTGCAACCTCCAATCCGTCAATGTCAGCACCCCGGAAGTGGTGGGCAACACTTACACTTGGCTCACACCCGACGGCATGAGTTGTATCACCTGCGCCAACGCGACCTACACCCCTGGCCCCGATGTGCTGCCGGGCGAATTGGTGACGCTGGTGTTGGAGGAAAAATCGGGCGATTGCACCATCGAACGCAGGTTCGAGATTCAGTTCGGCGGCGCCTTCGGCATCGAAACAGTCAATCAGACAATCTGCGAGGGCGACCCCGTTACGCTCGAAGCCACGGCGGGCGGTTCTGCCTACAATTGGGAGGGCCCCGGCATCACCAACCCCAACCTGCAAACGCAGGTGATGCAGCCTATAGAGAACGCGGTGTACAGCGTGACAGTCACGTTTGCTGGCGGTTGTGTAGACACTGGTATGGTTTCAGTTACGGTGAATCCGGATTTCAGAATGACACTGCCGACCCTCACGACCTGCGCCGGCGACCCGGTTTTGATACTCGGCCAAACGACCGATGTGGCGGGCATCTATACCCAAGAACTTCAAAAATTGAATGGCTGCGACAGCATCACTACGCAAGAATTGAAGGTGGTGCCAAACATGACGCAGGGGACGCGGGTGTTCTGCCCGGGCGATTCGGTGGAGGTTTTTCCGGAAGAATTCGTCAGCACGCCCGGCGAGGTTTGCAGAACTTTCCAAAGCAGCGCGGGCTGCGACAGCACCCACTGCGTGACGGTGAACCAGGTGCCAAACCCAGAAATACCAGAGCAGGATTCGGCCCTTGTAATCGCGCTCGGCGAGGAGGTGGTGATAGAAACGCCCGACGATTATGCTGACTACGAATGGACTCCGTTCGACCCCGATGTGCTCAGTTGTGCCGACTGCCCCGACCCGATGGCCAGCCCGGATACTTCCACGATATTCGTGTTGGCAATCAAGGATGGCAATGGCTGCCGCGACACGGTAGAGTACCGCATTTTTGTCTGCGACAAATCGCTCGTACACATCCCCAACGCTTTCACGCCCAATGGCGACGGCTCGAACGATTTGTTCCGAGTGGTGCCGCACGAGGGCGCGGAGGTTGTTTTTTCGCTCCGCGTGTATGACCGCTGGGGCCAAAAACTGTACGAAGGTGCCGGCCCGAACGCGCAGTGGGACGGCCGCATCGGCGACAAACTCGCGCCTTCTGATGTGTACGTGTGGGTGCTGGAATACGAGTGCGGCGGTCAGCGGCACGTAGAAAGCAAGGATGTGACGCTGCTGCGATAGGCTGGGCAAAAGAAAGGGGCGCAATTGCGCCTATCAGGTGAGGGCTTTTGCGTCCGACCTCACTTTGATCCAAGCCAACCTTGCCATCGTCCGCTAACCATTTTCACTTCCATGCTTCGCGCTGCACCGGCGCGGAGTACAAAATTCTTTAACAATGAAGAACTTAAAACCTCTCCTGCCCATCCTCCTCGCCCTCTGCGCTTTCTGCAAAAAGGACAGCCCTTCCCAAGTGGAACAAATCCTGATTGACGGCACTTGGTCGCATACCGAGTACCTCATTGACAACGACGGCGATGGTGTTTTTGAAGAAGCCTCGCTCCCTTGCCAGATCGGCGATGGATGGAAATTTGCCACCGGCAACAAATTCGAACTCCGCGACGAGACCGAATACTGCGACACGGATGTGGATTCCGTCGCGGTCATCGCCGGCACCTGGGAACTCCGCGAAAACGACACAGAACTCTACGTGGAGGTAGACCCGGACTTCTTGTTTTTCAACTTCCAAGTCCACTCCATCAACGATACCTTGCTCGAACTGCGGCTGTTCAACACGCCCGCGTCGCAGGCACCGCCCGAAGAACGCTTTGTGTTGCGCCGTTGAACGCCTAACACACCTCGCAATACGCGAAAAGCCCCCCGCCCAAATCTGGACGGGGGGCTTCTTGCTGTATCAAGTGATGTGATTTCAAATCACGCTCTCAACCCCTCCCATTGCCGCGCCCGCGATTACTGCGGCCACCGCCACTGCCACCGCCGATGGGCTTTTCTGGCTTTGCGCCAGCAGCACGATCATCGTAGCGAGGTTTCGGCTTGCGCTTGAAATCCTGCTTTTCGATGCTCGACACTTCCAAGATGGAAGAAAAACGCCGGCGCATTTCGTTGGCGATGTCCTGCTTGCTGGGCTTTTCGCTGGCAGCCTGTGGCTGCTGCGGGCGCTGCCTTTCTGGGCGCGGGCCTTCCTCTCGGCGAGGCCGAGAATCTGGACGATTTCCGCCGCCGCCGCTGCCCTGTGGCCTACGGTCGTCGCGGCGGTCACGGCTATTGTTCGTGCTTCGTTCGCGTTGCTGGTCGTTGTTCCGTTCGCGTGGCTGGTCGTTGTTCCGTTCGCGTGGCTGATCGTTGCTCTGTTCGCGCAGCTGGTCGTTGCCTTCTCTGCGCGGCGGGCGTGGCTCCCGGCGGGCAGGCAAAGGCATCGTCTCGGCAGAAGGTTGTGGGCGCGGGTTTTCTGAGCGAGCAGGCTGCGCATTGTCTCGGCCTTGCTGTCCGTTTGACCGCCGGCCATTGCGGCCGTTGCTGTTGCCATTGCCGCGCTGTTGCTTTTGTTGGCCGCGAGGCAGGGGAAGCGGTGGTGCGGTAAGTTCGGCCACGAAAGGATGCTCCTCTTCTACGGGAACAAGTTGGCCGATCAGTTTCTGAATGTCTTTCAGGTAGGGCAGTTCCTCGCCTTCGCAAAAAGAGAACGCGATGCCGCTTGCGCCCGCCCGCCCTGTGCGCCCAATGCGGTGGACGTAAGATTCGGGGATGTTGGGCAGTTCAAAATTGATGACGTGCGAGAGCGCGTCAATGTCAATGCCGCGCGCGGCGATGTCAGTGGCGACGAGTGCGCGGTTGCGGCCATTTTTAAAATTGGTGAGCGCGGCCACGCGGGCCGTCTGCGACTTGTTGCCGTGGATGGCTTCGGCGCGGATGCCTGCTTTGGTCAGGTCGCCCGCCACGCGGTTGGCACCGTGCTTGGTGCGCGTGAAAATGAGCGCAGACTTTATCGCCGGGTCTTCCATCAGGTGGATGAGCAGGTTTTTCTTGTCGTTTTTATTTACAAAAAACACCTTTTGCTCCACCATTTCGGCGGTGGTGGCGGGCGGGTCCACGGCCACTTTTTCCGGGTTGATCAGAATGGAATCGGCCAATTGGGCGATTTCGGGCGGCATGGTGGCGGAGAAAAACAGCGTCTGCCGTTGGGTGGGGAGTTTGGCGATGACCTTGCGCACGTCGTGGATAAAGCCCATGTCGAGCATTCGGTCAGCCTCGTCAAGCACAAAAATGGAAAGGCTGCGGAAGTCCACAAAACCTTGGTTCATCAAGTCGAGCAAGCGGCCTGGCGTGGCCACGAGGATGTCGGTGCCGCGCCGCAGCGCATCGGTCTGGGGCGTTTGGCCCACGCCGCCAAAAATGACGGTGTTGCGCAGCTGCAAGTGCCGTCCGTAAGTGGAGAAACTTTCACTGATTTGCAACGCCAGTTCCCGCGTTGGGGTGAGGATGAGGGCGCGGATGGGGCGGCGGTTGTTTCCTCCTTGCGCTGCACCGCTGGGGGGCGAGGCAGACAGCAATTGGAGCATCGGGAGGGCGAAGGCGGCGGTTTTGCCGGTGCCGGTTTGGGCGCAGCCCAACAGGTCGCGGCCTTGCAATACAGGCGGAATGGCCTGCTCTTGGATGGGGGTTGGGCGTTCGTAGCCCTCGGCTTCGAGCGCGCGCAATAGCGGCTCGATGAGCGATAAATCTTTGAATAGCATTGAAAATGTTGTTGTCCGGTCTCGTGCGCAGCGAGCCAAAGGAGCGGCTCTTCAAGGGGCAAAGCGTGATGAATGTGAGAGACTTTTAAAAGTCGAACGGGAAGCGAAAAGGATAAAAAATCGCTCGCGCACATTCAAAAAACGTCGTCGTCCAGGGCGGACAAACACCGGGTGTGGTGTTAAATACGCAGCAAAGGTAGGCTTCTTTCTGAGAAACAACACTTTTTGATTTGGAAGCGGGGAAATGCCTGCTCGCCGGGGCGGTGCCGATGAGCATCGCCGGGGGCTATGGCGGGTGAAAAAGACTAGTGTGATATGCCTCCATTGAGGCTTGGCACTGGAACTTACAAATGTTGGCCAACGGATTATCGTTTGCCCCGGCACACGTGACCCTCCTTCGCTATGCGCTATAGGCGGGTAAAAAGGAGGAACAAATCGCGATGCGATGTAGCAAAGCAGGTTTTGGACGGGCAAGTTTTGGGAGGGTTTTTACAAGAAAGAGCAGGGCGCAATGTGCGCCCTGCTTCAATTGCTGCTGTTTATCGTTTCTATTTGAACGACACGAAATTATAAGGAAGAACGGTTTAGTCGAGCGATTGATTGGCGACGCTGGCTGCGCTCACCAAATATTGGTATTCCTGCGGGGTCAGTTTGTCCATGCAGAAATTGATGGGGTTTATCGGGTTGCCTTTGTAATGGACTTCGTAGTGCAAGTGCGGGGCGGTGGAAAGACCCGTATCGCCCACTTCCCCGATTTTGTGGCCTTTTTTCACGCGCTCGCCTTGGCGTACGGTGATTTTGCTCATGTGGCCGTAGAGGGTTTCGTAGCCAAAGCCGTGGCTGATTTTCACACAGTTGCCGTAGCCCTGGTGCCAGCCAGTTTCTGTCACTACGCCATCGCCGGGAGCCTGGATGTTGGTGCCGACACGCGCGGGGAAGTCGAGGCCAGCATGAAATTTTTTGAACTTGTACACCGGGTGGATGCGATAGCCAAAGCCAGAGAGCGTGCCGATGCTTTTCTGCAATTTGTCTTCGCGCACCGGCTTGATGCTCGGCACAGATGCCAGCATTTTTTCCTGATTTCGGGCCAAGTTTTGGATGGTGTCGAGCGATTTGCTCTGAAGTGCGAGTTGGCGACTGAGGATGTCAATCTTGTCGAGCGCCTCGCCCACCACGTTGCCGCCAAATTTGAAGGCGTCAAGTTCGGGGTGCGCCTCGTGGCCGCCGATGCCTGAATGCCACACGTCTTCGTCAATCGGGTCCATACCAAATACCGTGCGGTGCACGCTCGCGTCGCGTTCTTGGATATTATTGAGCACTTTGGACATGACATCCACTTGTGCGCCCATTTGCTTGTACTTGGACTCCATTTGGCTCATTTCGCGCCTCAAATCCTCTTCGCGCGGAGAGGGGAAAATACTGTAGAGGAGCGAGAGCATCCCAAGCGAAGTGACAAGGACTACGGAAAAAAATCCGAAGAATCGCCAAACGCGGGTTTTTAAAGGGACGACTACTTTTTCGTAGGTAAGGGTCTGAATGTTGTAAACAAATTTCTCTTTCCTGCCCATGTTGTAGATGTTTACCGAGGAAAATCAGGCTCAATTCTGTGCCTCAGGTTTTTGAATCTTTTCGGCGGACGAAAGCGAGGGATTAAAGAATGTTTGAAGGCAAAAGCCATCGTGCGCCGCTGATTTTCCCGGTTAGGTGAGTCGGCAAATCGGCTCGTGGTTTCTGGAGAGAGGCGCACAAAAGTAGTGAGGGCAATCTTTTCTCAAAACTTTTTCGCAAAAAAATAAAATTCATTTTCAAAACCTACCGCTTACTCAGCCGAAAAGTCCAGTATCATGATTTTCTGCCAAATCTTGGCGGAGAGGCCTTGCACCAGCAATTCGAGGTCATTTACCGAATTGAGCACCACCGGGTCGTCCGTGTTTTGGGCGAACAGGGCAGCCACCTTGGCATTGAGCGCGAGCATCTCGGAGCAGTAGTCCAAATAGCGCATCAGCTGGTGTCGAGACAGGTTGCGCTTCGGCGAGGATTCAGTGTTTGCGATTTTGGCGTGCAGGTGAGCGGGGTCTTTGGTCAGTTGGTGCATATCCACCACATGGGCGATGCTCCGCAGGCGGTGGAGCGCTTGCAGGGCGGAGCGGCGCTTGATGCGGGCTTCAAAACTGATGAGGAAAAAGAGCGCCAGGCCCAAGAAAATCAACTCGTTGATGGCCGATTCGGCAGTTTGCACCAAGTGGAAAACACCGCTTGTGTCGAAGTGGAAATTCTGAACAAGTTGCCCCAAGGCCCACATCACAAGCCCGACGAGCAGCGTGGCCAAGGTTATGGTTGCCAAGCGGACGGGCCAAATGGGCGTTTGCAGCCGACGGGCCAAATCCTCAGACCGACCGGCCAAGTGACGGAATTCTTGGCACACGCCCAGCAGCCCTGATTCCGGGAAACGCTCCGCAATGCGCTGCTCCAACTTGTCTATGGTTTTTAAAATGGCCTCCGACCGGAGGTTGGTGAACCGGCCATCATCGGCGGCCTTGCGGCCAAAAGGGAAAA
>JBJXFT010000029.1:0-4596 GCA_046155725.1 Saprospiraceae bacterium
TCGTAAGGCAGCACGGTGAGCCTGCCTGCCCCGCCCAGCACAGCAGACATGGCCATCGTGGTGGCCCGAATCATGTTCGTGTGCAAATCGTCCGCGTACGCCTGCGGCTGAAAACGGGCGGCCATCGAGGGCATTTGCAGGGGCAGCTCCCAAGCGTTCAGCACATTGAGCCACACAAGTGTGAACGCCCGCAAGCGGGCAATTTCCAGAAAATAACTTTTGCCAAGTTCGACAGAAAACTGAATCGAAGCGGCGACCTCCGCCGCCGAAATGCCGCGCTCGGAAAGTTTTTCGAGGTAAAGGTTTGCGTTGCGGAACCCCAGCCCCCCGCTCGCGCCTTCGGCGGGCAAGCCAGCTCCTTCCAAGGTGGGCGACAAGGAAATGTTTATGATTTTGAACTGCGGGAATTTCTCCTTTGCAAACACGAGCAAATCCGCCAAGTACCGCCAATCCACCACCCGCGAAGTCGGCACAGGGTCGTAAGCCAGCGAACCGCGCAGCTGAGCAGTGGGAATACCGCGCTGCCGCGCCAGGTTTTCGAGCATCCACAGCACCATGCCGGGGTTGTCCGCCACAGCCTGCCCGGCAAAATGAAGCCCGATAAAATCGAGCTGAACCCCCTCGAGCATCCGGCCAAAAGCCTCCGAACTGGGCGGGCTGTCGAGCCAAAAGCAAAGCCCTTCGGCACCGCCCTCCAGCGCGTCCATGGCTTGGCGGTTGGCAGCCACCGGGTCAGAAACCGTCACGTCCTCACAAATTTCCCATTGGTTTGGCTGCTCCGAAAGCGGCGCGGGCGGCGTTTCAAAATCGTCGGCGTGGACAAACGGCGACACCACAAGCCCGTTGGGCAATCGCCAGTTCAAATCTTCCAAAGGTTTGTCTTTCAAGTCCTGAGCGATTTGGCGCAGCCAATCGGCTTTGCCCACAAGGGGGAATTCAGCAAAGAGATCGTCGGGAATCGTCATGGCAGAGTTGGTGTAGCGGGGCAAAAGTAAAACTTCCCTTGGCAGCCCATTCATCATTCATCACTCATCATTGCCTCATTCATCCTTTAAAAACAAAAACCAAATTGCCCTCACCCTGTTTACCTTTGCAATTCAATCTAAATAAGTAAATGAGCCAGCGCAGACTGATCTACCTCGACAACAACGCCACCACACCTTGCGACCCGCGTGTCGTGGACACGATGGTACCCTATTTCTACGAAAAACACGGCAACGCCGCCAGCCGCAGCCACCAGTTTGGCTGGGAAGCAGAAGATGCCGTGGACTATGCCCGCGAACAGATCGCCAAACTCCTCGAAGTGGAAGACAAAGAAATCATCTTCACTTCGGGCGCGACAGAGAGCAACAACCTCGCGCTCAAGGGCGTGTTCGAGATGTACGCCAAAAAAGGCAACCACATCATCACGGCAGAAACGGAGCACAAAGCCATCCTCGACACTTGCGGCCACCTCGAAAAAGCAGGGGCCGAAATCACTTACCTGAAAGTACAAGAAGACGGACTTATCAACCTCAAAGAATTGGAAGCCGCCATCAAGCCGGGCACTATTTTGGTCTCGCTGATGTGGGCCAACAACGAGACGGGCGTGATACAGCCGATGCGCGAAATCGCCATGATATGCGAGAAACACGGGGTGCTTTTCCACTCCGACGCGACACAGGCCGTGGGCAAAATACCGACACACCCGCGCGAGGTGGGCATACACCTGATGTCGTTCACCGCGCACAAAATGTACGGGCCCAAAGGCGTGGGCGCACTGTACGTCAGCCGCAAAAACCCGCGCGTGAAAGTGACCGCGCAGATAGACGGCGGAGGCCACGAACGCGGGATGCGCTCCGGCACTTTGAACGTGCCAGGCATTGTGGGTTTTGGTAAAGCCGCCGAAATCGCCCGCGAGGAAATGCAGCAAGACGCTGCCCGATTGAGCAAACTCCGCGACCACTTGCAGGCAGAACTGACGAAAATGGAGGAAACAAAAGTGAACGGTAACGAACAAAGCCGGATGCCGCACGTGGCCAACATCTCGTTCAAACACGTAGAGGGCGAAGGGCTGATGATGACATTCAACCAGAACATCGCCGTCTCGTCAGGCTCGGCCTGCACTTCGGCATCGCTCGAGCCTTCCTATGTTTTGGTGGGCATGGGCTTGGGTGACGATTTGGCGCACTCGAGCATCCGTTTCTCGCTCGGCCGCTTCACCACGCAAGAAGATGTAGAGCAAGCCATCGAACTGGTGCGCAACGGCGTGAACCACATGCGCGACCTCTCGCCCATTTGGGAGATGTACCAAGACGGGGTGGACTTGACGAAGATTGAATGGAGCGCACATTGAATTAATTTGATAATTTGAAAATGGGGCAATTTGATAATGCCGAACCCTTCATTATCAAATTATCGAATTACGACCATTATCACATTCACACCATGCCTATACAAAGCCCTCCCGACTCCTTCACCCAGTTGATGTACAAGATTTATTACGGCGTAAAAAGCATTTACTACTCCATTTTAAAACGGAAATAAAAGGTGGCATACAGCGATTTCAAATCTTTGCGCGAATTGGAAAAGACCTTCGGGCTGAAAAACCGCCGCACTACCTTGTTTTCAAAAGTGCAGCCGATAGAGCCAAGCGAAGATTTGAAAAAAGCCCTGCAAACCGCCCGCGAACTGCCCGTGAAAAGCGAAAAAGCCCGCTCCGAAATGATCGTGCTCCCCATCCTTCTGGAACTTCGCAACCTGAGCAAAAAAGCCTTCACCATCTATTCTGGCGACCTTTTCAATGTGGACGAGGCACGTGGACTGAAAGGCGAATGCGACTTCATATTGGCCAAAGACACGGGTTCTTTCGATGTCAGTTTCCCGATTTTCCACATCGTGGAAGCCAAAAAGAACGACATCGAGATCGGCATCCCGCAGTGCGCCGCTCAGTTGATGGCCGCAAAAATCTTCAACCAAGAAAACAACGCCCCCAGAGAAACTATTTTTGGCTGCGTGACTACAGGCAAAGACTGGGTTTTTCTCAAATTGGAAGACGAACTCTTGATCGACACAGACACTTATTACCTCGGAAACGTGGAAACCTTGCTCGGCGTTTTTCAGTCAGCAATAGGCACTCTTCACGATAATTGAACTGAAACCCAAATCAACAATTCAACATCTCCACAATATGGCATACTCAGAAAAAGTCCTCGACCACTTCAAAAGCCCCCGCAACGTAGGCACGCTCAACAAAGACGCGAAAAACGTGGGCACCGGCCTCGTGGGCGCGCCCGAGTGCGGCGACGTGATGCGCCTCCAAATCGAGGTGGACGACACGACGGGCCTCATCCGCGACGCAAAGTTCAAAACCTTTGGCTGCGGCTCGGCCATCGCCTCCTCCTCGCTCGCCACCGAATGGCTCAAGGGCAGAAGCCTCGACGATGCCATGCGCATAGACAACATGGACATCGTGGAAGAGCTCGCCCTCCCGCCTGTCAAAATCCACTGCTCCGTGCTCGCCGAAGACGCAATCAAATCTGCCATCGCCGACTACCGCAAGAAAAACACTATTTGAACGATGAACTATGAACGATAAACTATGAACCCACAGACAGTTCATAGTCCCTCGTTCATAGAGTTCATCGTTCATAGTTCATCGTTATTGAAAAATGATTTTCGTAGCAGAAAGCGCCAAGCAAAAAATCCAAGAAGTGCGGCAAACCACCAAGTTGGCCGAGGACTTCTTTGTCCGCGTCAGCGTCACCTCCGGCGGCTGCTCTGGCTTGTCGTACAAATTGGACTTCGACAACGAATCGAAGCCCAATGACCAAATTTTTGAGGACAATGGCATCAAAGTCGTGACCGACCTCAAGAGTTTCCTTTACCTCTTCAACACCACACTCGAGTTTTCGGGCGGGCTGAACGGGAAAGGCTTTTCGTTCAACAATCCCAACGCTACGCGCACTTGTGGGTGCGGGGAGAGTTTTGCGGTGTGACTTTTGACCGTTGGCTGTTGACTTTTGACCGTTGACTTTTTAGAGGCCGCCATTGGGCGGCCTTTTTTATTTGAACACAAAGCCAGCACGGGAAGAGCATAATCGAACGAAAGTCATTTCTCCCACAGAAAACTTTAAACCCTGCTTGGAAAATAGCGGGTGCCCGAACTACCTTTGCCACCGTTTTGGAAAAAGGAAGCGTTTTTCAGTCCTTTTTTTATTGGTTTTGAACGAGTTACAAAAAATTTAGCAAGAATACAGGTATGCCAACCATTAATCAACTTGTGCGCCAGAGCCGCGAAAAGGTGGAGTACGCCAGCAAAAGCCGCGCCCTCAACTCCTGCCCGCAGAAGCGCGGCGTATGCACTCGTGTGTACACCACCACGCCCAAAAAGCCGAACTCGGCACTGCGCAAAGTGGCAAAAGTGCGCCTCGTGAACGGCCTTGAGGTCATCTGCTACATCCCCGGCGAAGGCCACAACTTGCAAGAGCACTCCATCGTGCTGGTGCGCGGCGGTCGTGTAAAAGACCTCCCCGGTGTGCGCTACACCATCGTGCGCGGCGCGCTCGACACGGCTGGCGTACAGAAGCGCAGCAAGAGCCGCTCGAAATACGGCAC
>JBJXFT010000041.1:0-5982 GCA_046155725.1 Saprospiraceae bacterium
GACTCACATCATTCTCGGGCTCTGACCCAATTCGATTTCTGTCTTTGTCCAGCCCAAACGAAACCCGGTTTAAGTCTTAAAACTTTTTGTGCTGCTGCAAACGTACGATTCGATTTTTGAAGATTAAGTCCGATTGATTCGATTAACAATCAATGCTTGAGCGCAGCTCGTTTTTTCAAAACCCTGTCTGCCGACCCGCCTCCCGGAGGGCGGCAGGCAGGCACTTTGCGTTGACGATAAAAAAAGATGGGAAGCCCCGATTTTATTGCCAAAAAAGTACCCGCCCCGAGCGGGTATTTTTTTTTGACCAGCGTAGTTGTGGCTACAATTCGCAGGAGTGGGAAGCAACTCGCCCGGGTTGTTGGCGACAACGGCCAAGGCCAGAACAAACAAATACAAATTTGGCCACACCCGCCATTTCGCTTTCCTTTGTGCAACCAATGCAGCCTTCTGCACAAAAAAGGAACAACGTGAAAATGAGCCAATTCGCCGACGCCGTAAAATCCTTAGTGTCCGCTGACCGCCTGAAATTAGCACTGGTGGTGCTGGCAGATTACTGGAAAGACAAAAGCACCGAGCAACACAACCAATGTGTGCTGTTGCAGTCCACGCTTACACAGGTCGAAAAAGAGTATTCGCTCGGCATCGTCACCCGCAGCGAGGCCGGGCAGAGTTTGGCAAAAATCCGATACACCACCCTCCGCTTGGCCGACGAGGCAAATGAAGCCCTCAAAGATGATGCGGCAGCCTGCCGACGCGCAGCAACCCTGCAACAGTCATTTTCAGAGCCAGAGTTTGCCGTGAAGCCCAGAACTCGACCCGCCTGGTTCCTTTGGGCAGCCGGAGCAGGGGTGTCGGGAATAGCCGTCCTGTACTATTTTTTGGGCGGTAGCCCTGTTAAAGATGTGGACACCACAGCCGTGCCTGCCAGAACCATCGCCCCCATAGACACCGCCGTGATCGTGGAGGCCTTGATCAACGAGGCCGAGCAATACTACGACCAGAACAGTTTTGCCCAGGCCCTCCAATCGGCCAACCGCGCCATAGCCCTGCGGCCCGACCGCGGCACGCTCTACAACACCCGCGCCAGCATCTACTTCAAACAAGGCAACATCGAATTGGCCGCCGCCGATGCCCGCCGGGCCGTAGTGCTGTCGCCCGACGACTGTTTGGGCTACGCCACCTTGGCACAGGTGTGCACCAAGCAAAACGACACCGAGGGCTTCTACCAGAACATCGAAATCTCCTTAAAAAAACGCTGCAAAGTCTGGAGGTTTGTCCAGCAAGCAGGCATCGTCGAACACAGCGCCGAAAAGCGCTTTCAGGATTTGATTGCCGCCTACCAAGCAGCACAATAAGAGCGTGTTTTAATTCCCCTGATTCTGACCGGGTGAGGAACTTAAAACGCGCTCTAAAACCTTTCACATTTTTAAACTCTTCGATCATGAAAAAAAGCCTCTTCTGCCTGCCCCTCTTTTTTCTGCTGCTTTGCAGCAATCTCTCTTTGGCCCAAAAGATCAAGCTCAAGCCGGCCAATGTGACCAACAGCGATGCTGGTGATATAATCCTAAGCCCTGCCCCAGTTCCCCCGAATACGACCAAGCCCGCAACAACGAAGCCTTCCACTGCTCCGACGAAACCCGCAAAACCAAAGCCCGCTCCTGCGCCGTCGAAACCCGTAAAGCCGAAGCCTGCAACACCGAAGCCCACTCCTGCTCCGTCGAAGCCCACCAAACCGAGTTCCCCAAACACATCGCTGGTGCCAGGAAAATCAAAGCCAGCCTCGCCGCCCGCCAAAGCCGTGGCAAACGATGCCTGCGAAAAATGCCAGGGCGACGGCTCCGTGATCAAAAAGGTGAAATGCAAAGCTTGCGACGGCGATGGCTGGAAAGACGAGAAAGCCACCTGCCAAGCCTGCAACGGAAGCAAGCGCTCCGCCACGGACAAATGCACCAGCTGCGGAAACGGCGCTTACGCTTCGGGAACCAAAGCCTGTGGGACTTGTAAAGGGAGCGGTGAGTGGGCTGGAAAAAAATGCAGCAGTTGTGGCGGAAAAGGCAGCGAGACTTGCTTTTTTTGCAAGGGAGTAGGAAAAGCAGATTGCCGGGAATGCAAAGGGCGCGGCACTGTCAAAACCGGCAATTTGGCCTGCGGAGACTGCCGCAACACTGGTCGTTTCGATGAGCGGGAAAAATGCAAGACCTGCAAAGGTTCGGGGAAAAAGAAAAGTTGAAATCGAAATGAAAGAGCGAACCGCTCGCCCCCATACACTTTGGCACTGCCGCAAACTGGTTTTTGAAAAACCGGTTTGCGGCATTTTTTCAACCCCTTCTCCTCTGGTCAGGGATTATCTCGTAAGTTTGTCCAAAATTCAGGAATTATGAAAGAAGACATCGCTCTGGACTACCCGCTCGAACTCGAAGCTGTAGCCGAAATGGATTATGAAACCGAACGCAATAAACCTATGCCTAACAGACTGCACGGAACACTCCAAAACCGAATCGGCTCTATTCTCAACGTCGAATATGGCGACCGCTATGAATTTCCTACCGAGGTGAGCCTCGAGATGAGGCCGGGCACCACGCCAGACATCTGCGTCTATCCCATCAAAGCGTTCTTCGACCCCTTCGACACCCCGGCCAAAGAGCCGGAAATGCCCCTGACGACCATCGAGATCATCTCGCCCAGCCAGTCGTTCGACGAAATCGTTCGGAAAATCCGCAAGTCCTACTTCCCCAGCGGCATACAGTCCGCTTGGCTCGTGGTGCCCACCCTAAAAGGCATCCACCTGTTTTTGCCCGACCGCCATGACCTGTACTTCAACTCGGGCATGCTCACCGACCCGGCCACTGGCATCCAAATTTCGGTGGACAAGATTTTTGAGCGGGTGATTTGATGGGCGAGTTGCTACCTCCGCCCTCCGAAATGAAAAAACGAACTCCCCATGCGTCCTCTCCTTTTTTTCTTCCTGACACCCGCGTTGCTAACGGCGCAATCCGCATTTATGAAAGACCCCGACATCGTGTGGGCGGCTGAAATTGAGCAGGATTGGTTAGTAGACATTCCCTCCTTGGAGGAAGAGTGGGACAAAGGCGTCATCACGCTGAAACAACTACGCACGAGAGAGCACGAACTGCATTGGTCAAGTCCTTATTTGGCCGATTTGGTCTTTGAGGCTGTTCTGAAAGGGGATTTGCCCATTTTTAAAGACCCGCAATGCAAAATACGGGCGGACATTTTTCGGGAATTTCCAGGCATGGACACAGTGATTACTTTCGACCCTGAAACCTACGAAGGGCGAATTGTAGCGGTGTATTACAGGCTCTCTCCTTTTGACCAAATCAGGGCGTGGCGGCTGCGGCAGGTGCTGGCCTATCACAAAAAAAGCGCGACTTGGAGCACCTCAGTGATAAGTATCGCGCCGCTCGTAGGGGCTAAAAACATCTTTTGGGATACCACTAACCTTCGCCCCGCTTTTTGGTTCAAGCCTGACAACAAGCGGCAAAAACTGCGTTCCAATCGAATAGTGTGGGCAAAAAAGACAGTTAGCGGCAAACAGCCAAAGACGGAAGTGCCGCCTAATCCTGCCAACCCCGTCAAGGCAACGAACGGTTTTCAAAACCCTGTTTCACACCTTTTCCGAGTGTTGGAAGCTGACATGAAAACGCCGTTTTATGACAGTTGGGGCACTAAACTCCTTACTCCCGATGAACGAAAAAGCATGCTTTCAAAAACCGACACCATTTTCTCGTACTACCCAGGAACCTACGAAGAAGAAGTCCTGATTGTGCGCAAGGAAATCAACGCCGATAGTATCCATCAACTTCGCCTTGTACAGACGTGGTGCTGGGATGAGCGTCGCCATCGGCTTTCCATCTCTCTGGACGCAGTAGCACCACTGATTGATGTGTTCGATGGTCTTGATAATTTTCGATATACCAGGCCCTTGTTTTACAAGCGAGCCCGGCGATAAGGAAATCAGAATTGACAACTTTTTTAAAGTTGCCAGTTCTAAGTTTCCACTTTTCTACCTTTACGCCTCGAAATGAAAAAACGAACGGGTCGTCCAATCAATTCGGCTGTGCCGCAAACTGGTTTTTGAAGAAACCGGTTTGCGGCATTTTTTTAATTGATTCGATTAGGCCGATTGGTTCGATTGATGCGATTGGCTTAATCGAATCAATCAACTCTACAAAGAAGCTGACGAACTCCTCTCCATCACAGTCGCCTCCATTGGGACTGCCCGAAAAAACCTGAACAAGGACAAAACCAAACCGAAGCCGCCCCAATCGAACCAATCGGCCTAATCGAATCAATCGACCCAATGCGCGACACATCCATCCAATCCGTCCTCATCATCGGCTCCGGCCCTATCGTCATCGGCCAAGCCTGCGAATTCGACTACTCCGGCACCCAGGCCAGCCGCTCGCTGCGCGAGGAGGGCATCAAAGTCAGTCTCATCAACTCCAACCCGGCCACCATCATGACCGACCCGGTGACTGCCGACCACATCTACCTGCGTCCGCTCACGCCAGAGAGCATCGAGCAGATTCTGCGGGAGCATCAGGAGAATTTTGACTTGCCCGCCATTGATGCGGTGCTGCCCACCATGGGCGGCCAAACGGCCCTCAACCTCGCCATCGAGTGCGAAAAAATGGGCATCTGGGAGCAGTACGGTGTGCGCATGATCGGCGTGGACACGAAGGCCATCGAGACCACTGAGAACCGCGAGGAGTTCAAAAAACTCGTGATCAGTTTGGGCCTCTCGGTCGCGCCGTCGTACATCGCCAACTCCTTTTTGGAGGGAAAAGAAGCGGCGCAAAAGATTGGGTTTCCCTTGGTTATCCGCCCTTCGTACACGCTGGGCGGTACGGGCGGTGGTTTTTGTATGGTTGCTGACGAGTTCGACGAAGCCCTCAAGCGCGGCCTCAACGCCTCGCCCACCCACGAGGTGTTGGTGGAAAAAGCCGTGCTCGGCTGGAAGGAATTTGAACTCGAACTCCTACGCGACCACCTCGACAACGTGGTCATCATCTGCACGGTCGAAAACCTCGACCCGATGGGCATTCACACAGGCGATTCCATCACCGTCGCCCCGGCCATGACGCTTTCTGATACTGCTTATCAGGATATGCGCAATCAGGCCATCAAAATTATGCGCGCACTCGGCAACTTCGCTGGGGGCTGCAACGTGCAGTTTGCCCAAAACCCTGCGGACGAAAAACTGATCGCCATCGAGGTCAATCCTCGGGTGTCGCGTTCTTCCGCCTTGGCGAGCAAAGCGACGGGTTATCCAATTGCAAAAATCGCCGCCAAACTCGCCATCGGCTACTCGCTCGACGAGTTGAAAAACCAAATCACCAAGACCACCTCGGCCTATTTCGAGCCGACCTTGGATTATGTCATCGTGAAAATGCCGCGCTGGAATTTTGACAAATTTCAGGAGGCCGACCACCGCCTTGGCCTGCAGATGAAATCTGTCGGCGAGGTGATGGCCATCGGGCGGAGTTTCACGGAAGCCTTGCAAAAAGCCTGTCAGAGTCAGGAAAATGGTCGCTCCGGCTTGGGTGCCGACAAGAAAGAATGGCTGCGAACGGACGACATCATGGAGCGTTTGGAAAAAGTTTCGGACGACCGCATCTACCGGGTTAAAGACGCGCTGCGCTTGGGCATCCCGTCCAAGACCGTTCAGAAGTTCACGAACATAGACCCTTGGTTCATCGGCCAGATCAAGAATTTGGTAAAAATGGAGGAGCAACTCCTGCGCTACAATGTGCCAGAGGACATCCCCACCGAGTTTTTTATCGAACTGAAAAAGAACGGCTACTCCGACGCGCAAATCGCGTGGCTGCTCCGCATTGACGAAAAGCCCGTGACCCGCGAACGCAAAAAACGCGGCATCCGGCGGGTGTACAAGATGGTGGACACCTGTGCCGCCGAGTTCGAGAGCACGACGAATTATTTCTACTCGACTTTTGAGGG
>JBJXFT010000411.1:0-13782 GCA_046155725.1 Saprospiraceae bacterium
GGGCAATGCCCGCCAGCCATTGGCTTGGGCAAGGGTCTGGGCTTTTTCAAACGTGCGGTTGAACACGGTGACGTGCCGGAATTTGGCTTTTGCCAAAAATTTGGCGAACAGCGCGTTGGTCTCGCCAGCCCCCACCATCAGCACCCGCGCATCGGGGCGAAGCCCGGTTTTCTGCATCTCTCCAAAGGCGAGGGCGACAACGGAAAGGGCCCTGCGGCCAATGCCCGTGCGGGTGTAGATTTCTTTCGCGGTCTCCACCGTGAAGCCCAAGAGCAGGCGGAGGTGGTCGCCCGTAAGGTTCCATTCGCGGCTTTGCTCGTAGGCTTGGCGGATTTGGCGGATAATCTCGCGCTCGCCCACCACGAGGCTGTCCATCGAAGAAGCCACTTCGAGCAAATGCGCCACGGCTTCCGCTCCACTCAAAAGGCGCATTCGAGCGGCGGTTTTCTCCATCACTATTTCGGGCAAATCAGGCCGGAGCGCAGCAAGCACTTTGAAGGGAATGTTCTGGCCCGCAGGGCTTTTGGAATAAAAAACATAGCTGACGCGGTTGCAGGTGGCGAGGTACAGAAGTTCGTCCCAGCCCATTTCAGCCTTGAGGTTTTGGAGCGCGAGGACGGGATTATCGCTTGGGGCGATGGCGTGGGCGAGCATTTCGAGAGGCGCGTCGCGGTGGGTCAGGGTGAGGATGTGGTAGCCGTCGAGCATATAGCTAGTTTAGAGTGGTTTTGAAAGTTTAGATGGTTTAGAGAGATTGGTTTTCACCCACTTGAATGGCTCTTTTATTCAAAAGCACTTTGATTTGACTATAATTTGGAGAGATGGATTTTTGGGGGTTGTTTGACAAAAAGTGTGGCAAAAGTAACTGGCGCGTTTTCGGTCAATGTCACGCCTTTGTAAAGGGGTTTTGAGCCGCAAAATTTGGAAGGCATCTACATTGGTGGCTGGTTTTTGAACGGGCGGCGTAGTTTTGTGCTGCGAACTTTGAAGTATCTTTGTTCGGCCTGCTTTGGGGTTCAATGAGGTCAACCGCATTCTGGAACGCCTTGATTTGCTGGAGGCTCGACTTTTCCCTTGAACCGACCCCTATTAAAAATATGCACCCGCTCAAACTTCTCTTCCTCCTCTTCCTCTGCTATTCCGCAGGAACTCCCGCCCTGCCCGCCCAAACTACCTACCTCCATTGTGGGCGCATCCTCCCCATCAGCGGCGAAGCCATGTTGAACGCCACCATCGTGGTGGAAGGCAACAAAATCGCCCGCATCGAAATCGGTTTTTCCACCGCTCCGACGGGCGCGGAAGTCATTGATTTGAAAAACAAAACCGTGCTGCCCGGCCTCATTGACTGCCACGTCCACCTCGAATGGGAGCAAAGCCGCAGTTCCTACAACGAACGCTACACCCTCAATCCTGCCGATATCGCTTACCGTGCCGCCGTGTACGCCCGCCGAACGCTCGACATCGGCTTCACTACCGTGCGCGACCTCGGCGGCACGGGCGTGAACATCGGCCTGCGCAACGCCATCAACAACGGCTGGGCCATCGGGCCGCGCATCGTCACGGTTGGCCGTGCGCTCAGCATCACGGGCGGCCACGGCGACCCGACCACGGGCGCTCGTTGGGACCTTTTCGACCCTCCCGGCCCTGAAATGGGCATGGCCGACGGCCCCGACGAATGCCGCGCCGCCGTGCGCGAGCAAGTCAAACTCGGTGCTGATTGCATCAAAGTCTGCGCCACGGGCGGGGTGCTTTCGCTTGCCCGCGATGGGCGTTTGCCGCATTACGCACAAGACGAGTTGAACACCATCGTCCAGACGGCCCGCGACCTCGGGGTGACTGTGGCCGCCCACGCGCACGGCGACGAGGGAATGCGCCGCGCCGTGGAGGCCGGCGTGGTGAGCATTGAGCACGGCACGTTCATGAGCGATGCCACGATGGACGCTATGATAAAGCACGGAACTTGGCTCGTGCCGACCCTCACGGCGGGGCAAGCGGTGAGCGACAGTGCGCTCTACGCCAAGGGCTTTTTCCCCGAAGTGGTGCGCAAAAAGGCCATCGAAATATGCCCGCAACTAAAAGCCACCGCAGGCAAAGCCTATCAGAAGGGCGTGAAAATCGCTTTCGGAACGGACTCTGGCGTATCGCCGCACGGCAAGAACAACCTTGAATTCGGGCTGATGGCCGAGGCTGGAATGAAAAATGCCGACATTCTCCGCGCCGCCACGCTCGACGCAGCCACGCTCCTGCGCATGAACGACCGCATCGGCTCGATCGAAGCCGGCAAACTTGCCGATATGGTGGCCGTGGACGGCAACCCGCTCGATGACATCCGCGTGATGCTCAAAGTCGTTTTTGTGATGAAAGATGGACAGAACTATAAACGATGAACTATGAACGAGGAACTATTCAACCACTTGAGCATAAAACGCATCGTAAAAATGACCTTCCGGGAAGAGGCTGTGCAGACCTTTGTGGCGGAAGTTTTTGAGCAGAGCAAACAGCGCATCCGGGCGTTCGACGGTTGTCGGCACATGGAACTGTTGCGGCACAAAAGCCGCCCCAACGTGTTGTTCACTCTCAGCATCTGGGACGATGAGGCTGCGCTGGAGGCCTACCGTGCTTCTGCGCTTTTTGCCGACACTTGGGGCAAGACCAAAGCCCTTTTTGCTGAAAAAGCGGAGGCTTGGACGCTGGAGGTTTTGGATGCGCCGTAACAATCATTGCTAATCAAATTTCAACATGGAAAAAGGAACAAAAGAAACCCAAGACAATAAGAACGGGCTTGCCCGCAAACCAAAACAATGGGGCAAAAAACGCGGCGAGAATGCTTGGACGATGTTCAAGGTCATGGCCGAGTTCGTGGACGGCTTTGAGGTGCTCAACAGCGTTGGGCCTTGTGTATCCATCTTCGGCTCGGCGCGCACCAAGCCCGGCACGGTGTACTACGAACTGGCGGTAAAAATGGCTTCGCGCCTTGTGGAAGAAGGTTATGGAGTCATCACAGGCGGCGGGCCGGGCATTATGGAAGCAGGCAACAAAGGCGCGTGGATGAAAGGCGGCACTTCGATTGGCCTCAACATTGACCTGCCTTTCGAGCAGCACCACAACCCGTTCATCGCGCCCGACCGCAACCTGAAGCACCGTTACTTTTTTGTGCGGAAAGTGATGTTTGTCAAATACGCCCAGGCTTTCGTGGTGATGCCCGGCGGCTTTGGCACCTTGGACGAGCTGTTCGAGGTGCTCACGCTCATTCAGACCAACCGAATACAACGCTTGCCCATCGTGCTCATGGGCATAGAATTTTGGTCGGGACTGAGAAACTGGATTGTGGAAATCATGCTTCAGCGCCATCACAATATCCACGCCGAAGACCTCGACTTGTTCATCGTTACCGACGACCCGGAAGAAGCGGTGCAGTACATCAACAAGTTTTACGCAGAAGATGCGAGCCTGTTGGAGCCGAATTTTGAGCTGTAAAGTTTAGAAGGGTTTGATGGTTTAGATGGTTTAGAACACGATTGGCCCTAAACCATCAAACCCTTCTAAACCATCTCACTTCTTGTCCTGCTTCGCAAACACCTTTTTCAACAGGTCGGAATTGCGCAGGCCCACATCGGAGCGGATGCCCTGTTCTTTCTTTTGCACGAGGGTGAACATTCCTTTCAGCGCCATCTTCGTCACGTGGTCGTCCAGTTCGGGGTTGGTTTTCGTCACGAGTGGCATTTTGTTGTAGGCCGTCACGGATGTTTTCCAGTATTCGCGGGCGTTCACTTTGTCGAGCGAAGTTTGGATGATGGGCTTGAACTCCGCGTAGAGCGGCTCGAAAGTCGTTTTTTCCAAATAGCGCGTGGCCGCGTCGGGGTTGCCCATCAGGATATTGAGCGCGTCTTGGAACGTGAGTTTTTTGATGGCTGCGACAAAAATGGGCTTGGCTTTGGTAGCGGCATCTTCGGCAGCGCGGTTCATGCGTTCGGTCAGGTCGGCCTCCACGTTGGAAAAGCCTGGCACCGCCTTGAGTTTGCTCACCACTTTTTGCGCCTCTTCGGGCAAGAGGATTTTGTAGGGCGTTTTGAAATAGCCGTCTTTTGCAGAGAGGAAATCTACCGCTTCGCCGATGCCGTTGTTGAGCGCTTCTTTGAGGCCGTTGCCGGCTTCTTCTTGGCTGAGCGGCACGTCAAGCCCGACTTTTTCTTTGGCTTGGTTCAGGATTTTGCCAAACTGGGCTTGCGCGAATTGCGAAAAGAGGAGGGCGGAAAAGAGGAGGAGTGACTTTTTAAACATGATAATCAATGTGTGTTGAATGAAAGGGAAGTATGGGTGCAAAGTATGGCACTTTAAACGCGCAGGGGAGAACATAGGAACAAGATACCTGGGGTTTAGACTTTTCTTAACTCTGAAGAACCTCGGCTTCCCTTCCCGATTTGTCGGGACGGGAAGTTTGTACCGAACCAAAAAAGCATGAAATCACTCCTAAAATATTTGGTCAGGACATTGAGCACAACTGTCATTTGCTTCACCGTGCTGGCCTATTTGTGCCCACACATCAACCCGGCCAAGTTCTCGTGGCTGTCGTTTTTCGGCACAGCGTTCCCGTGGCTGTTGTTGGCAAACTTGATTTTGTTCGGCACTTGGGCTTGGCGCGGCAACCGGTTCGCACTATACCACTTGGGCATTTTGATTTTTGGTTGGCAGCACATCACGGGCTTTATCGGCTTTGATTTTGGCAAAGATGCTGTGCCAGAAAGTGCCGTCACCGTAGCGACCCACAACCTCGGCGGCATCTACCAAGGCCGCGAAGCCAACGATGCTTGGCGCGAAAAACGGGCCTCGGCCTACGCCCGCTTTTTACAGGAAAACGGGTTTCCCGATATCCTCTGCACTCAAGAAACAAGCGGAAAATTCTACCGTCTGCTGGCAGAAAAAATGACCTATCCCCACACGTTCAACCTCAAAAAAGGAACGGTCATCCTTAGTAGATTCCCCATCGTGGCGGGCGGTGACGTGCAGTTTGAAAACACTTCCAACTCCACGCTCTGGGCTGACATCCGCGTGAGCGAGAAAAAGGTGGTGCGCGTCTACAACGTTCACCTTCAATCCAACAGAGTCACCAAAACCACCGCCAAGGTCATCGAAAAAGGCGAACTCAACGAGGGGGAAACTTGGGAAGACATCGGTTTCGTGCTGGGCCGGGTAGGTTCGGCCACCAGCCTCCGCGCCGAGCAGGCGCAAAAATTGCGCGAGCACATCGCCGCCTGCAAACTCCCCGTCATCGTGTGTGGCGACTTCAACGACACGCCCAATTCCTACGTTTATTCCCTGCTCTCGGAAGGCTTCCATGACACCTTCCGCCAGAAGGCACTGGGCCTCGGCACCACCTTCGGGGGCGCGATGCCGTTTTTGCGCATTGACTACATCCTGACCGAAAAAAGCATCAGCACCTTCTCCTGCCGCACCGCCCGAGACGGCGATTTTTCTGACCACTATCCGGTGTTTGCGGCCTTGGGGATTTGATTTTTTTTGAACAACCTATTTCTTGGCACGAGAAAAGACCTCAAAATTGAAAGCCGCCACGCACAAAAACTTGTGGGTCAAGTTCGCAAATGACAATATTGCGCTATGATTTGAGCGATTCTTTTCTGAGCCGCCCCTCCAACAACCAAAAGCCCACGAAAACCACCAGCGACTGAATTATCGCCCACCACCAGAGCGCAGCGTAGCCATAAGCAGCAATGATTTGTGTGCCCAAAAACGGTGCGAGGATGTTTGCCACCGACCAAGCCATCGTGTGGACTGCCATGTACTGCCCCTGCTTGGGGCCTTCGGAGCGGCCAAAAACGAGGTTGCTGCTGAACGGCATCACGAATATTTCTCCAAACGAAATGATGACGATGAAAAGCCACGCCGCAGCAAAGCCCGCAGGAAGCAGGCAAGCCGCATAGGAAATCGCGTACATAATCAGCCCAAAACGCGCATATTCCAACGGCGGCCTCCGCCCTTCGAGACGATGAACGAGCGGCATTTCTACCAAGAACACGATGGCTCCATTCACGGCCAACATCTTGCCTATCATCCCCTCTGACCAACCATATTCTTGCTGCCAAAACAGGGGGATAGTCCACAAGATTTGCATGAAAACCGTGGCCGCCAACATGGTGAGCAATGCGAACCACATAAAAGTGCGGTCGCGGTAAGGCGAGGTGACAGCAGCCACCAAGCCGGCAGTTTCGTTTCCCATATTTTGTGCAACGGTAGCCTCCGTCTTGGGCGGCACAAGCCATATCAGCGTCAGCGCAGCAGCGATGCAGGTCAGCCCGTCAATCCAGAACAGCCACTCCCAACCCAATATCACGAGCATACCCCCGAGCGCGGGCGCAATGGTCCAGCCAAGGTTTACTGCCATGCGGTAGAGCGAAATGGAGCGTGTGCGCGTGGCAGCTTCGCAATGCCGCGCCATCGCCACCGAATTGGCCGGGCGGAACACCTCGGACGAAAAACTCATGGCCAACACCGCTGCGCCCATCACCCAGATGTCGCGCACAAGCACCATCAGGAGCAGAATGAGGCCGTTGAGCAGCAGGCTCCAAAACTGCACCGGGCGATAGCCCAATCGGTCGGTGAGTTTGCCGCCAGCGAATGCCCCTGCCAGCGCGCCCACGCCAAAGCAAGTCATCACATAACCCGCCTCTTTGAGTGGGAAGCCCAACTGTTTGGTCATGTAAAGGGCGAGGAACGAGATGACAAACGCCCCGCAGCGGTTCACGAGGCTCACCGCCGAAATGTACCAGATGACGCGCGGTATGCCCCTGTACGATGCGCGCCAATGGGTGTAGAATTTTTGCAACATAGATTAGGTGGTTGGATCAGAGGGCTGATAAGTGGATTGAAGGGTGAAAGGTTTCGGGGCAGGAAATTTTTTTTGCGCGGTGAGGGAGCGCGGGTTTCAGCCCGCGATATAATTATGACGCGGGCTGAAACCCGCGCTCCCTCACCGCGCTCCCTCCCACGATTTTCTTCGCTTTTAGGCGACATCCTTCTTTTCAATCAGCGGGGGCTTCTGGCCTATGGATACCTTTGGCCGTTCAAAAAAAAAATATTTCCTATGCAAAAACTGCTTTTCACTCTGATGGCCACCGCGTTTGCGCTCCATATTTGCTGCGCCCAAAACACCCCCCAATTCACTTTGCTCGGCCATTGGGACGACAATTCTTTGCCCATCGCCGCGCCCGATTGGCTTTCGCTACAGTACAGCGGCTGCTGGGGCCTCGCCGTCAACGGGCGCGAGTACGCGGTGCTGGGCGGTGCCGAAGACATCCTTTTCTTTGATGTGACGGTGCCGACCTCGCCCAAATTGGTAGGCAAGTTCAAAGGCACGCACAATACCGTTTGGCGCGAATTCAAATCGTACAAAAACCGCGTTTACGCCGTATCGGACGGCACCGACGAGGGCTTGATGATCTTTGACCTGAGTCATGCCGAGGATTCAATCGTGCGTACTTATTGGAGCAATGCGCTCTTCGAAAGGTCGCACACCATCACGCTCGACACCAGCTCCGGTCGCATCTACCTCAACGGCGGCAGTGCCACCCAAGGCATCATCGTGCTCGACGTGAGCCAGAATCCCGACCAGCCCACCTTCATGGCGCACGCTACTTTTCAGGGCGGCGGCCTGCACGATTCGTATGTGCGCAACGACACGATTTATGCCTCTTCGGGCAACAATGGCTACTACATCTATGACATGAAAAACCCGAACGACCCGGTGCTGCTCGCCCAGATCAGCACGGGCGGCTACAACCACAATTCGTGGCTCAACTCGGCGGGCACTTATGCCTACTACACCGAGGAAATCCCGGCAGGCCGCCCCATCCAGATCATTGACCTTCAAAACCTCGCCATCGGGGAAATTGAAATTGCCGGCTCGTTTTTGGACAAGTTTTCGCTGGACACGGCCGGCAATACCGCCATCCCGCACAACGTGTACATCCGCGACAACATCCTTTTCGACTCTCAATACGAAGATGGCCTGCTGGCTTACGACATCAGCAACCCCACACAACCTGTGTTGCTTGCGCAGTACGACACCCGCCCCGAAAGCCCCTACTATTCGGGCTACCAAGGCAATTGGGGCAACTACCCGTGGCTGCCTTCGGGCAACATCATCACTGGGGATATGCAGAACGGCCTTTTCATGCTGAAACTCAGCGATGGATCGGTGGGCACAAAAGCACCCGAAAACGAACTCGCTGTGCAGGTATCGCCCAACCCGGCCCACGACTTGCTGAACATCCGCTTGCAAACCACATCCAGCGCGTGGTCGTGGCGACTTTCCAACTCGGCAGGCCAAATGCTCTTGAAAGGCGCGGAGGAAAACGCGCCCGAAACTTCGCTCCGCATCGCGGGCTTGCCGCAAGGGCTTTATTTCTTGGAAATCCGCGACGCGCAAGGGAAGGCTGCCGTCCGCAAGGTGGTGGTGGAGTAAGGGATGGTTTGGGAGGGTTTAGCGTAGGTTTTTCTTGAGCAAAAAGAAGAGCGGGGCAGAGCCAGAAAAAGAGAGAGAAGAGCCTGATTGCTCAATGTGCTTTTTTGGCAACTATTTAGCCCCCAAAACTCCCAAAGGGAATTTTGGGGGCTAACGTTTTTTTTGAAAACAGCCAGAGACTGTTTGAGTTCGCTCCCATTGACAGATGGCCGCCTACCGCAGCACCGTCACCGCGCCGCGCCCCTCAATGCGCCACTACAAATTTCCGTACTGCTACCCCGTTTCCACAAAAAACGCGGGCGAAATATGCCCCTGCGGGCAATTTACCCACGCCCACCTGCACTTGCCGCAAGGAGTTTTCCCATTCAAAAACTTCGCGCAGCGAGCCGTCAGCGCTGCTGATTTCTACGCGGCGGATGGAGGCGGTGTGGTGACTTTCGAGATGGAGGGTTTCGTGGGCAGGGTTGGGGGAGAGCGTGATGGAATGTTCGGGAGGTAGGGGGGAATGGGCGGCTACAGTTTGCTGGCGGATGACTAATTCTACAGGCCGCGCATCGAGGCTTTGCGGTGTTTCGTGGGGGCTGGTCGAGCTTATTTCGCTGAAAAACAGCAGAGAGACCGCCGTCGTGTCTTGCGGCCCTACCCCAAAAATATTGTCTTCGACGATGATCAACACATTGCCGATGGCGCCCCAACCGCTCACGGGCACGCCGTCTGTGCGGGTGATGGCTACGTCCAATCTGCCTTGGCCCGGGAAGTTGCGCTGAATCCAGAGGAACTGGCTGGAATCGCCAAACCACGAAGCCGAGGGGGTGAAGCGGATGTTGTCTTTCACCACTGCTGGGTCGTAGGAAATGCTGAACGCGAGGCCGTAGATGCTGTCCAATGCATTGTCTTGCGAGCCGAGCAGGAGCGGAAAATTGGCCGCTTCTCCAGGCATCAGCGTGTCGGTTTTGATGGTGATATCGGGGTGTGGGGTGTTGCCAAAACTGTCGAGCGGCGCGTCAAAGGGGTTGTCTTGGGCGGGGTTGATCACGCGGCCCCAGTTCTGCACGATGGCCATAGTGTCGGCGGCACTGATATTGCCATCGCCATTGGTGTCCATGTTTTTGAAATTCACGTTGCGCAGGGCAGTGGCTTCCGCCCAGTCGGGCGCGTTTTGGCCAAACCAATCCAACGAACCATTTGGCCGGGCTGGGCCTTGGGCATCGTAGGCGAGGCCGAGGTAGAGCAGGTCGTGGTGGTTCACCGCGTTGTTGTTGTCGGCATCGCCAGGCCACACGCATTCGGGCTGGAGCGGATTGGCGGGGATGTAGGCGAAGAAGCGGTCATAGTCGTGGCTTGGCTGGCGGGCATAAATGAAATAACTGCCGGCATCTGCGAAAAGCAGGCCTGACAGGTCGTCGAAATATCTCCATTCCCCCAGCTCGTTTTTGTAGGAAAAACTGCCCTCGAAAACCGAATCCAGTTCGCAAGGCGTTGCCAAAATCCGTGCTTTCCCATCCGCAGCACAATCAGGCGGCAGCACCGCCAATTGGCATACTGCTGGTGGCTCTTGCGGGTATTCGTCAAAAAAAACATAGTCGTTTCTGCCCACAAAGGCCAATGACTCGCCTTGCGCCAGCACCTCTGGTGTGCTTGGCTCGTCAGAAAAGCGGAGTTCTTCGGCAACATGATCGAAAAGCGGCGTGAGGCAAACCTCGAAAAGCAAACTTTCCGAAGGCAATGTGATCGGGTTGGGCGATAGCCAATGCAGGCTCATCTGCGCCTCGTCGGGCAGCACATTGAAATCGTTCAGCGTCAGCCCGGGCAATTGGAGGTTGCGGATTTCCCGAAGTTCCGATCCGTAGCCACTCCAAGACATGGAAAACGTCAGCGAAGAAATCCCCTCGAAATTCTTGGCGTACACGCCCGCGCAACTGTCGGGATTGGCCTCGTCGTCTTGCGCATAAAACCACGGGTAAGCATCGGGAGCGAGCGGTGGCTCCGTGCAGTTCATGGTTTTTTCCAAGGTTCTTTTGCAGCCCGCTGCGTCCGTTACTGTCACGGCATAATGCCCGGAGGGTACGCCGAGGAGCGAATCGAGGATGCCGTTGGCAAGCGTCGCCTCTAGCAGCCTTGTGGTGCCGTCGCTCCAAGCCACCATCGCTGGGAACACAAGGCTGGCATCGGGGTCGAGCCCGAGCGCGAGGCTGCCCGTCAGCGAATTCGCCGGGCCGTTGCAAATAGGCTGCAGGTCAAGATGCCAAGTTTGGGTCGAGCCGTCCAAGACCAAGAACTCGGCAATGGCCGAACAGCCTCCCGCCGCCGAGGCGGTCACCGTCACCGAGTAGAGGCCCTCGGTAAGCCCGTCCACCGTGGCCGTCGTTTCGCCCGTTGACCACAAGTATTCAAAAGGCCCAGGGTGGTTGAGCGGGGCGGCCGTCGCGCTTTCCGTGCCGTTGCACACTTCGCTGATTATCCAAGTAGCATCAAAAAGCAAAATGCTGTCATTCTCGATCTCAATGGGGAAAACGGCTGCGCAGCCCAGTGCATCCGTCACCGTCACCGTGTGCTGGCCGGGCGGGAGGGCGCAGTTTTCGTCCGTTTGGCTGTCGCCTGCCGACCATTGGAACGAGAAGGGCGGATTGTTGCCCCCCACATTCAGCGCAGCGCAGCCCGTGGCTTGCCCGCAAAAAGCGGGCGCGGTCAGGGGCATGGCCTCGGTGGTGTAGAGGGGCGAAAGCACTTCTACTTGTGCCACCACGGAGGCGCCCGTTTGGTCGGTCACCGTCACGCGATATTGGCCGCCCACAAGGTCAGAAACCTCGGCCGTGGATGCCGAAAAGCCGTTCGGGCCGCTCCAAGCATATTGATAAGGCAAGATTCCGCCCGTGATTTCCACAGACGCGCTGCCCACCGTTTGGCTGCAAAGAGAATTGGCGACGCAGGTGGCAGAAATAGCCAAACTGCCCGCCGGGGCCGTGCCGACGGCCACGCCGCCGATTTGTTGGGCGAGTGGCAGGAAGATCGGCGGGCCAGCGGGCAACTGCTTGACCACTTCGTATATCGTCATCCAAGTCCCACCTATTTCCAAGGGCAAAAAACCTGATGCGCCATTTTTTACCCGGAGGCAAAGCGTGAAAAGTACCGATGAATCGGGGCGCGTGATGGGGAGCACAGAACCACTATCCCATCCTACGCGCAATTGACTTTCGGGAAATTGAGCGAAGTGGTTTGGGTGGATGCCCGGCAATGCCGAGCCGTTGATGTCCGTGCGGACAAATTCCAGCGCATCGGTGTCCCAGAACACTACAAATTGTAAGGAGATAATCTGGTCAAAATCCCGCACCATCAAAGGCACGCACACCGTGTCGCCCGGCTGGGCGGCCACTGTGGGGAAAAAGAGTTGGAAACAAACGGGCGCATTCTGCGCCGAAACGCGGGGCGCAAGCGCGAAAAAAAGGCAAACAGCAAAGTAGGTGGCCAATCGGCGGGCAGAAAAAATGTCCATGAGCGTCGGGTATTTTACGGATGAAATTGATAGCACGAAGTTAGGCTCGCTCAATAGCTTTCCCTTGCGACATTTTTTGGGGTTTATAGGATTTTAAGCCTTGAATCTTGAAACCCGGTTTTTCAATTGATTGCGCTATTTTGCGCCGATAAAATTCAATTCGTGCGAATCCGTGCAATAAGCAACCGTCATAAAAAGAAAATTATAGAAAGTTTTCCCTTCTTTAAAACCGCCCATTCGTATACAATGCGACAAACAAAACTCGCCGAAACCCTCCGAACCCTCAATGCCCGCGAGCGCAGCCGTTGGCGGCAATATGTCTGGTCAGATTTCTGCAACCGCCACAAAAACCTCCGCGCCTTTTGCGACCTGGTGCTGGCCCATGCCCCGCAGTTCGACCAGTCGCTGCAAAAACGCCCGGCTTTCGCCCAAATCTTTGGCCCCGAAGAACCGTACCACGAGCTAAAGTTCAACAACCTCGTCTCCGACCTCTACGAACTTCTGCTCGACTGGCTCGCCCTCGAACGCCATTGGGCCGACCCGCTCGAACAACAGCGCCAACGCACCCTCGCCCTCCTCGAACGACATCTCGACCGCCAAGCCGCCGCCGCCCTCGAAAGATACCGCGCCCTCCTCGACCGCGCCCCCCAGCGCAACGCAGAATGGCACCGCCACGCCGCCCAACTTGAAGAAGCCGCTGAAACCCTCCACAGCCGACAGCCCCGCCGTGCCGACAGCCCCCACTTGCTCCGCCAAGCCCAATCCACTCACCACGCCCACGCCCTCGAAAAACTCCGCCTCGCCGTGGCAATGCGCAGCCGCAGCCAACTTGCCGTTATCCAATCGGGCGACAATACCTTTCTACACAGCGACCTGCAAGCCATCCGCGCCGACCATGCCTTGCTCGGAACCCTGCCCGCCGCCAGTGTTTACTTCGCAGCCCACGACCTGCTCGAATCGCCCTCGCCCCACACCTTCGCCGCCCTCCGCTCCGCCCTCGATGCACACCACGTGCTGTTTGAAAAAGACGAACTGGCCTCGCTCTACCAATGCGCCCTCAACCACTGCATCCGCCGCATCAACGCCGGCCAGCCCGATGCCTACGCCGATGCGCTGGCACTCTACCGCACCCTGCTCGAACGCGGCTTGCTGCTCAAGCATGGCGGCAGGCTCTCGCAATGGACCTACAAAAACATCGCCACCGCGAGCCTCCGCACAGGCGCATTTGAGTGGACGGAGCGGTTCCTCCACCAATACCGCGATGCCCTGCCGCCCACCGAGCGCGACAATGCCTTTGCATTCAACCTCGCCACTTTGTACTTTGAAAAACAGGCACTTGCGGAGACTTTGCAAACACTGCAAAACGTAGAGTTCACCGACTTGACTTACCACGTTGGCGCAAAAATCCTTCAACTCAAAACCTTCTACCTGCTCGGCGAAGACGACGCGCTGGCTTCCTTGCTCGCCACCACAGAGCAACTCTTGCGGCGCGACAAAACGCTGTCGCCCTTTGGCAAAGCCACGAACCTGAACTTCCTGCGGATGCTCCGCCAAGCCAGCAATTGGAAAAAGAAAAAAGCCAGGCTATCGGCTCAAAAAGCGGGGCGCGAACGCCTCGCGCTGCTCGAAAAAATAGCAGCGTTGCAACCTTTGGCGAACAAGGATTGGCTGTTGAAAGTATTGGGAGAAGAAAGCGGGAATCTTTAACAGGCTGCCGTCCGCAAGGTGGTGGTGGAATGAGAGAAGGTTTAGGAGGGTTTAGAAAGGTTTAGATGGTTTAGAACACGATTGGCTCTAAACCATCTAAACC
>JBJXFT010000062.1:0-9249 GCA_046155725.1 Saprospiraceae bacterium
ACAGGAGCGCGGCGGCTTGGGCAAGTACGGCTGCTTCGAACTCGTGTTCCCCATTGCCATGACCCTGCCCGACGGCACGACTACGGAGTCTCTCGATTCCTACGACGAACTGAAACAGACCCTGCGCGACTGGTTTCAAGCCAACGGCAAACAAGGCGGTCGGCGGGGTCGGCCGCACGGTGGCGGGCAAGGCAACCATCCGGGCGGCGGGCAAGGCGGCAGCAACCGACCGCACCCCAGTTTTGTGTTCCCGGTCACAGTGATTTCGCAGGCGGGAGAGACCATTTCGGTGGAAGATGAAGCAGAACTCCGCGCCTTGCGGGCTGAATGCGGCGGCACCTTTGGTCAGCACAGTTGGCAAGGGCATGGGCAACACGGACTTTCGTGCTTCGAGATTGTGTTCCCGGTCACGGTGCAATTCCCCGACGGAACCACCGCGCAAGCAGCCGACGGCCCGGCACTCCGGCAATTGGTGCGCACTTGGCGGCAGAGCAACGCTGGTGCGACGACACGCCCCAGCCTCGTGTTCCCGATTGCTGTGAAAATGAAGGACGATGGCAGCGTGGTCACCCTGAACAGCAAAGAAGAACTGCTGGATTTGAAGGCGGCGGGTTGCAACTAAAATTTTTCAATAGATTTTATAGTCAAAAAAAGGCAGGTTCCTTTTGGAAAGGGGCTTGCTTTTTTTTGTTTGTCGCGAGAATTAGGTCAGGCATTATCGGCACTCGCATCTTATTCACCCAAATTCTGGATATCAGGCGGAGCTGAGTACCACCAATTAATCTCCCCCGTTGCCCAATGCTGCTTTCGAAAAGCCCCCTCATCGCAACAAAGTCACCTCGCCCCATTTAGGGTTCAGCGCCCCATCGCCCCCGCGCCAAAAGATGACATAGGCATACACATCGGAGGGCGCGTCCTTGCCATCTATCGTGCCGTCCCAGCGGGCGTTGGGTTCGGTGCTGGCAAACACCTTTTGCCCCCAGCGGCTGTAAATTTCCATCTTCTCGATGTTGGCCACCCCTTCCACGATGGCGAGGCCGAAAGAGTCGTTCGAGCCATCGCCATTGGGCGTGAAGGCATTTGGTATTTCCACTTTTGGCTGCAAGATGCGGAAGGTGACAGACACCGTTTGGGCGCAGCCAGAGGGCGCCACCACATTCACCAAATAGGTCACGGTGCTGTCGGTGGTGACAGGCGTGACCGTGATTTGCTGTGTGTTCCCCGCAGGGTCTGTGCCGTTTTCGAGCCAATTGAATGTAAACCCAGTCACATTTTGCGAAGGCACAATCACTGCGTCGAGCATCACCGATTCCCCAGTGTTGATGCGGTTGGTGTCGGGGTCGCTCACTATTTTGACCATAAAATTGGGTATGACCGCCACGTTCACCACATCTTCGTACACACAGCCCTCGCCATATTCAAAGCGCAAAGCGTATTGGGAATTGACCGTCACCGTGTCCAAAAAAGTCGGCACCGCGCCGCCGGGAGTCCAGAGGTAACTGCCGGTCAGGAAAGCGTCCGCGCTGATGGTCACCGGTTCGCCCGCGCAAATGGTCGTGTCATTGCTCACCGTCATTTGAGGGTTGAAAACCGTGACATCCACCGCGTAAGTGACCGTGCAATTGCCCAAGGTGGTAGTCACGAAATAGGTGGCCGATTCTTCTGGATAAAGAACATCGGGGATGGCTTCGCCCGACGTGAATATCGGCGGGTCGGAAGTCCAAGCGTACGTCGCGTTTGGCGTTGCAACCGAATTGAGCAGCACACTGTCGCCCGGGCACAGCAGCGTGTCTTTCGGAAAAATCACCTGCGCCACTTGCCCCTGCACCACCACCGCCACCGAATCAATGGCCTGGCACTGAGGGTTGGAAATTGGGTAACTGTAAGTGACGGTGTAGGTAGTGGTTTGCGTGGGCGCTACGTTGACCACTTGCCCCGTCGAGCCATCGCTCCATTCGTACGTGCCGGGGTAATTGCCCGATGCGGTAAGTTGCACCGCCACGCCCGCGCACACCGTCGCGTTGTCGCTAACCACCAAATTGCCGGGCGGCACCACTTGGATGGTAAATTGCGCCTGCGCCGAGCAGCCGTTTTCCATGGTCACGAGGTAAGTCGTGGTTTGCTCCGGCGTGTCGGTCGGTTGCGCGTCGGTGGACACAAACCCCGGCGGGTTGGAAGTCCACGAGTACGTCACCGTAGGGTCGTCGATCAGGTTGAGCAAAATGCTTTCACCGGCGCAAAGCGTGTCGTTGGGGAATTGGAACTGGGGCGGCTGGTTCACTTCCACGGTAACGGAAGCCGTGGCCGTGCAGCCGTTGGCCACATCCACCGTAAATTGATAAGTGGTGGTGACCGAAGGCGCGGCCGTAGGATTGGTGCAAGCGATACAACTCAGCCCAACGGGCGGCGACCATTGCGGGTTGCTGAGGCCGGCGGCATTGCCGACCACGAGCGCGACGCTTTCGCCCAGACAAAGTTGGGGGCTGGCCGGAGCAATGGTCAGCACCGGCACAGGTATGATATGGATGGTGGCCGAGGCCGTGTCCACGCAGCCGCCATTGGTCGTTATTCTTTGATAAGTGGTTGTTTCGGTGGGCGTTGCCAAAAAATAATACTCGTCGTCGGGGAAGGTTTGGCCCGTCGTGGTTTGCCACACAAATTGCAAGTTGGGGAATTGGGTGCCAGAGTATGTGGGCGACACCAGCAGCACTTCCTCGCCCGCGCAAACCATGATGCCCGTAGGGGAGATGGACAAATCGGCGGGCAAACTGTCCACTTGAACCACCACCGGCTCCGTGCGCACACAGCCCGGCACGGAGGCCGTGACGATGTAGGTAATGCTCCCCGTGGGCGTAGCCGTGGCGCTCGTCCCGCCCGGTTGCACCTGCAATTGGGTAAGCGGCGACCAACTTATCGGAATGTTGGGCGGGTTGGTTGCCGCCGTTATTTCCACCGATTGGCCTTGGCAAAGCGCGGTGTCTTGCACGCTGACTTCCAAGTCAAAATTCACTACCGTTACCGTCACTGTGCGGGTAGTAATGCAAGGGCCGCTGGTGGCAACGAGCGTGTAGAGGGTAGTTTGCAATGGCGTGGCGGTCGGGTTGGCGGCGCTTGGGTCGCTGAGCGAGCCGTCGTTTGGCGTCCAGGTATAGGTCACGCCGGGTTGCGGGACGGTAGTTCCGAGCACCACGCTTTGGCCGTTGCAGAGGGACGTGTCGTTTTGAACATTCAATGGGATGCCTATTGACACCGTAACGGTTTGCGTCACGCTTTGACAAGCGGCCGTCACTATCACTTCGTAGGTAGTGGTCTGTGCAGGGTTTGCAAATGGGTTTGGGCAATCAGTGCAAGAAAGCCCGATGGAAGGCGACCATGCATATGACGCACCGCCCGTGGCTTGAAGTTGCACCGGTATGCCATTGCAGGAAAAAGTATCGTTGCTCACGCTGATGGGCAAATCGGACAGCTCCAAAACCCCTTCGGAAGTGCCGGAGAAATCAATGGCAATGCCATCGTTTTCTATCTCGCCATCATAATTGTCGAGCAATATGACGTACACCTTGCCCTGCTGCACCTGCAGTTTTCTGACAAAACTATTGTCCGTAGGCAGCTGACCCTGCCCTGGCGTATTGGGGCTTCCGCAATCAAAATCATCGGAGACAGGAAAGCCCGTCACCGGATTTGAATTCGTCAAACCAGTCAAACCCTGGGGATTGAGAAAAGGGTCGGGGGCAAGCGTATAGGAAGAGCGCACCGGCTGGTTGTTGCTCACGAAATCGCAGATGTCTGCCACGCTGTTGATGGGGCCCCACACGTTGAAATCAATGTCGGCTGGCACAGCCAGGTTGGCATTTTGAACCAAAAAACCGAACTGCCCATTGGCTTGCGCCGTAAAATAGAAAAATGAAAAATTGAACTCATCGCTGGGCACGTCTATGCAGCCTTGGTTTACGCCCGCCTGGATAAAATTCGGGTCGCCTTCGCCGGGCGAGAGCGGGATGAACTGCGGGGCATTGTCGCAGCCGTTGATGTTGAGGGCTTGGTCGCAATGGGCATTGGGGGGCAGCGGCGGCGGCGGCACGTCGCATGCGCCGGCGGTGCATTGCCAAGTCATCTGGAACCCCTCTTCCACGATACTTATATCGGACTCGAACTCGATGGTGACGCAATCAGAAGACAGTTGAATCTCCAAATTTGCGCCCGCGCCCTCCAAGGTTTGAAGCAAATTGCCTCCCGTGTCATCGCCTTCATAAACCCGGATAACATCGTAGTCGAACAAGGGGTCAAATTCCGTGGAATACGAAACAAAGTTGAGTTTGATGCACTGGTGAGCCTCCGAGGGGCAAATCACGAACGTCTCGTTTTCGTTGTCGTCGTAATCCCCGGCAGGCCCGCCCGAATCCCAGAGCGTGCCGCTGCAACTCGAGGAGCCGGGCGCGTCGCCCATGTTTATGTCAGGGATGAACGGCTCGACGCACAGTTTGAACGTGCCCCAATTGGGGTTTGCTGTGGCCGAATAATCGTTGATTCTCAAAAAATAAGACACGCCTGGGTCTAAGCCGAACAGGTCGAGATGCACTTCGTTCACATTGAGCGGCGCGGCGATGCAAGCCAGCTCCGACAACTGCCCGAACGCACAGTCGCCCCGGTAAACGGCCAATTGCGGCATTTTCAAAGTGCCGTTGCCCGCCACATTGCCCCACACCCCGATGCTCACGTCGGTGACGCTGCCATTGGCCGGGAGGCTGAACCGAAACCACACGTCTCGGTTGCCTACATTGTTCCAACAGACGGGCACATTGGCCATCGGGTCAATGTTGCTCGTTGTGGCGTTCAGGTTGGTGAACTGTGCCGGCTGCGAACAATACGGCACCGCGCCGAGGTCAACGAGACCTGCGCAATCGTCGTTCACGGGGGTTTGGGCAGCAGCAAAAAAGGAGGAAAAAACGGTGAATGGAATGACAAATAGTGCTTTCATGCAGTAAACATGACTTTGGATAAAGAGAAAAAGATTAGAAGTGGCAAGTTCCAAGTTCCAAGTGCAATCAGCAATCAGCAATCAGCAATTTTAAAACTTGCCAACGATTTTTGTGGCCGAAATGTACGCCGGGAATGACGAATGAAAAACGGCGAATGTGGAATCCGTCGCCTACGCGCTATGTTGGCAAAAGCGTTTCGGCGCAGGCTGAAAAATTGCGGGCAATTGACTGGGTCGGCAATGCCCGGCAATTGCCGAAAAAGCGGAACATTTGCCTCAAAAATTAACCTATGCTGGACAGAAACACCCTCCTCGGCTTGGCCGCCGCGCTCCTCGTGCTCCTCTTTGTTTTTGTAGAAAAGAAGGAAGAAACGGCGGGCGAAGCCCTTCCCCAAAACAGGGGAAAACAAACGTTCACGGCAAACTACGGTACGCCACGGCTCGACGGGAAAGCTGACGACGCAGCCTGGCAAAATGCCGAATGGCAGCGGCTCGACCAAGTTTGGTTGGGCCCTCCGCCCAGCCCCACCGACTTTTCGGGGCGATACATGACTTGCTGGGACGAGAACAACCTCTACATCTTGGCCGAAATCACGGACGACACGCTCGTGGACACGCACCCCGACGGCCTGCTGAAATATTGGGACGACGACTGCCTCGAAATCTTTGTGGACGAAGACGCGAGCGGCGGCAACCACCAGTACAGCCACAATGCCTTTGCCTACCACATTGCGCTCGACGGCAAGGTGGTGGACATCCGGCCTGACAGCGCGTTCGCGTATTTCAATGACCATTGCACGGTGCGGCGCAGCACCGTGGGCCAAACGACGACTTGGGAAGTAGCGGTCAAGATTTTTGACGGAAACAAGTATGAGAATGAGGAGGGCGAGAACATTCCCAAAATGCTGAAAGCCGGAAAAAAAATGGGCTTCGCACTGGCCTACTGCGACAACGACCACTCCGCCGAGCGCGAAAACTTCGTGGGTTCGGTGCGGGTGGAAGGCGAGGACAAAAACCGGGGCTGGATTGATGCAGGGGTTTTTGGAACGCTCACACTTCGGCACCCCGTCCTGCGATGACAATCTCCAAGTTTTTGCGAAGCAGCATCGCATCCAAAAAAAACTTTGCCGCCCAGTTGGGGTATCGGAAGGGTAGGTACGCGCCCCAAAATGGGGCAGAACCGGGCAGCGCCCCCTGCGTGTTTTTGTTCGCGCCAAGTTTTTGAAAACCAATGATTTCTGCCAAAAAACTGTCCGCCGCTGTGCCGAATTTTGGCTCGCCCGTCCGTTCCCACACCTTGTGGCAAAGGATGCTCAGCTGGCAATTGCCGGCTACGCACACAAAGGAATAATCGCCCCGCCAACGCTCGTCGTAGCGCCCAGCCGTCCGCCCGTCCGCCCGCTCGCGCTCGGCCAAAAGCCGCTCCACACAGCCAATGGTTTTGTCCAAAATATCTTGCTCGCCCAGCCTTACGGAGCATTCCAGAAAACCCTCCAAAGTGTAGGCCATAGTGTGCGTGAACGCCGCTTCGCCCGCCCGGAACCCCCAATCGCGCACGGCACCGTTTGGCAAAAAACGCTCCGCGTAAAAGTGCAAAGCATGGCGCATCAATGCCACGGTGTTCTCCCCCCCTTTCGGGGGATCTGGGGGGGGCTGCAGCACATCGTTGGCATGGAGAACACCCCACACGGCGCGGGTGTAATAACTGGGCACAAAGCCTGGCACGAAAGCCGCCTGTCGCCAAGAGCCGTCAGGCTCGAGGGCGGAAAGCAGCCAGGAAACGGCTCGCTGGGAAGCCCCACTCGGGGGAGGGCGAACTAAGTTTGTCAAATTTTCACTTGGCGCAAGGCCGAATAGTATCTGACTCGTATTGAACACGCTCGGCTTCGTGTTCCCGACCATCAAACCGGGGAACGCGCCCGAAGGCAACTGGATGGATTCCAACCATTGGATGCAGCCGTAAGCCAATTGGCGGAGCGATTCGTCCTGCTTTTCGTTGGCGTAAGCCAAGAGGGTTTCGATGAGGTAGCCCGTGGTTTCGGGGTAGGCTTTGGCCCAGCCGAACAAGGGGTGCCAACTGTGCGACGAGCCTTGCCCGCCCGTAGCCTCGATGCTTCGGCGGAGCCAAGCCAAGGCGGCATCGGCGCGGAGCGCGTACTCGCTTTGATTGAACAGATTTGATTTCATACCGACGTAAGCGTTTCAAAACCATCCAAAACATACCGTCCTTTGTGTCGCAAAAACTTTTCCCTCCACCATGCAAGCATTCAAACTCCTCCCTATGATCTGCCTTTTTGCTTTTTGCAAAACTGCCCAATTCACCGACGCGCCCAAGCCTGCGGAGGTGTACAACACCACCGCCGACCCTCCTCCCGTGCCGTCCACGCTCAGCATTCCGGTCAGTATTTCGGTGGACGAACTGCTGCGCTCACTCAATGCAAGGCTCTCTGGCGCAGCCCTTTTTGAAGATTATTCCTTTGACGACAACGGCCACGACGGCCTGATGATGAACGCTTGGCAAAGCCAAGACCTGAGCCTGTTTTTTAGCGGCAACACCGTGAAATACCGCCTGCCGCTCAAACTTTGGATGAAAAAAGAACTCTTGCTCGGAGCGGCGGCAGAGGCAGAAGGGGAACTCGCGCTCAACTTCAAAACCACTTTTGGCATCAATCCCGACTGGAGCCTCAGCACCCAGACCGAGGTGGAATACCACGAATGGCTCAGCCGCCCGGTGCTGAAAACGGGCATCGGCAACATCAGCGTGGAGACCATCGCCAACCTCGTGCTCAACCGCAGCAAAAAGACCCTTAGCAAAACCCTCGACCAGTTTGTGGGCCAGCAAATCAGCCTCCGTCCATACGTACAAGAGGCTTGGGAGGCCATCCAACAACCTGTGCTGCTGGATTCGACCTACCGAATGTGGTCGAAAACCACCCCGCTCAGCATTGGCCTCACCCCGCTGACGACCTACGGCAATGCGCTGCAAACCAAAATCGCGGTGGAGTGCCTCAACGATGTGTCTTTTGGCGAAAAACCGATCTTCCGCGAAAACTCCGCGCTGCCCAACCTGACGCTGCTGACTGAAGCACCCGACGATTTTCAAATGCGCTTTGCCACCGATGTGCCGTTCCCGGAAGCGGAGCGTTTTGCCAAAAACATCATGGTCGGGCAGATTTTTGAATCGGGGAAAAAGAAGGTGAAGGTAGAAGACATCACGCTGTGGGGCAACAACGATCGCGTGGTGGTGAAATCCAAACTCAGCGGCTCGTTCAATGGCCACATTTACTTCATCGGGAGGCCAGCGTACAACCCCGAGAAAAACCAAATCGAAGTCAAAGACCTTGATTTTCAGGTGGACACGCGCAATTTTCTCCTCCGCTCCGCATCGTGGATTTTTCAAGGAACGATAAAAAAGAAGATGGCGGCAAGCATGACTTTCCCCCTCGAGCAGCAAATCGCGGAGGTAAAAAATTCGGTGCAACAAACGCTCAGCAACTATCAAATCCAGCCCGGCGTGCTCCTGCGCGGCACAATTGACAGCGTGGCCGTCCAAGACACCCGCGTGACTCCTACGGGCATCCGGGTCAATCTTTTTTCAACGGGCAAAGTGAACGTGGACGTGAATGGGCTTTGAGGGAACGATGAACTATGAACTATGAACGAGGAACAATTCAATCTTCAAAAATCGGATCGTTCGACTATAACTTCACGCAAACTGCCGCTCGCAAAATGCTCGAGACACTCCAACAATGGGACGCTGCGCTTTTCCAGTTCGTCAACACCAGCCTCGGCAACCCGGTGTTCGACGCGCTGCTGCCTTGGTGCCGCGAGAAGTGGTTTTGGGCACCGGCCTATCTTTTTGTGGGTGCTTTTGCGCTGCTCAATTTCGGGCAACGGGGCTGGCTGCTGCTCTTTGGGCTGGTGCTGGCCATCGGGCTGGCCGACTTCACGAGCAGCACTTTGGTCAAAAAAAATGTGCAGCGCCTGCGCCCCTGCAACGACCCCGAAATGTTTGATGCAATCCGGCTGAGGGTGCCTTGCGGCAGCGGTTACAGTTTCACGTCCAGCCATGCGGCCAATCACTTTGCGGCGGCGGTTTTTCTCATCGGGATTTTTGGCGGCTTAGTGCGCTGGCTGCGCCCGGCGGTATTGGGGTGGGCGAGCCTTGTCGCTTTCTCGCAGGTATATGTGGGCGTTCATTACCCTGCCGATGTGCTGGGCGGGGCGGCATTGGGCGCGGCCATCGGCTGGTGGACTGCCGCGACTTGGCG
>JBJXFT010000070.1:0-8344 GCA_046155725.1 Saprospiraceae bacterium
TACAATTTCACTTTCTATGATGTCATTTTTAAGGGACAACCGGGTATTATATCTTCTTCGGGGCAGTCTTTCCATTCTGTACTGTTTGAAAAAGATGGAGAGATTAGAGGTTCCAACACTTTCGAAAATCTAGCCTTCTCCCCAGGCAAAACCTACATCCTCTCCGCTGGCAGCACCCAAACCATCACCCCCCTCGGCAACTTCATCGCCGAAGGCTTCGGCGGCTTCCCCATCGAAATAAAATCCAGCCAACTCGGCACCCAAGCCACCCTCCACAAAGACGGCGACCCCATCTGCCTCGATTTCCTCTACCTGACCGACCTCGCCGCCACCGGCACTGGCTTCACCTACGCCGGGGCCAACAGCGACGACGTGTTCAACAATTCCGGCTGGATTTTCGAAGCTTGTCCGCCCTGCTTCTACGCGCCGCCGCCGCCCGCGCCGACCCTCGACCCAGCCTCTATTACGAGCGTCAGCGTTGGAGACCAAGCCAAGCTCATCCTCGCAAACCTGCCTGTGGGGTACGAAGCGGAGTGGTTCGACTCAGACCAGCAAAACGAATTTTACGCTAGCACGGAAAACAATTTCATGCCCTTCATCTCGCAAACTACCGTATTCTATGGAGCCATCCGCGAAATTGCCACAGGATGCGTGAGCGAGTTATTGGAAGTCACTGTTTCAATTTGCCTCCCCCCTAACATCAATGCTTTCAGCAATGCGCCTTTCTGCGCAGGCACGGGCGACCTGCTGTTGCAAGAAAACGGCGGCGCAGCCATCGACTGGTCATGGACGGGGCCGAACGGCTTTGCCTCGGCGGACCAAAATCCGGTGATCTTCAGCCCCGACGCGAGCGCGTTGGGCAACTACACGGTGGTGGTGACGGGAGCAAACGGCTGTACGAACGCGCAGGGCGTGGCGGTGGCGGTGTACGATGATTCGGACATACTGGGCAACATCATTCGCTCCGACTGCAACAACGTGCCGGTGGAAGGCGCGTCGGTATCGCTCACGGGAGGAGCCGTGCTGAACGACCAGAGCGACGCGGCGGGCAATTTTGAGTTCATTTCCTTGTCTTGCGGCAATGCCTACACCGTGACCCCGAAGAAAACTGGCAACGACGCCGATGGAGTGACGGTGCGCGACCTCGTGCTGATAAGCAGGCATATCTTGGGCCTTGAGCCACTGAACTCGCCGTACAAGATGATCGCCGCCGACGCGAATAAGAGCGGCTCCATCACCACGTTCGACATCGTGGAGTTGCGCAAACTGATCCTTGGCAACTACACGGCGCTTCCGAACAACGACGCTTGGCGTTTTGTGCCAAAGGATTTTGCGTTCCAGAACCCGAACAACCCCTTTCAGGGAGGATTCCCCGAAAGCGACTTGATTGACCCGCTTTTGGACAATGAGCAGTCCGATTTCTACGGCATAAAAGTGGGCGACCTGGATGGCTGTAGTGCTACCAATGGCGCGGCCACGGTCAAGTTTCTCGCAGCCGACGCATCGGTTTCGGAGTGCGGCTCTTGGGTGGACATCACGGTGGAGGATTTTGACAATGTGGCGGGCTTCCAGTTTTCGCTGAATTGGGACGCGACGCAAATCGCGTTTTTGGAATGGGGTGATGCAAACCCGGCCTTGAACATGGATGCCAGCCACTTCGGCATTGCGCAGACGGCTTCGGGCAAACTGACCTTGGCGTGGACGAACGGCAATTTCCCGCTTACGGGCCAATCTCTGCCCAATGGCGCGGTGCTGTTCCGCATCAAACTCAAGGCCATCGGCAGCGCAGGCACGGGCCTGCTGGCTTTTAGCGATTCGCCCACGCCTCGCCAGGTGCTGGACGGGAATATGCAGCCGCACGCGATGTTGCAAAAGGATGGGGCGCTGACGTTTGGCGTTGCCCCAATTGCCTTGTGCCAAGACATCACCGTCAACCTGAATCCTGGGGAGTGTTCCGCCGCGCTGGTCCCAACGGACATTGATGCGGGTTCTAACGATGGTTGCGGCATTGCAAGCCTGAGCATTCAGCCCTCGGTGGCGTACATTGGCACGAACACGGTCACGCTTACGGTGACGGACAATTCCGGCTTGGTCGGCACTTGTGCCGCCACGGTGACGGTGCTGGAATTTCCCAACCCGGTTGTCTCGCTGATGTGCCACGACAACATCACGGTGTCGCTTGGCGACGCTTGCGCGGATTGCATTGGGGCGGATCAGATTCTGGAAGGTGGGCCTTATGGTTGTTTGGAGGGCTATATGGTGGAGATGGACAGGACGCTTCCTTTGGGCAACGGCCCTTGGATGCCCGCTTGTGTCAGTGCTTCGGATATTGGCAAAACGTATCAGCTGCGCGTGACGGATCCGGATACTGGAAATAAATGCTGGGGGAATGTGAAGGTTCAGGACGAGCTCCCGCCTGTGGTGTCCTGCCAAAGTTTTTCGATACCCTGCAACACGCCGAATGTAAGCCCGGGGTATTTGAGCGGTGTGCTTGGGATTGTTGCGGCAAACCCGGGCATCGTGGACTGCCAAGATTTTACGGCCACTTTCGTTGACACCAACGTGCCGCAACCTTGTGGCAGCGGACTGACCAACATCATCCAGCGCGATTGGACGGTGACGGACATCAGCGGCAACATTGCGCAGTGCCAACAAATCATCGGACAAACCCGCCCGACTTTGGCCGATGTGGCATTGCCGCCTCATTTTGACGGTACGGACAAGCCCGCTTTTTCATGTGCAAGCGCTGCGTATCCTTCGCCCGAATGGATTAAAGGGCAGGGATTCCAAGGGTTTCCCTTGGTTTTTGGGCAGCCCTCGGGCTGCAGCGACATCTTTTGGTCATACAACGATCTGTTGATAACCATCTGTGACGGCACGAGGCGTGTGCTTCGCCAATGGTCAATCGTTGATTTTTGTACGGGCGAGGTGTTGAGTTTCAACCAGCGCATCAAGGTCGAAGACGCACAAGGCCCGACCATGGTTTGCCCCTCAAACACTTCGGTTACTGTAGACCCGTTCAGCTGCTGCTCTACGACAGAGCTGCCCAACATGATCGTGGACGACGGTTGCTCGCGCATCAACAACGTAGGGGTGACGGTGACCACATTCGACCCGCAAGGCCATCAATCGGGGGTGTACAGATTTGACGGCACGCTCCAGAACTTCCCTGGCAACAACTTGCAGGACCGCGACACGCTGGCCACCTTCGCCCTCACGCCCTGCCTGCCCATCGGCGACCACACGGTGACGTACATCGCAGAAGACGATTGCCAGAACACGGGTTCCTGCAGTTTCACCCTGTCTGTGCGCGACTTTACGCCGCCGGTGGCGATTTGCCAGGAGTTTACCTCGGTCGCGCTCGGCGTGGACAACCCTGATGACTGCTACACGGGGGCTGTGTCTTGGGTGAGTGCCACGAGCTTCAACGACGGTTCTTACGACCACTGCTACAACGTGAAGTTCACCGTGCGGAGACTGGCCCCTTACTCAGGCTGTATCAACAGCCTGGGTCATTACCCCTGTTCCCCGAACAGTCAAATCGAATATGATCTGGCAACTGCCGAGCAAGACTCTATCAAGTTCTACTGCTGCGAAGTGGGAACCACCCAGTCGATCGTTTTGGCAGTGTACCAAATAGACTCGGTCGGCCTCGTCATGTTCGATCCCAATGGCTTTCCGATCAAGAACGAGTGCGTCATCGAAGTGGAAGTAAAGGACAAAATGAAACCGACCTGTGCCGCCCCTGCCCATATTTCTGTGAGCTGCGAAAACTTCGACCCAAGCCTTTTCGCTTACAACTTCGCCACGGCTACGGACAATTGTTGCGTGGACGCCGCCCCCAGCGTGACGGACAACTACGCCCTGTTCGATGACCTGTGCAATAAAGGCACCATCACCCGCACGTTCAAAGCCTTGGACTGTAGCGGCAATTCGAGGACCTGCACCCAGCGCATCGTGGTCAACTACGAACAAAACTACTTTGTCAAATTCCCCGACGACGTGTTTGCCACCGAATGCGCGGGCAACTTCGGCGAGCCGACTTTTTTTGGCGTGGACTGCGAACTGCTGGGCGTTTCCTACGAAGACGAAGTGATTGATGTAGTACCCGACGCTTGCTTCAAGATTTTTCGGACCTGGACAATCATTAATTGGTGTACTTACAACCCGAACTTCGGCTGCACAGAAGTCCCCAACCCGAATCCAAACAACAATCCCAACCACGCCAGCAACCGGCCCGGCCCCATTGTGTCGGCCTGCGGGACGCTTGGCCCATGGGCCTCGACGGTGGTGAAGATCCTTCCGAGCGATCCATTTCCCGGCACAGACTTCTGCACGTTCTGGGACGCAAACGCGAATTGCTACAAGTACACGCAGGTCATCAAAGTGATTGACGGCGAGAAGCCGGTGATCAATTGCCCGGCCAGCAGCCCACACATCTGCGATGCCACGGCGAATGATCCCGAGCTTTGGAACGAAACCTATTGGCTGGATCCCCAATCGGGCAGCAACGACCTAAAGGAAGTTGCGGTAGACCTTTCGCACGACGTTACGGATTTGTGCTCTGGCTCGAATGTAAGCGTGCGCTATCTCTTGTTCCTTGATTTGGACAATGACGGTACTTTCGAGACCGTCGTGAACAGTGACAACCTGCCCGCCCACGGCACGGTCAATTTTGGCAACGCCCAAAACCCGAATTACAGCGGCGGTACGCCACGCGTTTTTGACGAGCGCCCTGTGCCGGGCAACGAGAAGTACGGCTTTGCCTTGCAAACCATTGTGGTCGGTGAACACAAAATAGCCAGGGTACTGTGGAACACCGAGCAGTCGCCGAACGGCTACTACTTACCCCAACTGCCGTATGGCACCCACAAAATCAAGTGGTTCGCTACCGATGCCTGCGGCAATGACGCCACCTGCGAGTATCTCCTTGTCGTGCCTTGGGCTGGCTGCGCCTGTGTCCCGACATATACCAACCAAACATTTTGCCCTGGCGAAACTGTGTCCCCCATCTCCCTGGCGGGCTTCCCCGCGTATATGCCATACACTTGGACAAACGACAACCCCGCCATCGGCCTGCCCGCTTCGGGCAGCGGCGATTTGCCAGAGTTCCGAGCACTGAACTACTGCCCTACGCCCATGGTCGCCACCATTCGGGTGTACGGCGACTACCAAAGCCTAGGGCTTTCTTGCCCCAACCCTGCGCCCGTGAGTTTCACCATCACGGTCAATCCTGGTCAAGTCGTCTTCAACCCCGGCGACCAGATGCTGTGCCACGACGGCAGCAGCATGGAAATTGATTTCATGGGCTCGTTCCCCGACATGATGTTTTCGTGGACAAACGACAACCCCGCCATTGGCCTCGCCGCCGATGGCACGGGCGACATTCCTTCCTTTACGGCCATAAACGGCGGCAGCAACGCGACCGTCACGGCCAATATTCAAGTCGTGGGCTTCGGCATCAACGGGCTGCTCTGCCCCGATCCCGTGCCGGCAAATTTTTCCATCACCGTCAACCCGACCCCGGTAATGGACACCCCGCCCGACCAGTCGCTGTGCGGGGGCCAATACACCTCGGTGGTACCGTTCAGCAGCAGCATCCTTTCGTCGTACACTTGGACCAACGACAACCCCAACATCGGCCTCGCGGCCAGCGGCAGTGGCAACCTCCCGCCGTTTCTGACGACAAACAACACGGGCGCGCCCATCACGGCGACCATTACCGTGACCCCGAAGGGCGGCGACAGCAAAGCTCCGACGGTGGTTTGCACCAACGGGTTAAGTGTCAATCTCCTCCCTGCCCAAGCCGGAGGGGCACATATCTTTTTGTATGCCTCAGATTTCTTGCAGTACGTGGAGGACAATGTCACGCCGAATAATCTTATAAAAATCAGCATCCGCAAATCGGGTGCAGGGTCGGGTTTCCCGGTGGATCAGTTCGGCAACCCGATTACGACCGTGATGTTCGACTGCTCGGCAATCGGCACCCAATACGTGGAAGTGTGGGCGCAAGATGAGTGCGGTAATGCGGATTACTGTGAAAGTTATGTCAGCGTCCAGGATTATGCAGGTCATTGCATGAACACCGGCGACCGAGGCATTGCAGGGCAGGTAATGACCGAAGATGGGTACGGAGTCGAGGAGGCCGTCGTATACATTACGGGGCCTGGCGTGTCCCGCTTTGACCTCACAGACGAAAATGGCAACTACTCGTTCAATGACCTCCTCCCGGACGGGCAGAGCTACCAAGTTTGCGTAGAGAAAAATGACAACCCTTTGAACGGGGTGACCACTTATGACTTGGTGCTGATCAGCAAACACATACTGGGCGAAGAACTGCTGGACTCTCCTTACAAAATCATTGCCGCCGATGCCGACCGCAGTGGGGTAGTGGATCCTACGGATATTGAAGAAATAAGAAACCTCATTTTGGGCATCTACACGGACCTTCCAAACAACACATCGTGGCGCTTCATCCCCGCCGACTATGTTTTCCCCGACCCGGCTAACCCGCTTATTTACAACTTCCCGCATGGCTGCAAAACCGTGACAGTGGATGGCAGCGATGTCGTGGACGGGGATTTTATCGGAGTAAAAATCGGCGACGTGAACGCGACCGCAGTGGCCAACGGCAGACCCTCCGATCCACCAGGGGTGAACAGAGGCTTGCCGCCATCCTCCGCCTGCGACGGCTGCGAGGGCGCGCCCGTGACTTTTACCATTACCATCCAGCCACAGCCGGCTATAATCGCCTCGGTCAACGACCCGCTGTGCCAAGGCAGCGACATGTTTTTGAAGGAAACCGGCGGCGAAGCCATAAACTGGAAATGGGAAGGCCCCAAGAACTTCTACTCTGCAATCCAAAATCCAATAATTGGGTATCTGCAATCTGACCGAACGGGCACTTATCAGCTGATCGTGACGGGCAGCAACGGCTGCACGAACATTGATTTTGTCGAAGTCGCGTTGCAACAAAGCCCGGTGCTGAGCAATTGCCCAGCTGGCATCGTGGTGAGCAGCGACATAGACAAGTGCGACAAGATCGTGGTCTTCCCCCACCCAATCGCCACCAGCCCCTGCTTCGATGTGAGCTTGACGATGGCGGGCATTCCGCCCGGGGGCATCTTCCCGCTGGGTGTCACGGTGCAGACCTACACCGCTACCGACGCGGCGGGAAATCAGGCTTCCTGCTCTTTCACGGTCACGGTAGTGGACACGCAAGGCCCGACGGCTCGCTGCAAAGACTTCGTGCGCGAACTGGGTGCCGACGGAAACGGCTACATCAGCGTGTCGGATTTGGACGACGGCTCTACCGACAACTGCTCCGTGTCGCTGGACTACGGCATCGAGTACGGCTTTGTCAACTGTAATAATCTGGGCGAGAACATCGCGACACTGACCGTGACCGACGCAAGCGGCAACGCCGCCCTTTGCACCGGCACGATCACGGTCATTGACAACCTGAAACCCACGTTCGACAACTGCCCCTTAGATATGACAGTAAGCAGCAGCCTCGACAAGTGCGGCGCGTACCTGACCTTCCTCAACCCCACCGCATCCGACAACTGCTCCATCGTGGCGGTGGCGCAAACGGCGGGCATGGCCCCCGGCGGCTTTTTCCCCGTCGGCACGACCGTGCAAACTTACATAGCCACCGATGGCAGCGGCAACACCGAAGCCTGCCAATTCAACGTCACCGTGATGGATATGCAATTGCCCACCGCCGTCTGCCAAGACTATGTGCTTGACCTCGATATCTCCGGCAACGGCAGCATCACGACCGCCAACATCAACGGCGGCTCCACCGACAACTGCCCCGGCGTACTGGTTTACGCCCTCAGCAAGAGCACCTTCAACTGCTTGAACATCGGCGAGAACAACGTGGCCCTGACCGTCACCGACGGCGCGAACAACACCGCCACCTGCGTAGCTGAAGTGACGGTGCGCGACGTGACCGCCCCGATCATCGCATACTGCCCGGCCAGCGTGACGGTGGACGACTGCGACGACGTGGTGCCAGACTTGATTCCTGGCTTGGGCTTCCAAGATGCTTGCAGCCTCGTGGGCGACGGCACCCAAAACCCCGTGGCCGGCTCGGCCTTCGGCCAAGTGAGCGGCAACAGCGTCACCGTGACATTCACCGTCTCCGACGGGAGCGGCAACACGCAGACCTGCACCGCCACGGTGACCATTTTGGACAATGTGAAACCCACCTTTGACAACTGCCCCGCAAGCATCAGCCTCGGCAACGACGTGGACAAGTGCGGTGCAAACGTCACCTTCCTCAACCCGACCGCGTCTGACAACTGCTCCGCCGTGACGGTGAACCCTGCTGCCGGGAATA
>JBJXFT010000088.1:0-13665 GCA_046155725.1 Saprospiraceae bacterium
TTGCACCTATGTCTATCAAGCACGTCCTTTTCGACAACGACGGCACGGTGGTGGATTCCGAAATCATCGCTGCCCGCGCCATGCTCCGCTTGCTTGCCCGGCTTGGGCTTCCGCTCGTGGAGCGCGATTACACGATGCGCTTCCCCGGCCTTTTAGACCGCGACATCCTTGCTGCGCTCCGGCTCGAAGAGGGTTTTGAGCCGCCCGATGATTTTTTCCAACAACTCCGCGACGAGCACGCCCACGGTTTTTACCATTCCCTTCGAGCCATCCGAGGGATGCCCACATTGTTCCGCAGCCTGAAAGTGCCAAAGAGCATGGTGTCGAACGGGAGCATCCTCCATGTAGAAAAAAGCCTCCGAAAGGTGCGCTTGCGCAGCGCGGTAGACGGCCACATCTTTTCTGCCGAACAAGTGGACAAGCCAAAGCCTGCGCCCGACATCTATCTTTTTGCGCTGGAAAAACTGCGCCTGCAGCCGCACGAAACGGTGGTGGTGGAAGACAGTGTGACGGGTGTTTTGGCGGCAAAAGACGCTGGCATTCAAGTGATTGGCTTCTTAGGTGCAGCACACATACACGATGGGCACGGCCAAAAACTGCTGGAGGCTGGTGCGGACTTTATTGCCCCGGATGTCAGCGCCCTTTCGGGGGTGTTGAAAAAAAAAGGAGCTTTTTGAAAAAAAATTTTGCCCAAACACTTGACAGTTCCAAAAAAAATCCCGGCCTTTGCATCAGTTTTCATTTGGTTTTTTGGGGTTTATTAGCCGTCAGTCGCGCAAGCGTTCTGGCGGCTTTTCTTTTGCGGAGGTTTCGAGCCTCCTTTATTTGGGTTCGCAAATCTTTCCTTTCATTTGCCTGCCCAACTCGGCCAACCTTTCTTTTCTCAGAACGTTTCAGACTAAATTTTTCAACGTGCAATCGAACGAACAAGTGGACGTGCTCATTTATCGGGTGCGCGAAAGCGGCCTCGAAGTGTTTTTGGTAGACCACGAAAGCGACGGCTCGCTCTCTGCGCCATTTGCTGAAGAGGCCACGCCCGAACATTTCGCAGCGCACTGCATCGAACTGGACGCAGTGGCCGATGCCGATGGACAAACTCGCAAGGCCATTGCCATCGAAGCCGATTGGCACGAAATCCCTTCGCTCCGCGCCCTCGTGTACGAGGACTTCCGCGTGGCAAAAGAAAAAGCGAGAACCCACCTCAAACACCTGCGCGGCGATTTTGAAAGAGGAACGTATGTGGCGGTGAAAGAGGCCTTCAAGCGAGTGCTCCCCCAACAGTATGCCTTTCTGAAAGAACTCAAAGAAATCATCGCCGACAAGAATCAGGCAAAGTCTATTTGACCCCAGCCCCCAAAAATGCGCTCTGGCAAAGGCCGATAAAATCTTTGACGGCCGCCCGCGCCGCCCGTGCCCGGGCAGAAATTTCCCCTTCCGATTTTTCCTCCACAGCATTCAGCAAATCCAGTGCGGTTTGCGATTCGGCCACCGCTTTTGGCACAAAGCGGCCATCAGGCGTTTGCCAACGGCGCTCCACTTCGGCGTAGTAGGCGGGTATTTTTTCGAGAAAAAGGAGGAGGCCGGCGCGTTCCGAATATTGCCGCAAATGCTGGGAAATGGCGCAGCGCGAAGGGTCGAAAAAAGGGTTGCCGGAGGATGCTGCCAGATCGTCCAAGGCTGCGCAGAGTTGCGCCAACTGTTTTTGGCTTTCCGTCCCAAGTTTTTCTTTTTCAATGGAATGGGCTTCTTTTCGGAGGCTCAGCGCCAACGTCTTTTGCTCTTCCGGCGGTGAAGCCGCGAGCGGAAGCGGCAGGTGCAGCACCTCGTTTTCCAACCTGATTTCAAAAAAATCTTGCCGTGCAAATTTTTCCCAAAAGCGGTGCTGCAAACGGTCGAGCCGGGTTTCGGGGCTGTTGCAAGAAATCAGGAAAAGCGAGGCGAGCAGCGCGGCGGGTTTGAACATGGATGCTTACATTTTCTCTTAAAATTTTTAGGCTATACCAGCCCCTCGCGCAGCAGGTCGTGCAAATGCACGATACCGAGGTAGTGCCCATTTTCGGCCACCAAAAGTTGGGAAATAGAATGCTGGCGCATGAGGGCGAGCGCATCCACCGCCAGCGTGTCGGGGCCGACGGCTTTGGCAGCGGGGCTGAAAATATCGCGGGCGCAAACTGCGCCGAAATCACCGCCGCGCTGGAGCATCCGGCGCAAATCGCCATCGGTGATGATGCCGAGCAATTGGCTTTCGGGGCCGACTACGGCGGTAGCGCCCAGCCGTTTGGAACTGATTTCGAGGATGACTTCGGGCAGAGTCGCGTCGAGGTTCACGGCGGGGCGCTCGTGAAGGAGGTACAGGTCTTGCACCCGAAGGTAGAGTTGCTTGCCGAGCGCGCCGCCGGGGTGGAATTTTGCAAAATCCTGCGTACCGAATCCTTTGCGCGAAAGCAAAGCCACGGCGAGCGCGTCGCCGAGCGCCATTTGGGAGGTAGTGCTGCTGGTGGGGGCGAGGTTGTTGGGGTCGGCTTCCTGCTCAATGGGCGTGTAAAGCAAATAATCGGCTTGCCGGGCGAGGCTGCTGTGGCGGTTGGCGGTGATGGCCACGAGGGGATTTCCAAAGTTTTTGACCAAGGGCGCGAGGACTTTTATTTCGGGGGTTTCGCCGCTTTTGGAAAGGCAGATGACAAAATCGGCGGGCTGCACCATGCCGAGGTCGCCATGGATGGCGTCGGCAGCGTGGAGGAAAAGTGCGGGCGAGCCGGTGGAGTTGAGCGTGGCAGCTATCTTTTGGGCCACAATGGCGCTCTTGCCGATGCCCGTGACGACCAGTCGGCTGGTGGGCGCGTCGGCCGCATCTTCCACCAAGCGCTGGAAATCGGGGCTGTCGCCGAGGCTTTCGGCCAGCGCGGTCAGCGCGTCGGCTTCGAGGCGGATGGTGCGGCGGGCGATGTCGAGGATGCTATCCAATGCTTGTTGATGTGCGGATTTAGGGATTCGAGGCTTCCCAGAGTGCTGAAAAGTCAATGGTCAACGGTCAATGGTCAACGGTCAAAAGTCAATGTTTCCCCTTGTCCGCTTCGCTCACGCGATTGAGGAGGTCATTCACGCGGTACATCTCGTCTACGGTTTCGTCCAGGAAAAACTCGATGTCGGGCACACGGCGCATCTGTTTGCCGACTTTGGCACCGAGGGCTTGGCGGAGCCGGGCGTAGGAGTCTTCGAGCAGCAGGATGATTTCCTGTTTGTCCTCCGCGCCGTATACGCTGATGTAGATTTTGGCGACGAGGAGATCGGGGGTCATTTGCACATCGGTGATGGTGACGAGCTTGCCACGGCCATAAATGTTGCCGCCTTCCTCGGTGAGGATCATTCCGAAGTAGCGGCGGATGACTTCGCCTATTTGTTTCTGACGGATGGATGCCATGGTGCGAGAGGGTGAGAAAGTGAGAGGGTGAGAGAGGTGAGAGCGTGAGAAGCCTGAGCGCATTCATCGCTCATCATTAAACCATTCATCATTGCCAAAGTGCCACAAAGGTAGTTTTTCGCTGGGGCTGGGGGTATTTGTTTCCTTTCAAAAGAAAAGTTTGGGCCAGGCTTGTTCCGGAAAGCAAGGTTTTCTACTTTTGCGCCCGTTTTTTACGGAACGTTCATTCTTTTTTTTCAATAACAGACTCATAATGAGACATTACGAAGTCAACTTCATCGTATCCCCAGTGCTGTCGGGCGATGAAGTAAAATCGACAGCGGAAAACATCCAAAAGGACATAACGGGCGCAGGCGCGACCATTGTCCATGTGGATGAAATGGGCCTTCGCCCATTGGCTTACCTTATCACCAAGCGCTCTACGGGCTATTTCTACTGCATCGAGTTCGCTTGCGAATCATCCGAATGGTTGGTGAAATTCGAGTTGAGCCTGAAGCGCAACGAAAACCTCTTGCGCTTTCTCACCGTGAAGCTCGAGAAGTACGGCATCAAGTACAACGAGGACAAGCGCAACGGCCTCATCGGCTCGCGCAGCAAGAAAAAGGACACTTCGACTCCTGCTGCTGCCCCTGCCGCCGTTGCTGCGGCAGTTGTGGAAGCAAAAGAAATCGAAGCCGTGCCGTTGCCCGAAGTCGTTGACCTCGACGCATGATTGATTGACAATTGCTGATTGATAATTGGACAACAATCAGCAACCTGCAATCAGCAATCAACAATTCTTACAATTATCAACCAACCATACTGCTATGGCTGCTTCCAGAGAAGATGTCAAGTTCCTCAGCAACCCCAAACTCGGGCTGCGCGGCAAAAAATACTGCCGCTTCCGCAAATTCGGAATCAAGTACATTGACTACAAAGACTCCGATTTCCTCCTCCAATTCATCAACGAACAGGGCAAACTGCTCCCCCGCCGCATCACAGGAAACAGCCTGAAATACCAGCGCCGGGTGGCTACCGCCGTGAAGCGCGCGCGCCATTTGGCGCTGCTGCCTTTTGTGGCCGACTTGATGAAATAATTTTTGGTTTGAAGGTTCAAAGGTTTGAAGGTTTCTGGTTCGCCAATCCCTCAAACCCTGGAACCTCCAAACCTCTGAACCATTTAAATTGCAACAATTAAGATGAACATCATTCTGCTCGATCATATTGAAAAGGTAGGTGCCAAGCACGATGTCGTGAAAGTGAAAGACGGCTATGGCCGCAACTACCTCATCCCAAAAGGCTTGGGCATCGTGGCCAACAAGCCGAACATGGCTCGCCTCGAAGGCATGAAAAAAGTAGGCTCGAAAAAAGAGGCCGTCATCATCGCCGCTTACCGCCAAGAGGTGGAAAAATTGGCCGGTGCCAATATCCGGATCGCTGCCAAGGCCGGCGAAAACGGACGGCTTTTTGGCTCCGTCACGGCGCAGCACCTTTCCAGTGCCCTGCGCGACTTGGGTGTGGATGCCGACAAGCGCATCATCGAGATGCCCGAAGAGGTGAAAGACCTCGGCTCTTACACCGCTACCATCAAGTTCCACCCCGAAGTGCAGGCCGCCGTCAATTTTGAGGTGGTGAAGGAAGTAAGCGAAGAGGTGGAAATGGACGATTAAGCACAATTTGCTAATGTGCTAATGTGCCAATGTGCTAATTACCTATGTGGCAAGAAAAAGACAACAAATTGCAGGCATCCTTCAAGTTCAAGGATTTCGTCGAAGCGTTCGCGTTTATGACCGAAGTGGCCTTTTACGCAGAACGCCAAGACCATCACCCCAACTGGAGCAATGTGTGGAACACGGTTGACATCCAACTCTTCACGCACAGTGCGGGGAATGTGGTGACGGACAAAGACCGCGCTTTGGCTGCTGCCATTGACAAGGTGTATCAGCGATATCAGTGAAAGGCTTTGCCGATTGTCTTTATCAATAGGCAAGAGCCGCCCCAAACTTGGGGCGGCTCTTGCCATTTACAACGGATGCCAAACTACGTTCAATGGCCATGCAACCCACCGTTATTTACGAAGACAACCACTTGCTGGTGCTCAACAAGCCGGCTGGCTGGCTCGTGCAGGCCGACCGCACGGGCGACGCGACCCTCACCGATTGGGGGAAAGCCTATTTGAAAGAAAAATATGCCAAGCCCGGCGCGGTGTTCCTCCACCCCGCCCACCGCATTGACCGGCCGGTGAGCGGTGCCGTGCTTTTTGCCCGCACCGACAAGGCGCTGGGGCGGCTCACCACGCTGTTCCGCGAAAAGAAAGTGCAAAAAACGTACCTCGCCCTCGCGCTCCACGCACCGCCCACGCCTTCCGGCGAACTCCGGCATTTCCTCCTAAAAGACGAAAAGCGGAACACCGTGGAAATAGCCCCTGCCTCGCACAGCCAAGCAAAAGAAAGCATCACCCGATACGAATCCATGGGCAAGGTGGGCAATCTTTTTCTCCTCAAAGTAGTGCCGCTCACCGGCAGGCCGCACCAGATCAGGGTACAACTGGCTGCCGTCGGCTGCCCCATTTTGGGCGATCTGAAATACGGCGCGCCCTCGGCTTTGCCCGATGCTTCCCTTGGGCTGCACTGCCGCAGCATGGCTTTTTTGCACCCTGTTCGGCAAGAAAACGTGGCGGTGGAAGCAGACTTGCCGGAGCGGGCGTGGTGGGAAGGCGTAGTCGGTTGAAATCCGTTTTAAGGGTATTCATCAGGGGAGCAGCGTTATTCTGCCGCAGATTCAAGGTTCAAATGCAACAGCCGGGAGGAGGGGCTGATTTGAGTGTCGGGGCGACTACTGCTTCACAAACTTCTCTACGGCCAGCACTCTTAATTACAAGGGTCAACCGTCATACAAGCCGTGTCCGTGCAGCCGCAAGGGTCGGTGACCGTCACACAATAAGTGGTCGGGGTCAGGCTTGTCTGTGTATCCGATACGTCGCAGCCGTTGGCACCAATTATAAAATTTGAAGAAGAAGGTGTCACCGTCCAAGTGTACGTCAGCGGCCCGCCGCAGGTAGATGTTGAGCCACAGGCAGTCAGGTAAATCGGGTTGTTCAACTTAGCACAAGGGTTTGGGTCGAGGGGGCAACTCAGGCTGGCCATGACCATGCAGACTTGGAGGAAAACGTGGTTCGATTCGAGTAACTGCCCGCAGCTGTTCGTCGTGCAAACCCAATACCAACCCTCCTGCGTGGCCGAATACGTCCCGCCGATGCCCACCGGAAGGCCGTTGAAATACCATGTGTACGCGCTCGGCGGACTGGGCGAAGGTGTCGCTGTCAAAGTAGCGGACAAGCCCTTGCAAATTTTGGCCTGACTGATGGTGACGACTGGTGCCGCTGGCAAGGATTTCAAACAAATTTTGATGGTGTTCGAGTAGCAGAGACCCGCATCTCGTCGGCTTGAAAAAGCCCCAACGATTGGCCCCAATCGGAAAACAACATCACGCGGCGCCCGCTCGGCGATTCGAGCAGGAAGTCATACTCCTGCAGCCCGGTGTTCACGAAAAGGAAAGGGGAAGCCACCTCGACGCCCACGACGTAGGGTTGCGCGCCCGAAATGCTGATTTGAGCGGGGTAAAACGTGGGGGTCACGCTGTTTTCGAGGACAACCCAACTGGGGTCCTCGCCCTGCGCCCATTGCTGCTGCGCTGCGGTTTTTGAAAAGCAAAACAGGGTGAGGAAAAGGATGGAAAGTGCTTGTCTCATAGAAAGTATAGGTTTTGAAAAATTCATGGTTGAGAGGCTGTTTGAGGAAAGGCGGGCGAAAAATGGGCCCCGCGTTCCCTTCGGTTTTCCCATCTATTTCCAGGGGCTTGCCTTTTGTAACCGCAGCCCAAAATTTTTAAAAAAAAGCCCCTCCCGCCACGCCAAGGGCGTGGGGGAAGGGCTGGGCGTTTTTTGGAACCCGGCATTCGGAGCATATTGAGTATCGGGGCGACTCAAAGTCACCCCGATACTCTACGATTGCGTTTACTTTTCACTGCTGCTTTTCGAACCGGCAGATTGCTGGCCAAGGGCAGCGCGGAAAGACTGCATTTCGGCGCGCAGGGCGTCGAGTTGGGTCTGGAGCGATTGGCTTTGTTGGGTCAGCGTGTTGAGTTGGGCGTTTTGCAGTTTTAGGGCTTCGATTTGGGCCTGCTGCTCTTGGACGGCTTTCACGAGCGGGACGACGAATTGCGAATAAGCAAGAGCGTAGTTGTCGTGCTCGCCTTCTGGCAAGTGAACCAGATTGGTGACTGGAACACCTGCCTTTTGGCAAGCGGCCTCGACTTCTTGGGCGATGAACCCCATTTCGAGCCGTTGTTCTTTTTTCCGCAAAACATCCGCGTCCACGCTTTTTTCGCCGAGGAAAGCGGAATATTTCGGATAATTAAAATGGTAAGTCACCGGGCGAAGGCTATTGATGAAATCCAAGCCGGGGGCATTTGACTGCACATCCGATTTGAAACGAGCATCAGAGCAGTTAGTGATGGCCGTAACGTTACAAGTGATTTTCGAGGTTGCGCAGTTGCCAAGCACAATCTGGTTGTCCATCGTCGCAGTAGCGCCATTACCAATGCAGGTTGTATTCATAAGGTTTGGATAAGCTGCGCCTGGTCCAGCATTATACCCGATTGCGGTATTGTTGTGTCCATGTTGGTTGTTGATCAAGGAGGCTAGACCAACGGCTGTATTGTAATTTCCGTCAACGTTGTTCTGGAGGGAATACTTCCCTGTTGCGGTGTTCCAACTTCCAATGGTATTGGCATAAAGGGCATCTTTGCCACTTGCCGTATTGTACTCGCCCGAAGAGTTTTGGTAGAGAGCTTGCACCCCTGTTGCAGTGTTGTCATTGCCGGTCAGGTTGAAATAAAGCGCTTGACCACCAAGGGCTGTATTGGTAATCCCCGTTGTGTTTCTTATCAGAGTATTAGCACCAATGGCAGTATTGAATGACCCTGTGGTATTTGCTTGTAGGGCATAAGCACCGTTTGCGGTGTTGGATACTCCGCTATTGCCTGTTATGGTTTGGTTGTTTTGAAGTGCAAAAGCCCCGGTTGCTGTGTTTTCAATTCCGAGGGTGTTCCTTTCGAGCGCAGCAGTACCGACGGCCGTGTTGTCACTACCGATGTTCAGATTCAGCGCACTTGCCCCGATTGCCGTGTTTCTTATTCCAACAAGGTTGGCATTAAGCGCGCCCCAACCATTTGCCGTGTTCTGAAATCCCGTAGTGTTCTTTTCGAGCGCAAATGCCCCGGTTGCTGCGTTGCCATAACCAGATTGATTGACATGGAGCGCCCAAATCCCAACTGCCGTGTTGTTGCCGCCTGTTGACAAGTTCACCGTTCCTCTCAAGGCTTCCGAGCCAACTGCGGTGTTGTTTCCGCCAGTGGTGTTATAGAGCAGGGAATTGTAACCCGTAGCCGTGTTTTCAGATGCGGTGGTGTTAGCCTGAAGTGCAGATTTCCCCACAGCTGTATTCCTACCTCCTGTCGTGTTGGTAAAAAGTGCGAGTGACCCGTTTGCCGTGTTGTTTGTACCCCCGGCATTATTCTCCAGCGCACTTGAACCGGTAGCGGTGTTGTCGCTCGCAAGATTTTTGTAAAGCGCCCTATACCCATTTGCGGTATTTCTAGACCCCACGGCATTTAACCTTAACGCAGACGAACCGGTCGCTGTGTTTTTAGTACCTATGGTAGCATTATTGGCAAGTGCAAATGCCCCCATGGCGGTGTTATCGCTTGCTTTGTTTAGCCTAAGGGCGTTGTACCCGTTCGCTGTGTTTCTGATTCCCCCAATGTTTGTGAAAAGTGCTTCGGCTCCGGTTGCCGTGTTATCCTTGCCCGTGAGGTTTGAAAAGAGTGCCCTGTACCCGACTGCCGTGTTGCTGTCTGCGGTTGTGTTGGACCAAAGGGCTTGGTCGCCCAGAGCGGTGTTGAAACGCCCGAAATTTATTGCCGGGGTTGTGCTCCCTCTTAATGCCTCATATCCTAACGCGGTGTTGTAGGCATCACGGCCCGTAGTCCGGTTGTCTGCAAAAAACATGGCACCAAAACCAATGGCGGTGCTTCTGTTGTTTGCTATGTTTGCTTGGAGGGCACCCTGACCCATGGCTGTGCTGTAACTGCCTGTTGTGTTTTCGCGCATGGCAAAGGTTCCATTTGCGGTGTTGTTGGAGCCAGAGTTGTCTCTCAACGATTCGATGCCAATCGCTGTGTTGAAAACACCGGCTGCGTTGTTTCTCAGTGCCCAAAATCCGATGCCTGTATTTGGTTGGGTGGTGTTGCCATTTCCCGCTTCAAAGCCAAAAAAGGTCGGGCCATTATAGCCTATGATGCCGCCGTTCTGGCCGCTTACGCGAAAATGAAGCGATGTGTTAGGATCAAGTGTGCCAAGGTAATCGGTGCTGGTAGTACCTGTATTTCCGCCAAGTAACCAAGCGTTGCCACCTCCACCGCCGAAGACACCAGAAGCGTCTACCAAAATTACATCCCCGTTTGCGTCAACGCTCAAGACATCAGGAGCAGTTGTTGCCACTGGAGCTGTATAAAGAGTAGATTTAAACTGGCGTATCCGCAATCCGCTCACACCCGATGCGCCTGTGTTTATTTCAAGTTTGTTCCCCGGCCCTGCCGGGTCACTAGACAGCCCGATACCGACATTGGTAAGCGGATCGCCGAGAATCATTGAGTTGCTTGTCTTTACGATAGCATTTGCACCGATGGCCGAGGCATTGGTTAAGTTAGGTCCGTTGGCCCCACCGACATCCGCCCCGGAACCTATGGCTGTGTTGTTGTTGCCGGTAGTGTTGGTGATAAGCGCATGAAAACCAAGGGAGGTATTGTTGTTTCCTGAGGTGTTTCCCTGCATGGATGCATCTCCAACCGCTGTATTATAGTCCCCAGTATTATTTGCAGTAGCAGTACCTGGTCCCCGCAATGCATCGTGACCCATAGCGGTATTGCCGCCGCCGGTCTCTACAAAGTGCAAGGCAAAAGCACCTATTGCGGTGTTATTGGATTCTGTTTTATTAGAGGCAAGGGCGTATGCGCCAGCGGCTGTATTGTAAGATCCAGCCGGCAAGCCTAAAACCGTGGTGTTGCCATTGAGTGCATTTATGCCTACGGCCGTATTGGCGACGCCAACATCATTGGCGACAAGCGAGCCAGACCCGACAGCAGTATTATTGCCGCCAGCTGCGTTGGCGAAAAGTGCGCGATCACCTACGGCGGTATTCCCTTGCCCGGTGTTATTTGCCGGGGTTGCACTTCCTCTTAAGGCTTCAAAACCTACAGCAGTGTTGTAGGTCAGTTTACCATTCACTCCAGGGCCTGGGACAAAGTTGTCGGCATAGTGCATTGCCCCATATCCGATGGCAGTGCTTCGGCTGTTTCCTTGGTTTGTTGAAAGCGCCCGCTTTCCGAATGCAGTATTGTCGGTTCCGATAGTATTACTGGAAAGGGCATAAGCTCCGCCCGCAGTATTATTGAGTCCTGTATTGTTGGATCCAAGCGAACCTACTCCGATAGCGGTATTTTCTGTCCCTGTTGAATTTCTAAAAAGTGTCGCTGAGCCGACTGCCGTATTGTAACCTCCAGTGCTATTATCTGACAACGCGCTGAATCCTACGGCGGTGTTGTTTCTGCCTTCGTCCAGGCCGAATGTGTTATACGCACTCGCATTATTCATACCCGCGCTTTCCCCAATAAATGTATTGGCGTAGGTGCCGTTTATGCCCTGTTCATCAAATAACTCCAGCATCGTGTTGCCATTTGCATTCTTCCGCAAAACAAGCACATCGGTTCTCGCTGTCCCGTCGGGCAAGAGACCCAAGTCCATGTGGATTTCGTCAGTGAAAGGGTTGCTGGTGCTAACGTTATCATATACCAGGACTCTGGTGTCAGGCACACTCAGCGGATTTGTCGGGTCACCACAATCATCAAGCACATCGCATGCAGCCAGCGCAGCCGGAAGTTCAACCATGTTCCCTTGGCTGATGCTCAATTGATTTCCTTCCAAAGTAAGCACCTGCTTTTCCGATTCCACATTGCCAGCCTTCAGCGCGTATGGCACCGAAAGCATCTCCGAAGTCCCCACCACTCGATACTCCCTGCCTCCGGCGGGGTCAATGGCCACTTCCAAAAAGCAGGGAGGAGTGGCCCAGTCAATTTGCGAAAAAGTGCCACTGGCCGGAGTCCCCCGACCGATTTGCAGGTTGAACAAACCATGCTGGTTGGTGGTGGCAGTAAAGGTTTCGGCGTAAGCCAGCCTGTCGGAGGCTGCTCCCTGCAAAATCCTGAATTGAACGCCTATGGTCGCGTTCGGGATCGGGTTGCCCCCATGGTCGCGTGCTATCGCTTGGTAATTGATGGCTTGCGGTGCTTGGGCCGCGAGAAAAGTGACAAGCATAATGGCCACGAGAGAAAGAAAGAACTTTTTCATGTCAGTTGGATTTGAAAATTTTGAAAGAATTGGATTGGTGGGTTTCAAGGTCTGTCACCTTGAGCAGGTAGTAGCCGCCAGCCAAACCAGAAAGGTCGGTCTGCCAGAGCTCGGCATGGACGCTGGAAGTCAGGATGCTCTTGCCGGCAGCGTCGAACAAGGAAATCCGGAGGTTTTCCAATTTGATGTCGGCAAACCGAACGTTCACGATGGCGGCAGTCGGGTTGGGGAAAACCGTTACTGCGCCGGGCAAAAAGGTTTCTTCCACTGAGGTGACGACCAGGCAGGGCTGATGAAAGCCTTGCGTCAGGGCGCTGCCGTTGTCTTCGATGGTAGTGACAAAGGCCTCTCCGGCAGTGTACTGGAGGTTCATGCTGCCGACATTCCCTTCGCCGCCCAAAGAACCTATCACGCTTTGCGACTGGGCGCTCCCCGCGAGGAGGAGCAAGAGCAATGGCATCAGGCTACGGGAGAGCGGGCTTCCCCGTGTGATACTGAGATTGGTGTGTTTCAAAATCATGGTGAAGTATTTAATGGTGAAAAAATTTTGGTCTTGCCCATCTATTCCCAGCGTCCCGCCTTTTGTAACCGCAGGCCAAAATTTTTAAAAAAAAAGCCCCTCCCGCCACGCCAAGGGCGCAGGGGAAGGGCTGGGCGTTTTTTGGAACCCGGCATTCGGAGCATATTGAGTATCGGGGTGACTCAAAGTCACCCCGATACTACGGCGGATACCTCAGTTCGGGCAAGGCACTACAGTTGCCATTGTCGTGTCTGTACATCCGATCGAATCGGTCACCGTCAGAGTGTAGGTGGTGCCTGTAGCAAACGGAATACTGGTAATGGTGGCTGTCGTAGCCGTTTGAGGCCCATTGATATCAGTCCAGGACCAGAAATAAGTAAGCGGGCCGCAGTTGCCAAAAGAACACGCCCCTTCCTGCCCGCTCAGCGTGATCGGGTCGCCAACACAGGGGCAGATCGGCACCGGGCAGCAGATCACGGCTACTGGCTCGCAGACTTTCACACAAACTTTGTTGGACGCGACGGTGAAGCAGCCATCATTGCAGGTCACCCAATAACAGGCACTGCCAGTGATGGGTGTGTTGGATGTGTTCAGAAAATCCCCAAACCCTACCAGCAGACCGTTGCCGTACCATTCGTAGGTACAATTCGGGTCTGGGTTTTGAACACTCAAAAACGAATTGCCTCCTTTGCAAATGCTGCTGGGGACAGCTGTAATCACTGGCGGAGGCGGTGGTTGTTTCAGACAAATCTGCACCTCGTTGCTGTAGCATGGCGGACAGCCAGAGGGGTTGTTCGGCGGGACGCACTTGATGCGGTAAAGGATACAGGTTTCCCCCACAGGCCAGAGATAGGGGGAACTGGCTGGCTTTAAGTGCGGCAGCACATTGGTATTCTGCTTAGAATTGCTTGTACCCAAGTCATTCCATGTCCCCACCGATGGAAACATGTACTGCCATATCGGGATGCAATTGAGGAACGGCGTGGCGATCATAATCGCCGCATCGTCGCCCGGGCAGATGAGGTAGTGGTCAGGGTTGCCATCGGGGTCGGGCATGAGCGTGGCGGGCGTGGGGCAGCCCGTGATCGTGCCGCAAACAGGCTTGGGATCTATCGTCACACATTTCTGCACCGTCACGGACGGGCAGGCGCAGTTACTTATTTTGGCTTGGAAACAGATGCTTCCAGGGGTTACGGTCAGAAGGCCTACTGGATAATTTATGGTGACTTGGTCAGTGTAAAGAGGCCCCGAAAGTGGTATCGGAGTACCGCCGTTAAT
>JBJXFT010000091.1:0-4952 GCA_046155725.1 Saprospiraceae bacterium
ACGTGCGTGATGCGCATCAGATGGTCGTCCACGATGTTGGCGAGGTGGTAAGTCGGCATCCCGTCGGCCTTCAAGAGTACCTTGTCGTCCAATTCGCTGCTCTCAAAAACCACGTCGCCGCGTATCAAGTCGTGGATGTGAATGCCCCGCCCTGGCACCACTTTCAGGCGGACGACGAACGGCTCGCCCCCCGAAATTCGAGATTGCGCCTCTCCCTCCCCTATCGTCAGGCTGTTCGACAAAGCGCCGCGCGTCAAATGGTTGTAAGTGAAATGCGCTTCCGCTTGGCGGCGCAGGTCCAGTTCCTCCGGCGTGTCGAAAGCGTAGTAGGCATGGCCGCGCTGCACGAGTTCGTGCGCGTATTTTTGGTAAATTTCCTTGCGGTCGCTCTGGCGGTAAGGGCCGTCTGCACCGCCAAATCCCACACCCTCGTCGGGCAGCAAGCCCACCCAGCGCAGTGCTTCGATGATGTAATCTTCCGCGCCCGGCACATAGCGGCCTTGGTCAGTGTCCTCTATGCGGAGGATGAACGTGCCGCCCTGCTGGCGGGCAAAAAGGTAGTTGTACAACGCCGTGCGCACACCGCCGATGTGCAGCGCGCCAGTGGGGGAAGGGGCAAATCGAACTCGAACCAATGGATTGATAATTGATGATTGATAATTGCTGATTGTTGCGTGGCATAGTCATCTGGTATTCTTGGGGAAAAAAATACGCGGCGACCGAATGCTGTCGAGCCGTCGCGCTTCCTGAACCTGCGGCAAAAATAGCAGTTTTGGGGAATGCGGAATGCGGAATTGCGAATACGGAATCAGCAATCGGCAATCAACAATCACACTCGCCCAACCTTTTGCCCTCGGCCCGCTGTCTTGCGAAAACTTGCGTTTCGCAAATATGCCTGCGCCCGTTTCTCTTGAAAGTTGACCGTCAATCCTTCCACCATGTATTTGTCCAAAACTCCCCGTCTCGTCCAATCGCTCCTGCCCAATTATACGTGGCACATCCCCACAACGGAAAAGAAGGTGTTTCTTACCTTCGATGACGGCCCCATTCCGGAGGCTACGCCGTGGGTGCTGGACACACTGCGCCACTACGGCGCGAAGGCTACTTTTTTCTGTGTCGGCGACAATGTGCGGAAACATCCCGCCATTTTCCAACGCCTTCTGGCCGAAGGCCACGCGGCGGGAAACCACACGTTCAACCACTTGAACGGTTGGAAAACAGACACGCCCGACTACCTCGACAATGTGCAGCAATGCGGTGAAATGGTGCCCAGCCCGCTCTTCCGCCCGCCCTACGGCAGCCTGAAGCCTTCGCAAACGCGCCAGCTCAAGTCCCGTTACCGCATCGTGATGTGGGACGTGCTGAGCGGCGATTTCGACCCAAAAATTTCTCCCGAAAAATGCCTGCAAAATGTGCTGGAAAACATTCAGCCGGGGTCCATCGTCCTTTTTCACGACAGCCTGAAAGCCGAAACACGGATGCGCTTTGCATTGCCGAAGGTGCTGGAAAAACTGACGGGCGAAGGCTGGAAGTTTGAAAAAGTGGATGGGCTGAATGCTCCGTAATTGCGGTTTAGATGGTTTAGATAGTTGAGGGTGGTTTAGATAGTTGAGGGTGGTTTAGATGGTTGAGGATGGTTTAGATGGTTGAGATTGTTCAAAGCCACTTTGCGTTGAAGATGCTTGCTGCCACCTTCCCCTTAAAAACGCTCGGTATTTTTTTTGTCAAACAGTTTGCATTTCAAAAACTCGGCATACTTTTGAGCCGTTGTTTTATCATTTGCTTTACAATGACGAAACGGCCTAATGACAAAATTCCCCCCGCTTAGGATTTCCTCTTCAGTACTTTCGTTTTAATCCGCCCACTTTTAAAGTATGGCAGAACCGGCAGATTCGCCCATAGCGAACCGCCGGTTTTTGTTTTTAAAGAATGGAAAATGCCATGACAAATGGCGAACAACTACAGGCGGGCTGAACCCCGCGCTCCCTCACACGACTATGACTTTTGAAGATTTGAATTTGACCCCGCCCTTGCTGAACGCCCTCAGCGATTTGGGCTTCGAGGAGCCGACGCTCATTCAGCAAAAAGTGTTTTCGGTCGTCATGTCAGGCCGCGACGTGGTGGGCATTGCCCAAACGGGGACTGGAAAAACCTTCGCCTACCTGCTTCCCATCCTGCGCCAGATGGCTTTTTCCAAGCAAAAAGAGCCGCGTGTGTTGGTCGTGGTGCCTACCCGCGAGTTGGTGGTGCAGTTGGTCAGCGATGTCAAAAAGTTGACCCCTTACATGAGCACACGGGTGGAAGGCGTGTACGGCGGCACCAATATCAACACGCAAAAACTGGTGGTGATGAAAGGTGTGGATGTGCTGATCGCCACGCCTGGGCGCTTGGTGGATTTGGCGCTGAGCGGATACCTGAACCTAAAATACGTGAAGCAATTTGTGATTGACGAGATGGACGAAATGCTCAGCCTCGGCTTCCGCGCACAACTGACGAGCATTCTCGACCTTCTGCCCCGCAAGCGGCAAAACCTCCTGTTCTCCGCCACCATGTCGGAAGAAGTGGACGACTTGATCAACACTTTTTTCCAAGGCCCGGTGCTCGTCGAAGCCGTGCGGGCGGGCACACCGTTGGAGCGCATCGAGCAGCGCGCTTATCACGTCCCCAATTTTTACACCAAACTCAACCTGCTCGAACGCCTGCTCGCTACCGACGATTCGATGCAGAAGGTGCTGATTTTTGGCCCCTCGAAACGAATGGCCGATGTGATTCACAAGCAATTGTCGGAGCGTTTCCCCGAACAATTTGAAATCGTGCACGCCAACAAGTCGCAGAACTTCCGCCTGAACGCCGTGGCCGCTTTTGAGAAAGGCTTGTGCCGGGGCCTCATCTGTACCGACCTTTTGGCGCGGGGTCTGGATGTCTCGGACGTGACGCACGTAATCAATGTGGACACGCCCGCCGACGCGGAGACTTACATTCACCGCATTGGCCGCACGGGCCGCGCTGACCGCGACGGAGCGTCGGTGCTCTTCGTCACCGAAGCCGAGCGGCCTGCTCAAGAAGCCATCGAAACCCTGATGGAAAAAGAAATCCCATTGCTCCCTTTGCCCGACGACGTGCCGATTTCGAGCCTATTGATTGAGGCCGAGCGCTATACCGGCCCCGAAATCCAACTTAAACTCCCGCCCCGACCCACGGGGGCTTTCCATGAAAAAAAGGCGAAAAACAAGAAGGTGAACCTCGGGAACAAGACCAAGCACTTGCGGGATTTGAAGTACAAGAAGCCGATTAAGAAGGCACCGAAGCGGAAGTGAGGCGACAATGGTTAAATGCTTGGTGTCAAAGTTTTTCCAATTCCACCCGCACCCGTGCGTTCACGATGACGAGCGTGGCGATGTCCGATGGGCGCACCCAGATTTGTTGGGGCCGGAAATCCCACTGTTCGATGATAAAATCCATTTTGGGCCCCACTCGGCCGTCTTCTATCCCCTTCATGATGGCTTCTGGGATTTTGACAATTTTCTCTGCCAAAGGGATGCTCAGTACGTTTTGCATCTGCTCTTTGAACGTGCTGTGCAGCAGCCAATCGGCGCTTGCCACGAGCGCTTCCTCCGTTCTGATCTCAAAATCAAAATTCTGGAAAACGATTTTTTGCGAATCCGCCTCGAAATGGGGAGTACCTTGAAAATAAATATCGCCCCGCACATCGCCTCGCACACGAAGGTGCAAAACTAAATTAGAGCCGCAGCCCGATACTTCGGCACTCTTCACCTTAATGCGGTGGCCCGACATTTCGAACCACTTGCCAGCAAGCCTTCGGTCAACGATTTCATTGATGTCTGTGTAGGGGATTTCAGAAAGCATGTAGATGTAGGTGTGGTTGGGCAACACTTGGCGTTTCACGAGCGGCGGCAGCGTGGAGTCAACGGTATAGACGGGGGCATTGCCCACGATCGTTTCGGTAGTGGCGGAGAGGCGGGTTTGGATGAGGAGGTTGCCTGGCTCCGTCGTTATCGTGCCCATCTCAAATCGGATCGGGTTGATTTTCAACCAAACCTTTTCTTGTTTTCGATTGATGATCATGGGTTTCTGAATTTTTCGCCAAATACGCGCCATCGTCTTGTCAAGGTTAACAGTAGAGCGAATGGTTTTATCCATAGTGGCCAAAACCTCTGGCATTTTGCGCCGGAGCCGACGCTCCACTATTTTTTTTATATCAATAAGGCCGCCTAAGGTCTTTACCTCGCTCAGCCATTCAAAGGAAACAAATTCGGTTTTGGGCTGTAGTTTCCAATCCTCGCCAATATTGACGGTCGTTTCGACGATCAACCGAAGGCTGAACTCGGTCTTGAGCGCGAGCGACTTGGGGAAAGGAAGCACCCGTCTGCTCACGATTTCTTGCTCGATCAGCACAAGCAATGGGGCATGATAGGTGGCTACGTTGTCTTTCCAATTTACCTGGATATCGCCTATCCGTGTGACCTTCATTTTGAGTTTGTCGCTTTTGCCTTTCTTGTTTTTATTGTCGAAATCGTCGTCGTCCAGTATATCCTCCTTGATGGCACGGTTGAGTTTGTCCTCAATCAATTGGGTAGGAATGACAAGTGGGGTGCTCAAGTACGAAGTATCCTGCGGAATAACAATCGCTTCGGCCTGGCAGGGCATTCGGGAGGTAGAGATATTATTGCAAGCAAGAATGCTGAAAGCCGATGCGACAAGGAATAAAAAATAGCGTTGCATAAAAATGGTGTTTGTATGACTGGTTGTTGAACATATAAAAAGGCCCGCTCCAAATGGGGACGGGCTAAGGTTAAAATACATCTCGCAGATTCAACAATCAAATGCAACGGGCGGGTAGCAGGGTAAGCGGTTAAAAAGAGGGCTTTAAAAGCGGATAACCGAGATATTTTTGGGCGGCAAAACTCAACAAAAATATGGCTCAGTTATCC
>JBJXFT010000098.1:0-26052 GCA_046155725.1 Saprospiraceae bacterium
GAAGCCCTGTGAGCAGGAGGGCATACAGCCCTTCTACCAGTCGCTTCATTTGGTTTTCGCCAACGAATTGGATGTGTGAATTTCAGTACAAAAGTAGCGGGGCGGTTTTCCGCCCACAATCCCATGATAGGGGGACAAGGCAACTATGAACTATGAACGAGGAACGATGAACACCGAGCGTGGCACACGTTCATAGTTCCTCGTTAATAGTTCATCGTTCCTTCAAAAACGCTTTCGCAATCGCCTCGCTCACCGAGTGCACCTGCAATTTCTCGTAAATCCGCTTGACATAAGTGCGCACCGTCTCGATGCCGATGCCCAACTCGGCGGCCACCATTTTGTAACTGAACCCGCGCGACAGCGTTTTTAGCACCTCCATCTCGCGGACGGTGAGTTTGTCCAAGTCAGCATCGCGCTCGGCGGGCTTTCCAGGGAAGAGTTGCAGCACCTTGCGGGCGATGGCGGGCGACATGGGCGCGCCGCCCTCGGTCACTTCGCGCAGGGCTTCGAGGATACGGGCAGGGGTTGTTTTTTTGAGCAGATAACCGCTCGCTCCGGCGCACACGGCTTGGAACACCCGGTCGTCGTCGTCGAAGACCGTGAGCATCAGGGCCTCCACCTTCGGGTGCGCTTTTTTCAGCCGTGCCACCCCTTCGATGCCGCTCATGCCCGGCATATCAATGTCCATCAGCACCACATCGGGGTGGAGGGCGGCCACTTGCGCCACCACGCCTGTGCAGTTGTCGAACGCGCCGGAGAGTTCGTAGCCCTCCGTGCCGCCGATGAGGGCAGCGAGCGCGCCGCGCATATCGGCGTTGTCTTCGTAGATGAGGGTGCGGATGGGCATGATTTTGAACGAGGAACGAGGAACTATGAACGAGGAACAGGATGAGCCAAGATTCGGGTTTTGGTTAAAGCATGGTGCAAAGGTGGGCGGTTCGGCAGGGGTCTCGCAATCCCATAATAGGGGGACAAGGCAACTATGAACTATGAACGAGGAACTATGAACGAGGAACGTTTGCCACGCTCGGTGTTCATAGTTCCTCGTTCCTCGTTCATAGTTCCCTACACCGGCAGCGTCAACCGCACCTCCGTCCCTGCCCCCAGCTCGGACACCACTTCCAAACTCCCGCCCAGCGCCGCCGCCCGGCTCCGCATATTCCGCAGGCCGTTGCCGCCTAGATTTTTGGTTTCTGAGTTTGAAATTTCAAACCCTACCCCATCGTCCTTCACGGTCATGGTCAGCGTGTTGACTTCTTTTTTCAACGCCACCTCCACCTGCTTGGCGCGGGCGTACTTGGCGCAGTTGTGGACGGCTTCTTTAAAAATCAGGTAAAAATCCTTGCGCTTCTCCATCGGCAGCGTCAAGGATTCCACCCCTTCGCCGACTTCAAAGTGCAGTTCCATGCCCACGTTTTCGAGCATCTCGGAGGCATACGCGCTCATGCGGGCGAGGGCTTTTTCCATTGGGTCGTTTTCGGGGTTCACCGACCACACGATGTCGCTCATGCTGTCGAGCGCAGCGCGGGCCTTGTCGCCGATGTTGCCGAAGCGAGCCGTGTCCAAGTCTTTTTGAACGCCGTGCAGGGCAGACGCGGAAAGTATGCTGATGCTGCTGAGCGTGCTGCCCACCTCGTCGTGCAAGTCGCGGGCGATGCGCAGGCGGAGTTGCTCTTGACGCAGTCGCTGGATTTCGCGGTAGCGGAAAATGGCGTACAGCCCGCCCCCGACCGCACCCAAGCACAGCAGCCAGAACCACACGGCCCGGTAAAAAGGCGGCACCACTCGTAGGGGCAGCACGGCAGAGCGGCCGCTCTCGCTGCCATCGGGCGCAATGGCTTTTAGTTCAAAACGGTAGCGGCCGCCCGGAAGCCGGTTGAACGTGAACGCCCGTTGTGCGCCCGCTTCTTGCCAAGGGTCGTCGGAGCGCAGGCGGTAAAGCAGGCGCGTTTGCTCCGGCGCAGTAAACCCGAGGGTGCCGATTTCGATGCTGAACACTTCTTGGTCGGGGCCGAGGCGGATTTCGGAAAACACCTGCTGCCCGCCTTGCTCCGTGGGCGGCGCGAGCGGGAGAGGGCGGTCGTAAATTTTGAAACCAGTGATTAACGGCACCGCAGCCGGCGGATCAAGTACGATGCTGGCGGGGTTGAAATGCAGGTCGCTGCCCAACCAGATTTCGCCATCGCTGCTGCCGAACAGCGGCACCCGTTCCGTGATAGGCAGCACCATCCCCTCTTTTTCGCCAAACTTTTTCCAACTCTTGCGCTGCGGGTCGTAGCAGACCAGCCCCTTGTTGGTGCTGAGCCACAGCCGCCCTTGCGCATCGGGAAGGATGCGGAACACCAATTCTTGAAGCCCCTTGACCCGCTCGAAAGCACTGTCGGGCGGCGCGTCGGGCAGGTAGCGGCAGAGGCCGGATTCTGTGCCGAACCAGAGGTTGCCCGCTGCGTCGGGGGCGATGCAGCCGGCGACAAACCCTCCGAAACTGCGGTTGTTTTTTGCTTCGGGCATAAAAATGGCGCGCGTTTGCTGGGCCCGGTCCCATATCTCCAGCCCGGTGCCGTTTTCTGCCATAAAAATCCGCCCCGCCGGGTCGCAAAAAACGCTGTTCATAGCCCAGTTGAACTCGCGTCGTGCCGCGTCGCGCTGCTTGGGCAGTTCGGGCAGTTCGGGTGGCCTCCAAAACTGTCCAGTGGACGGTGTATAGCGGACGATGCCGCTGCCAAAAGTGGCTATCCACAGGCTGCCGTCCGCATCTGCCGTCATTTGGCGCGGCCAAAGGTTGGGCGTCCGGCATTCCGAGTGGTTGGCGATGGGCAGGTCGGGAATGCTGAGGCGCAGCGTGGCGGGGTCGAGCCAGCCGATGCCCCGATTGAGCAAGACCCAGATGCGGCCGTCGGGAGCGACAAAGAGCTGGTGGACGCTGGCCTCGTCGTTCGGGCGGAAAGGCAGCCGCTGCTCCGCCCGCCTGATTTTCCCTGTTGGCAAATGCTGGGCGAACACCCGGAAAAACCCGTCGCCGCTCCAAGCCGCGAACAGCCGCTCCTGCGTAGGCGCGTACTCGGCGATGGCCTGCGCCTGGAATGTGAGAGGGCGAGAGGGGGGAGAGGTGTGAGAGGGGGGGAGGGTGAGCGGCGGCGAGTTTTTGGGGAACTGCTGCCGATACGGGTCGAGGCGGCTCAGCCCCTTGTTAGTGCCAAACCAGGTGGTGCCAGCCCGGTCTCGAAAGACAGAAAAGTATTTCGCCTTTTGTGCTTCCCAGGCTTGGGTAGGGTGCGGGTCAACCTGCGCCCACTGGCTCCGCGCGGTGGAAAAAACCTTCAGCCCGGTATCCGTGGCCAACCACAGCGTCGAGTCATTTTTGTGCTGAATGTGGTAAATGAAATTGTGGAGCGGGTCGTTTTGCCCCGGCGGATTTAGGTCGTGCCATTGCCATACATGGGTTTCTGTTGAAAACTCCAGCAGCCCAGGCCCGTAGCCGCCCATCCACAAACATTTGTTTTTTTCATCTGAAAAAAGGGTCATTGTAAACGGGATATCTGCTTGGCCTACAGGAAGATTTTTCAAAAACCCCTTGAACGGGAAATGCAGCAGCACTTCGCGACGCGGATCAATGGCAGCAACGCCATATTCCGTTGTGTTGTTTATATCAAACCAAAGCATACCGTCCGCGCTTTCAACCATGCAGTTTAGACCACCGAACCGGTCTCTCGGGGACGGCTGCTCCGTGTAGCCGTCTTGGATGCGCTTGCTTTTCCAAACCACCATGCTATCGCGCTGAGCGTCGAAAAATGCCAGCCCTTCACCAAGAGTCGCTGCCCAGATTCGATGGTTGTGATCTTCCAGCAGACGGGAAAAACCGCTCGATGTACGGGAAGAGACACTGGAAAAGCGCTCTGAAATCGGGTCAAAACGAACCATGCCGGTTCTGGTGGCGAGCCAGATATGCCCGCTGTGGTCTACCAGCATATCGTCGACGGAGTTGTTGGGGAGCGAGTTGGGGTCGTCAGGGTCGTTGGCGTACGCCCGGAACCGAACCCCGTCGAAGCGCAGCAGCCCCTTGGGCTGCAACACGCACCAGAGGTATCCCTGATGGTCTTGCCGAATCAGCCTGACCGCATCCGGCACGCCCTCTGCTTCGCCAAAGTGCTCGAAAAATGCGAACGGGGTCTGGGCTGGCGTACCGGGCGCGACGGGTTGCGCTTGTGCAGCGTACAGGCAGCAAATCAGGAAGGCCGTTGCAAGGGTTGTGCGGTGTTTCATGGCAAACATTTGACGTTCAATGACGACTGGCACTCTACCTCACCTCCAAGTGATAGTTGCCCATTGAGTTGGCGGAGTACTTCATCCTCAGGGCATTCATGCCTTTGCGCAGCCTTGTCCTGAACGAGGCACTGGTATGGCTCCCCACGCCTTGGGGAATGACCACCGTAGTGATCAGCGCGTTGTTGACCCAAACTTCGGTCTTAGTCTCAAAGTCGCGGTTTTTTTCCGACACCAACTGGAAGCTGTACTGCTTGGCGCTGAGGGCATTGACCAAATACAGGTTGCCTTCGGGCTGCCACGGGACGTTGTTGCGCAGGGTTCTTTCCCAGTTGGCCTCCCGTTCTGTGTGCCGACGGGCATCTATGCGGCCCGGCACGGAGATGCCGGCGGTCACTTCAAAACTGCCTCTCCCGATGGCGTTGTCAATGGCCTGAATGGGGAGGGTATTTTGCTCGGTTATGCTCCAAGTCAGGCCGGAGATGTCGGACTTGTCGGCCCAGCCCAACGACTCGAGCAAGCGCAACGAGTCGGTCATGGCCGCCCCGCCCCAATCGGTGATACCCGCCAGAAACCAGCACATCGGGTTGTCGTTGCCGTAGGAAAACCAGGATTGGAGGTATTGGGAGCAGATGTCGTGGATAGCCCAGCCTGTGGTCGGCTCCGTCATCATCCTAAAAGCGACGGAAGTATCTATTTGCTCCGTTTGAGTAAAACCGATGCCGCCTTCGTAGGCCGCAAAGGCGACATTGTGCCAAGCCGCCGTGGCCGCCACCTGTTCCAAAAGGGGGGTTACAGAATCGCGGTAGGCTCCGCCGCCGATGATCGAGCCCAAGCCTTCGCGCATATTTTGGATCAGGTCGGCCGCCGTGATGTCCGCTTTGGGCTTATGGAGAATGCCTTCATCTACCGCGGTTTTGGGCGAAATGCCCCAGATGGAGTTGGGCAGGACGCCATACCCCTGGCGGGTGCCGGTCAAAAAGTCAAGCCCTGGCTGTAGCGAGTAGAAGGGGTTGACCCCCTGATAGCAGTAAACTGGCCGAACTCGGGTGTTGCGCGAGCCGGTGCCAAAGACTTGGACGAAGATGTCGCCGATCTCTTTGGTGCGGCGCGCATAGCGCCGCATGGCCAGCACGGCCATGTCCGTAGTGCCATCGGCATTTAGATTGGAGTTGCCGCGTTCGATTTCTTCCGCTGTCAAGCTCACATTGTAGTTTCCTTGCCAAGTAGCAGGGCCATGATTCCCGGTGGCCCATATTTCGTTGCCATATTCTGTGTAAACTTTTGCCGTGGCTGGGAGACCGGCTTTCAACTGCTTAGCCAGTCCCTGCACATAATCATCGGTTGCTAAAGGGGGAATATTGACCCAGATGTCGCATTTCAATTCATTGGCCAGTTCCACGATATATTCCGCAGCCACGCCGCGGATCTTTTCCACCTTAAAATTATCGTTGTCGCCCTGCGACAACCGGCTTTTTTGGGGGCGGTCGGCCCAATCCATTTTGGGCATAGGCAGCCAGAAACTCATCCAGTTCATAAACCGCAGCACTTTGAACCGCCGCAGGTGCTCCATCCAAGTTGGGTGGAAAGTTGGCGCAGTGCCGTCGTCGCGGATATGCAATTTGTTGATCAAAGAAATGTCACGTACCGATTCGCCCTGCAAATCGTGGAAGCGCAACATCAGGATCGGCTGTTTGCGGCCTGGTTGGGTGTGCAGCGCTGCCAGGGGGATGGTCAGGTCAGCGACTTGCCAACCGTTTACGGAGGGCAGGTTTCGCACAGTAATGGCACTCGGCAAGGCACTCGCGATGGCTTTACCCTTGAACCTGAGCCGATATTCACCGTTGTCCCCTATCCGCAGTGGGGCTTTGACGACCACCCCGAACGGCTTAAAAGGGGCCAGCAGGTAGCCGTTTTCATCCAAACGGTATTCGGGGGGGAGGGGCAGTTCCGCAGGGTCTTCCCATGCGCTAAATGCCCGGCTTTGCTTCATGAGGTCTGTAAAAATATTGGTTGCCCAATCGAACGCAACGGGCAGGTTGGCTCCTAAGTTGATGGGTGTAGGCATGGTTCAGGTATTGAGTGAGTGGCTTAGCTGCGAGCCATAGGCTGGCTGGCGCGTTGGATAAGGCACAAAACTCATCTTTTCTGCGCATACTCTTGCCGCTTTCAGCAAACGGAGCAGAAATAATTCTGGGCTGTCGGTTGCGAGGTGCAGCCGGGGTTTTTAGTGGGAAAGCCCTGAGCCTGGATACAAATGAAGAGGAGCGACACTTTCCCAAAAGTGCCGCTCCTCTTATGTCGCTTTCTTGTCTAAAACAGTGCGTTGCCCTATTTCTTCTTCTGCGTTTTTATCTGCACCAGGGTGTCGTAGTAGTGCGCTTTGATCAGGGTGTCAGAGTCGCGGGTGTCGAAATATTCGAACTTGAGGGTCTTGTAGGTACCCTCGTTCACGTCATACAGCACGGAGTAGTAGAGCATGTCGTACTCTGGTTTGGTGGCGGCGTATATGGCAAATGGCAGCAGCGGGAAATAGAGCAGGCCAGCACATACGGTCAGCGCAGCCCCTGTTTTCTTTTCGCGGAGGGAGACTACGCCGGTCCACAAGAATTGGTCGGTGCCGTATTTTTCGGCGATGGCGTTCACCTTGGCTTGGTTGGTGCCGTAGGTGATGGGGAGGTTTTCATACTTGATTTGTTCTGAAAACCATTCGTTGAGGATTCTGATTTCGTTGAACTGCTCCGTTTGCGCGTCTTTCAAATCGGCCACATCAAGCACGGTGGCTTTCACGCCCGACTTGGGGGTTACTTCTTTCATGATGTTGCGCAGGTTGGCTTGGCCGTCTTCGCTTTGCACATACTGCACGGCGTTTTCGCGCCGCTCGTCGAGCTTGAGGTAGAAGGGGTTGACTATGACGATTTTCGACACGCCGAGGGCGAGGCCTTTTTTGCGCTCACGGTTTTTGTTCCGCTCCAGTTCGTCGCGCCCCTTTTCGGAGCGGTAGTAGTCTTGGCGTTCTTTGCGCTTTTTGTATTTGGCTTGGCCGTCGTCGAAGGCTTTTTTGAAAGCGTCGTCTTTGAGGCCGATGAATGCATTGCGCCAAGGGTCGGCAGGCGATATGGCTTCTGCCTCGGCCTTTTTGGCTTTTATCTTGTCGTACTTGGAAGCTTCTTTTTTGTCGTCTTTGGCGGGCGCTTTTTCTTCGACGGGCGGGGTAGCAGCAGCGGCTGCTGCGAGGTCGGGCGCTACATCGTAGAAATCGGACTGCGCGGTGACGTGCATCCCCAGTTCCATAAAAAGGTCCTCGGCCATGGCGCGGAGTTCGGAGTCCTCCGGGTGTTTCTGGCTTTGCACCCAAGCGTAGCGGAGCGCCAGCACGGTGGCTTCTTTCGCACTGATGGTGTCGAGGAGGAAGTGCGCGCGCTGCGATTCGCCTTCTATGTCGGCGTAAGATTTGGAGCGGGTGTAGTCGGCGTCGTTCTCAAATTTTGCGTTGACGTAGAGTGCCTTGGCCACACATTTTTCCAAATACAGGTTGCCGGGGTGTTTCTGGAGCAGGAGGTGCGCCGCGTAGATGGCGTCGGCGCTGCGCTCGCGGTGCAGGTATATCATGGGCAACTCGAAGCGGGCGATTTTGCGCGTGGTCTCGAAGCGTTCTTGCGACACGAGGTAGTCCTTGTCCGTTTTCTTTTTGGACTTTTCGATTATGTCGGCAAGTGCTTTGCGCCGTGCAGCGATGTTCGGGTGGGTGCTTTCCTTGTCGTCTTCGACTTCCTCCGCGCCTTTGATGGGCTTTGTGCTTTCGAGCCAGCAGTAGTCGGGCAGGCGGTAATCGCCCGATTCGAAGAGGCTGCGGTCGAAGCGCACTTCGTCGAAAGGCAGGTAAGCGTATTTGAGCACGTCGAACACGGTGTTGAGCGTGGCGGTGCTGTAGTCCGTGAGCAGAAAGCGCTCGATGCCTTTCTGGTCGGCCTCGGTTTCCAACTCTTTGGAATAGCGGTTTTTGGCGAGCAGTTTTTCGTCGAATGCCGATTCAGAAAGCACCGATTTGCGCTCGGAGCTCCGCTCTATCTTTTTGGCTTTCAGGAACAGGTCGAGGGTGTGGCCTTCTTCCACGTGGGTGATTTCGTGCGAAAGGATGAACGCCAATTGTGCCTCGTTTTCGAGTTGGGCCAAGAGGCCGAGCGTGACGAATATGGTGCTGCGGTCGGTAGCAAAGGCGTTGACGGTGGGCGAGCGCAGGGCGTACACTTGCACCTTCTTTTTCAGCGACTTGTCGGCCTCGGTGAGTTTGGCGGCCACCTCGTTGAGGTAGTTGCTCACCGGGTCGTTGAAGAGCACGAGGCCGCTTTGGAGGAGGTTGTCGAGCACAAAGTTGGATTCGAGCGCGAACCGCTTGCGGTCTTTTCTGTCGCGCTTGCGCAGGTCTTTGCCCGCCATTTTTTTCAAGTCCGTTTTGTATTTTTGGGTGGAAAGGGTGATAAACTCGCTGGGGATTTTGCCGGAGCAAACGAGCGGTTCGTAGTGGTCAAAATCTTGCGCCCGCACGGCGAACCATGCTACCAGTGCAAACGCGGAAAGCAATATCTTTCTCATTGTTGTCTTTTTTTGAAAATGAGTGATTGGGAAAACGCTAAGGGAACGATGAACTATAAACGATGAACTATAAACGATGGACGATGAACAATTCGGCCCATTGAATCTCATTGATTTGAGTTGGCTTTGGGCTTCCTTCATTTTACGCCCGTTCATCAATATTTGATGTTCACCATGAATGTCTTAGTGCCTTTGGTTTCATAGTGTTTAAAAATTTGGGGAATGGGGTATTTGAATCTACCAGTCTATGGCCGTCACGTTGCCAGAGCCGATGTTGGTGGAGCTTCCATCGCCCAAATAGAGCGAACCGTTGAACGAATCCCAGAACACAAATTTTTGCCCATCGGGCGACATGGCTCCCACGCTAACGGAGGGGGCAAATGGCGCAAATGGCCCGGAAGTGATGCTGCTGAACGTGCCAGCCGTCGAGCCTGCTATCGCAAACAACTTCTGGCCGTCGGCAGAAGAACGGATGAAGCCAGGATAGTCGCCCGACACGGGCAAATCGTGGTCAAAATGCCCAGGCCCAGGCGATATGTAAGCGATCCGATAGCCGATATACTCCGTACCAAAACCCGACACCCCAAAGCCGAAAGCCACATCGCCCTCGGGCAGCACGGTGAGGGAATAGTAATAGTCCGAGCCAACGTAAGGGTGCGCTTGATGGAGGTATTCATACGCCAAGGGGATGGCAGGGCCGTGCGTCCTGATGTACGAACCTTGGAGCATGTACAGCGTCTGATTGTTGGCGTGCCAATCGAAAACATAGATAGCCTGAGTGTTTGGGATGATTTCGATTTCATTTCCTGCCGTGTCAATCACTACGATGTTCTCGTCAAAAACAGGTTTGTAAGCAATGCGCGTGTGCGCATGATTGATCGAAACCTTGTCCACTACAATGGGCGTGGGCAACTGTTTGAAATATTTTAGGTCGGCGCTCGCCATAAAAATTTGGCCGTCTTTCACATACACGATTTCGTAGTTCACGGGTTCTGTAGGCGTGGACTGGCCGTCTTTGTAGGCACCTTCATACTGCTTTTCGTATTTGGCGCAGGCCGAAAGCAGGGCAACCGAAAGGGCTGCGAGCAATGCTATATTTTTGAATGTCATGTTGTTTGAATTTTTGAAAGTGATTTTTTAAGGAAGCAAGCCCACCCCGATGTAGAACATAAAGAGCGAGTGCAGGCCATACCGAGTGGCGGCCAATGTTTTGAAATTGTCCGTGTTGCCGTCCTCTTTTCCTTCTTGATTGTTGTAGTAAGGGTCCCAAAGGCTTTCCTCTTCGCTAAACGTGTGTCTGAAAGCGCGGGGGCTGAGCGGGATGTTGAGTTTTGCGCCCACGTTGAGCAGCAGGCGGTCTTTGACGATGAAATTTGAACCAAACTCGTAGCCCAAAGAGAGCAACACGTGCTTTGGGTCAATGCCGAGCGGGGCGTGTTCAGGCCCTCCGAACCTATAGGAAGTTCGCTTGTCCAAGATTTCCCCTTTCAAAAAAGTTGCGTTCAGCGAGTAGCCGCTGTACCGGCCCATCGGGGCAAGCCCGCCTTTGGCCGACTTGAATTTCCGCGTCCCGATGCCCGCCGTAAGGCCTCGGACGTTGTAAAACAGCTCGTGCGAATCATAGCCCTCCTCGCCCAAAAAACCGGACGCAGGCGAAAAAGCCGTCTGGATCATGCCCGTTTTCAGGTAATCAACAGAAAGCAAGACTTGGCCGTAGCGCGACGTGACGTAGCCCAACCGCGCGCCTGCGCTCCAGTTGAAGCCAAAGCCGCCGCCCTTGTCGCCATAGTGTACGGAATAGCCCCGGTTGGAAGCCGTGGGGCCTCTCATGGCCGGGAAAGAATGCAGTTCGCCTTGCACAGTGAGCCGTTTGCCCAAGTAGCCCGGCACTTGGCAGAACGCTGTTGCGCTGACCCAAGCGAGCAGCGAAAGCGCCAAAAATGTTCGTAACATAGAATAGGATTTGGTTAAAAAATGTAAAGAGATTTTCCCTCAATCGCGGCATGTCAAAAACCTTACCACTCTTGAGAGAGATTATTTTAGGGAGGAGGGAGCGCGGGCTAAACCCCGCGCTCCCTCCGCGCTCGCGCGCCCTCACTTCAGCCACCTGTCCAGCCATCCCAAAAACTCCTTCTGCCACAGCATCGAATTCTGCGGTTTGCTCATCCAATGCCCCTCGTCGGGGAAACTGAGGAAGCGCGAGGGGATGCCCTGCAACTGCGCGGCTTGAAACGCTTGCATCCCTTCGCCGAACGGCACACGGAAGTCCAGTTCGTTGTGGATGACCAGAATCGGCGTGTCCCAATTTTGCACAAAGCGGTGCGGGCTGTCATTCAGGTACATCCGGGGCGTGTTTTTCTGCCAGTACGCCCCCTCGAAATCGTAGTTCGGAAACCACACCTCTTCCGTGGTGCCGTAAAAACTTTCGAGGTTGAAAAGCCCGCAGTGCGAGATGAAAGTTTTGAACCGTTTTTGGTGGTTGCCCGCCAGCCAGTACACCGCGTAGCCGCCAAAACTCGCCCCCACCGCCCCCATGCGCGAAGCATCCACGAAAGGCTCTTTGGCTGCCGCATCGGTGGCCGAGAGGTAGTCCTTCATCGCATCGCCCCAACGCCCGGTGATGGCGTCGTTCCACTCCGCGCCCGCGCCCGGCATCCCGCGCCGGCAAGGCGCCACCACAACGTAGCCCTGCGAGGCCATCAGCGCGAGATTCCAACGATAAGAGAAAAATTGCGACAGCGCCGACTGCGGCCCGCCCTGGCAGTACACCAGAGCGGGGTATTTCTTCTTTGGGTCAAAACCGGGCGGCAGCACCATCCACACATTCATGTCCTTGCCGTCGAAGGTCTTCACCGTGCGGCGCTCCACGGTGGGTTTCGAGAGGTTTTTCCACACCTCGTCCGTCACGAAGGTGCGCTGCGTGGCCGCGCCGTTTTGCGGGTTCACCACATAGATTTCGGCGGGTTGCGTCATCGAGATGCGGGTGGTGGCCAATTGGCTGCCCGCCAGTTTGAGTGCCGTGTAGTCGTGCGTCCCGTTCGTGATGCGGCGTATTTTTTTGTCCGAGATGTTGATTTGATACACCTGCTGCGTGAAATTTTCCGAGCTCAAAAAGTACAGCGACTTGCTGTCGGCAGCCCAAGTGGGGTTGTTGGCCTCAAAAGCCCAGCCGAGCGTCAGGTCTTCGCGCTGCTGCGTGCGGGTGTCCAAAATCATCAGGCGTGGGCGGTCGGCCTCGTAGCCCGCCTTGGCAAGGCTCGTCCACACGAGGTAGTGGCCGTCGGGCGAAAACACCGGGTCGCGGTCGTAGCCGCGCAGGTCTTCCGTGAAGTTCAGCGTTCGGCCAGACGAAAGTTCGTAGGCATACAGGTCGGAGTTCGTGCTTTGGGCTTCCTCCGTGCCGTTCAGTTTGCGGCAGGTGTAGAGGATGAAACGCGCGTCGGGGCTCCAGGTGATTTGCTCCATGCCGCCGTCGGGCGTGAGCGGCGTGTCGAAGCGTTCGTTCTGGATGTTCTTCGGTTCGCCCGCAAACTTCCCATCTCGAGTAATCGGGACAAAGAAAACATTGCTGTACGCATGGTCGTGCCAGGTTTTCCAGTGGCGGTAGAAAAGCCCGTCGGCAATCTTCGCCGAAGTTTTGGAGAGTTCGGGATACAGCTCGGCGGGCGTTTTGTCGAGCTTCACGTCCTTGCAAAACAGGAGGTGCTTGCCGTCGGGCGCGTAGTGAAAACCGTTGATTTCCAAATCGCTGACTTTGATTGGCGACGAAAGCCCCGTGAGCCCAACTTCGTGCAATTGGCCGTCCATGAGGAAACCGATTTTCTGGCCGTCAGGATGGAACTCGGCGTCGCCGCTCGTCTTTTCAAAATCGGTGAGCCGCCGCGTTTCGCCCGTGGAGAGGTTGACGGCGAAAAGGGCGCGGCTGCCTTTGTTGGCCGCCACGTCGTATCGCTGTACGCCGTACACGGCCAATTGGCCATCGGGCGACACGCATTCGAGTGCCACGCGCCCGATTTTCCAGAGCAGTTCGGGGGTAAGTGTTTGGGTTTGGGCTGCAGTTTGGGTGGCGAATGCCATTGACAAAAGAAAAAATAGGAAAGTGTTCTTGAACATAGTAGAGAGACAAATTACTTTTAGCCCGCAAATTTCTTTTTTTAAACATCATTCAAAACGAATTAAGATGAAAAAGTACCTCACCGAATTTATCGGCACGTTCTTCCTCGTCCTCACGGTCGTGCTCACGGCCAACAACCCCGGCATCGCGCCCATGGCGCCGCTCGCCATCGGCTCCGTCCTCATGGTGATGATTTATGCGGGCGGCCACATTTCTGGCGCACACTACAACCCCGCCGTCACCATCGCCGTACTGATACGCGGCAAGATTGACCGCAACGACGCGCTCTACTATATCATTGCCCAACTGATTGCGGGCGGAGTGGCGGCGGCCATCGGAGCGTATCTCCATGATTGTGGAGGCGGTGCTGCCATCGCTGCGCGGGTGAATGAACAATCTCTGTGCGCGGTGCTGGCCGAGTTCCTCGGCACGTTCGCGCTGGCTTATGTGGTGCTGAACGTGGCGACCACTCGCTCCAATGCCGGCAATTCGCACTATGGCCTCGCCATCGGTTTCACCGTGCTGGCAGCAGCCTACGCGCTGGGCGGTCTGAGCGGCGGCGCGTTCAACCCGGCCGTGGCGGTGGGCGCATCGGTGGCCGGTATGTTTGCTTGGGGCGATATTTGGGTCTATCTCGTCGGCACGGTGTTCGGAGCGGCCGCGGCGGCCACGGCGTTCCAAGCGGTGTACGGGCGGGAAGATTAATGAGTTTCAAGTGGGCAAGTTTCAAGTCAGTTGCCAGAAGCCATGCGGCCTTCCACGATGTTGCGGAGCATCCGCATACCGACTTGGTTTTTCATGGACAGCACCGATTCGGGGTGGAACTGGATGCCTTCGATGGGCAGGCGTTTGTGGCGCACGGCCATTACCACGCCGTCGGCGGAGCGGGCGCTGACCTCGAATTCCGGGGGGACGGTATCGGCGGCCCAAGAGTGGTAGCGAGCTACTTGGCAATCTTGTTCCAGCCCGGTGAAAATGCCGCGCCCGTCGTGCTGGATGCTCACGGCTTTGCCGTGCACGGGGGCGATGTTGGCGAGTGTGCCGCCGAAGAACTCTATGAGCGCTTGGTGGCCGAGGCACACGCCAAGGATGGGTTTTTCGCGGTGAAACCGCCCGATGACTTGCATCATGTTGCCCGCGTTGCGCGGCACCGAGGGGCCGGGGGAAAGCACGAGCAGGTCGAACTCGACTTGTGCCAGTTGCTCCGGCTCGGCGGTGTTCCGGTACACTTTCACTTCGCAACCGAGTTGGCGGAAAAAATCCACCAAGTTGTAGGTGAAGGAGTCGAAATTGTCGAGCATCAAAACGGTGGGGGGCATGGGTTGGGGGTTGCTGGTTGGGGGCTATGATGGGCAAATTGGTTGAAAGCAATCTGGAAGTGCCGTATCGGTACGGTGATGCAAAAGTGCGATAAAAAACTCCGGGTGTGCAAATGCCCGGAGGAGATTTCTATCTACGGCTTCTTGTGCTGCGCGAGGAGGTTTTCCACGAGCGCTCTGAGCCATTGCCGCTCGGCGATGAGCTCGGCTTTGTGGATGTCTTGGAGGATGACCTCGAGGCGGGCCACATCGCGCTTGGCTTCGGCGTGGATGATGCGCCTCATGGTGTCGGCAAAGCATTTGCCCATTTTTTTCTTGGAGCTGGGCACTTCTTTGAGCCGGAAGAAAAAAAGGATGGCGGCTTCCACTTTGTTCTCCAAGAACTCGGCCACGTGGTTGTCGGCTTCTGCCCGGCGGCTCATTTCCCAGAGGATTTTGATCTCTAATATTTTAGCAGAAACCTTGTAATGCATGTCTTCGTAGGTGGACGTAAGCAATGTTTTGAGCGCAGGCTCGTAGTCACGGGTGTGGAAAAGGTAATTGGCTAAGTTGAACTGAAAATAGTCTTCGGAGTGCATGGAGCCAAGCACTTTGTCGCGGTGGTTTTCTATGAATTGTTTTATCCAGTCAAGCTCGCCAAGGCGCAAGCCGTGGGCGACGATGCTTTGAAACTCGGAGGCTTTTATTTTGCCCTCCAAATAAATCCGCCCCGATTCCACCCGGCGTTTTTGAAGCAGAAAAACAGGCTCTGCATATTCGGGCTTGCTCTTGTTTAGGTGGCGAATGCCGTAATTGCACGCAAAAATCTCGAAAGAACTGAGGTGATCCTTCCAAATCTGGGTTTCAAACTTGGAAAGCAAGGCGATAAAGTTGCGCAGTCTTTGTTCGTTGTTGTCGGGTTCGTTCGAGAGCAACTCAATGGTCTGCACAAACAGTTGTCCTATCGGTTTTTCAAAAAACCAGCTCAACTGAGGAGACGCCAAATCAAAAAGGAGCCAATCGTTCATGGGGGGCAATGCCAAAGGCACCAGTTGGTTTTGGTTGAGCAATATGCAAGTATGCCAGAGGCGCTCCACGAGATAGTATTCATCCAATGCTTGGATGGCATTCCAAAGGTTCAGGTCGTCCTTTATTAAATTGCGGGCGCTTTTGAAAGCCATTTCTTCGGCCTCCGACAAAAACTGAAAGTAGTAATCTTGTGGCGACCATTTCTGATGCAAGTTTTTCATCTTGCTTATTTGGGTTCTCGACTGTTGAAATTTTTTCTCCAACCTGCGTTCGTTGTAGAATTTTTGGAGATAAAAAGCCTGTTGCAGATCGGTCATTCTTGTTCCCGCCGATTCGAAGGCGATGAACTTGCGCACCCATTGGAGGGTGTCCGACATTCCTTTCTCCAATTTGTTTGCGACAAAGTCCTTCTCTGGGAAAATGTGTTCGTACGCTACCGATTTTGACAAAAGCGAAGCGTCGCCCTCCTCCCCCAATTTTTCAAAAATGTACTCCACCATACGTACCGCGTCAGCAACCGCAACTGGCCGTAGGGGGTCGGCGGTTTCCAGAAACACCCTCAAACGTTTCCTTTCATCCCCCCGCAGCGCAGAGAGCAATTCGATCAGGTCATTTTTGTGCATAGGACTTTCAAGTCTTGAAAACATGGCGGCGGTAAAAGTCTGAAAATCTGTAATCGTTGCCCATGGAATGGGTGCAATAATTTTGCAGCATCTTTCACTTTTTTAATGTTTTTCTCCTTATGCAGACTATAAAGCAATTCCGTTCCGCACTGTTGGCAGTAGTGGCACTTGCCGCCCTTTTCCTTCTGGAAGGCTGCCCAGCCCCTTCAAAATCTTGCCCGAACCCCAACCCTCTTGTCATCTTTGATGTCCCGAACGCAGAAGGGTTTTCGGTTACCCCCGACATGGTTGCCCAAGCCACCTCGGTAGTGATTGAAGTGTCTGGAAATGGGGGCGACCCCGACACCACTTTTGCTGGCCAGCCGGGCGTGGCGACCATCATCAACCTTAACACCGTTTTTAAGCGGCCGCTGCACTTGAAGTTCACGTACAGGTCGGCATCCAAGGAAACCATCGCCGAAGACCACCTGCGCATTGACGATACACAAAACAGGGGCGGGGTATCGCCATCTATGTATGGCGTGGTATTGCCAGACATGGATATTGTAATGGGCCTGACCACCTTCCCCAACTGCCCGAGCTCTACTCAGACAGTAAGTGTCTCGACGAACAACGGCACAAGTGTTTTCAGCTGGAACCAGGGGGAAACCTTCGAGGTCATTATCGTGTACAACAGCACCCCTTACAAGTTCAGGATACACCCAGTGGCTGGAGTGGGCGACGGTGCCGGCACAGCCACCATCTACGAGCGGCCCAGCCAGACCTGTCTTTCCGACATTGCCACACAGCCTGTCAGCACCAAGGAAATGGCCATCACCACCATTGCCAACGACTGTACGGTGAGGGCTTGGGAGGACGGGACTACCCGCACTGTGACCATCAAGCACCCGACTTCTGCCTCTATCAGTGTGATGAAGTAAGCGGGGCACACCGTAATCGAAGTTTTTTACAAAACACTATGGGGCCAAGAGCACACTACTGGGTATTTTTGTTTCACACAACGCCACGACGGCACAACGACCTGAAATTAGACGCTTTCAACTCATATTCGTCGTGGCGTTGTGGCGTTGTGCGAAAAATGTCCAGTAGTGTGGCGCTAAGGCTAAGAGGGGGGTATTGGCGCAACACTTAGTGGCCTAGTCCCTTAGTGTTTTAAAATTTGAATTGCGGTGTATTAGGAACGGTACAGACAAAACAACACAAGCCCTTCTGCGCAAAACCATTTTCCCTTCCCAACATATTGAACCATGCCGACAAATAGAATTCCCAACACAAAACTCATCGGGGCAGAATGGGTCAACAACTACAGCTACCCTTTTTCGCCCAAGCGCATCAACCTAACTCGTTGCGGGCAGGATGCCCATGGGTTTTGCAACACGCTGCTGGGCACCCGCCGATTTATTTATGGCGATGGGATGGCCTGGGACCAAGACTTTGAACAACTGGGTGCATCCACCAACCACCCGTACGGGGATGATGCTACCTACGCCGAAACGGTGGACATCTTGTTCTTCGCCGGCCACGGCACACAGGATGGCCTGCTGTTTGGGATGCCAAACCACGACAACGGAGAAGTCAAATATGACGAAGTGCAACTTGGGCAAGGCGGCGTCATAAAGTGGTTTATTGCCGATACGTGCAAAGTGCTGGAAGATACCGTGCCTCCGGGGGCAGCCGCTTTTCGTTGGGGCAGGGCTTTCAAAGGGCTTCGCTATTTGCTGGGCTTTCACGGCGATTGCCGAGACCGCGCCGACCGAGGCTGGCGTTTTGCAAACCACCTGAACGGGGTATCTACTTCCGAACTGCAGCCCGACGGCAGCATCATAACCGTCAGAGTGGGCGAGCGCATCCGCTATGCCTGGGAACTGGCCTGCATCGAAACGGAAGACCTTGCCAGCCTAAGCTGCGCCTTCCTCCGCGCCGGCAATGCCACATCCGTGATACACAACGACCGCTGGACGGACGACGCTGTGGAACCCGACGAGGTCAGCCTCCCCACAGATTTTACCTATTGGAGGAATATCCCCCTTACGCCCATCCCCTTTTGATTCACAGCCCTTGGATTAGTTTAGCCCAAAATGTGCGGCATCTTGTTGGGAATTAGCAGATTGGCTAATTATCACATTCTACCTATGTCAAAAAAAATAACACCCGCACAAATCGAAATGCCCCCGCACTTGGCGGCTCACCCCAAGTCCTTGCCGGTATTCAGAGTAGACCACCCCATGTTCGGACAAGAAGACCAAACGTCGCACTGGGAAAAACGGCTGGCCAAACTTGGCAAATCTTTTCAAATAGAAGGGCAGGCTACCGACGCAGGGGACCGGCTCTTGCTGCAAGACAAAGACAAGCACCGGGTGCTCCAAATCTACAAGCCGAGCCACTCTTTCCTGTATTACGACCGCTCGCTCGCATCGCCCACCGACCCAAAATATGCCGACAGTATGCTCGATGCCGATACTGCTAAAAAGCGCGCCCACGCTTGGTTGGAGGCAAATGGGCTTCTTGACCAATACCCTGTTTTTGAAGGGTACAGTTATTCGGGCGTATCGTTTTCAACATCCGGCAACACTCCGGGGAACCACAAGCAAACAGAGGGTAAAGAATACCTGACAGAGATAAAACCCTGTTTTGGATTCAAAATCGGGCAAATGCCCGTGCTGGGGCCTGGGGCAAAAATCATGGCCGCGTATGTCGGGGACACCATGAGCCAATTGGCTTATTTCTGGCGAAACCCGCAGCCTTCGCCCATTGGGGAGCAGAAGATACTTCCGCCGCAGTCGGTCCAGAAACACTTTGCCTCCGACCCTCGCTTTGCCCATTTGAATTCCGAGGACTCGAAGATACGGATCAATGAAATCAGGCTGGGCTACTATGCCTTGCCGCCCTACGCTGTTCAGGAGTATTATTTTCCGGTTTACCAGTTGAAGGGCATTGTGGAGACGCGCGGCGGCAATCACGTCCAAGGCTACGATGCGCTCGTGAGAAATGAAGGCTCCATCATACAAGAGACCTTGCGCCACGATTTCAACTACTTCCTCCCGGCTGGCAATCTGACGCTCGAAGAATTCAAGCGGAGCGGGTTTCCTCCCCCCCACAAAGACTCGTTCATTTTTTGACCGATGGTATAAACCCCATTTTTTGTAATTGGCACAAGCCGGCACCGCAGCGCACCTTTGTGCCACGAAACGAATCATCTTGTACGGATTCCACCTTTGTGCCAAGCGACCAAATCCCCCAGTGCAACTTCCTGTAGCGACGGCTATGGATCATACTACTGGACATTTTTCACACAACGCCACAACGTCACAACGGGGTGAAATCCAAAACATTTAAAATCAGTTCGTTGTGTCGTCGTGGCGTTGTGTGAAATGGAAATGTCCAGTAGTATGGCTATGGATCCCGATGCCCGGCCCCAAAAAGCCTTTTGATTTTTTGAGCGAATCATCCTGTGTAGCCCTTTTTCTGATGCCCTATTGGCCAGACCCCAAAAAACCTCTTTTTACCGCCGAAGCCCTTTTGTCAACCTTTTGAAACCGCCCTTTGCTGCCAATCAGAAAAGCATGAGTCATTCCGAATTTTCGGGGTGGCTCATGTCATTTTTAGGAACGCGGACAAAATAACTTCACTCACATTACGCAAGCGGCGTAGCCGCGCAACATTTGTAGATTGGAATGCCCCCTTTTGGTGGAGGTGCGTAGCACCGAAATATTCTCCGTTCCATGATATTCCGGTGCTACGCACCTTCAAAAAAGAGATAGCGGTTGGCTACAAATATTGAGGTGCGCTGCACCCGCTGCGTAATGTGAGTAACTTCACCACAAAGCGCACAAAAAAGCCCCGGCACTTTTGCCGAGGCCAAATAACCAAATCAAACTTTCTCTAAGAAAATGTTTTACAGCCGCCTTTTCACCTGCTCGTAATCGAGGTAGTAAAGCAGTTTGACAGAAAAGTTGTTCGTGCCTTCAAAATCCATCAAATGGCGGGCGTTGTAGAGGTAGCCATGGTTCACGGCATAGCCAGAGTCGTAGTGCCCGATGCCGTTTTTGTACACCAGCAGCAGGTCGCTGCCCGGCGCAAAACGCCAAGTGTACACGAGGTCAATGTTGAAATAATTGGCCGCCACATTGTTCAGCCGCTCGCCAGAGGCGGAAAGCCCCGTGTAAGGCGAAGCCGTCAGTTCCCCCTTTTCGTCCAGACCGTAGAACGCGCTGTACTCGGCCTTTTGCCAGTAATGGCGGGCATACAGCGCGAGGTTCATCTTATTGTTGAAAGAGTAAGAGCCGTTCAGGTTGTTGTTGAAACCCACGATGCGGCGGCGGCCCATCACCACCGGTTTGTCGGGCAATTCCTCCGCACCCACGGCCTCTTCGTTGATTTCCCCGGCCCACAAGCCGCCCACGTTGTTCCAAGACTGCTCGTTGCCGAGGCCGAGGCCGATGGTAAACTTGTCGGTGGCCCGCCAGCGAATGCCCGCGTACACATTCGTGCTGCGTCGCCCTTTTTCGTCAAAAAAGCGACCCCCACCTTCGACATAATAAGTCAGGCGTTTGCGGTGGTCGCTGTTGTACCAACCGTACAAATTGGCGCTGGCCGGCACATGATAATAGGTAGCGTAGTCAAACGTGCGCGGCTCGAAAAAGTCGTCGCGGCCCCAAGGAGAGAAGTTTCCGTTGAAGCCAAAATTGTGGAACGTGCGCGTGTTGCCGCCAAAGTTGACCCCGAAAGTCGTCTCCGACCAAGTGCTCCAAGGCTTGTACAGCGCGCCGTTGTACATCCAAAGCCCCGACCAATAGTTGTTGAGTTTCCACCAAGGCTTGTAATAATTGTAGTTGACCCAAGCCACATGGCTCACCTCGTTGGGGCTGAAAAGGATGCCGAGGTCGTTGGGGTTGTAAGTGTCGCTTTCGAGGTTGAAATCACTGCCCCACAGGAAGTTGCCGCTCGTCTTGGCCGCGCTGAGCGAGGCCGTGTAGCCTGTTTCGGTGCCTTTGGTGCCGATGCGGTTGCTTACCGCGACTTTGCCGTTCATGGAATAAGCCTGCGCCTTGTTTTTCAGGTTGAACAAAAAACCCGTCACATTCGCGTCGAGCGCGCTGCCGGAGCGCAGCACATTGGTGTTGATGAGCGAGATGGAGGAATTGTGCTTCAAATTCTGGTCGAACACCACGATGCTCTTGTTCGTGAGCGGCGAAACTTGCTCCCTCAGCTCCCTACCCTCTTCCGTGCGGGTTTCGTATTCCGCATTTTCGACGGCATTGAAAACGCCGATGCCAAGCCCGCTTTTGGTGCGGCCAGATATTTTGGTGGCGTTCAGAAGTTGCGCCCCCGCCCCCACGCGGCGCGAGTAGAACAGGCCGCCTTTGTTGAACAACTCCGTGCCTTCGGTGAAAAACGCGCGGTTTTCGTTGAACCTGACCTCGAACGGCGAGAGGTTCAGCACATTCTGGTCGGAGCGCACTTGCCCGAAATCGGGAATGACCGTGGCATCGAGCGTGAACGCTTCGTTGATGCCGTACTTTAGGTCCATGCCCACCGACCAAGGAAAACTCCAACCGTTGCTGGAGCCTGCAGTTTGGTTGTAGGCATTGTTGGCGTAAGCCGCCACAAAAGGCGTAGCGCTCAGGCGGAGCGGTGCTTTGATGTCGCGCAGCCCGGCGAGGATGCCCATTTGGTTGAGCGAGCCGGATATGTCTGCCTTCACCTCGTTCCAAGAATCGGTTTCGCCGCGCCGTTTCACGTTTCGGTAAAAATTCAGGCCCCAATCCTGCACGTCCTTTTTGGGGAAACGGATGGCCGAATACGGGATTTCCATTTCGGCGACCCAGCCGTCGGGGGTGATGCGGGCGGACGAACGCCAGACGGCATCCCAAGCGGGGTCTTCGCCGTCGCCGTTGCCGTTGTTCGAGTTGGCGCCGGCGACGGAATATTTGGAGTCGAACTGCACGTTGTCGGGCGTAACGCCGAATTGCAGGGCATTTTGGCCGTCGCGGTAAGTGTCGAGGATGATGGAAAAAGCGTCGGTGTTTTCCAATTCGTCGCGCTTGGAAAGGCGGTGGAAAATGGAGTCGGGCTGCGTGTCAAAACATTGCGCCCCGATGTACAGCGCCGCGTCGTCGTACAGGATTTTCACCACCGTGCGCTGGGTGGCGGGTTTGCCGGGCGTTGGCCAGAGGAACACGAACCCTTCGGCGGCAGGGGCGGATAGCCACGCGGGTTCGTCGAGCATGGCATCGAGGCCTATTTTTTCCCGGATACGGGTGGCGTCGAGGGTTTTCTTTTCGGCGAGTTGGGTTTGGGCGGATGCGCCGAGCGAAAGCGCAAGGCACACGCAGGCAAGGAGGATGGAACGCTTCATAAAAGTCCAGGTCTTGTTTGTGTTTTCGTTGCCCGCAAGAGACGGCGCATTTTTGGAAACGTTGCAAGCGGGAAGGCCAACGGCGGGTTTTAACAGGTGGAGGGCGGGTTTTTCGATACGAAGCACCGCTGCCCTATTCACCAAAAGTTGCACAGGGTTAACCCAAACTTAAAGCCCTGATGCCGCTTGCCTGCAAGGCGCCGTTCTACTTTTGCCGCATCTTTTGAGAAGCCGCAGGCCTCGGCTTTTCCTTTTTAAAGTTCCTTCCTTATCCACGCGGACACTCCGCAATAATCAGTTTTTAACACCAAACTTTTCTATCTATGAAGGTTAATTACCGCACCTTCAAGGGCATTTGCTATGCCCTTGCACTTGCCCTCATGTCCGTCGTGACCGCCCACGCCCAGCGCGTGTCAGGTGTCGTGACGGATGCTGAAACCAATGAATTCCTGCCCGGCGCGACCATTGCGGTCCAAAATGTTGGCCGGGGCACCGTAACAGACGGCGAAGGCAAATTCGCCTTGGATGCCCGTGCGGGCGATGTGCTCATCGCATCGTTTGTGGGCTACGCCCCTCAATCGGTTGTGGTAGGCGACGAGACTTTCATCGCCATCAAACTCACCACTTCCAATGTGCTGCAAGAAGTCACCATCGCTGCGCTTGGCATCAACAAAGAGAAAGCCAAAGTGGGCTACTCGGTGCAAGACGTGAAAGGCGACGACTTGCTGAAAGCCCGCGAGCCAAACGCGATAAACGCGCTGGCAGGCAAAGTGGCCGGCCTCACGGTGGGCGCATCGCCCGAACTCCTGGGCGCGCCCAACCTCAACCTTCGCGGCTCCAACCCCATTTTCGTGGTGGACGGTGTGCCGGTGAACTCCGACACTTGGAACATCAGCGCGGACGACATCGAGACGTTCACGGTGCTGAAAGGCCCCGCTGCTGCGGCCTTGTACGGCTTCCGCTCGAAAGACGGCGTGATCATGATCACGACCAAAAAAGGCACGACCGACAAGCGTGGCGTGAGCATTCAGTTCAATTCCAGCCAAATGCTGGAATCGGGCTTCAATGCTCTCCCGACGGTGAACGACGAGTACGGCCCCGGCGACCACGGTCGCTATGCATTTTTTGACGGTCGTGGCAACGGTGTCAACGACGGTGACTATGACATCTGGGGGCCTCGCTTTGAGGGTCAACTCATCCCACAGTACGATAGCCCGATAGACGCGGTCACGGGCGAGCGCCAGGCTACCCCTTGGACGGCGCGCGGCGCGAAGAACTTGGAGCGCTTCCTGCGCCCAGGCTTCCTTTCGAACAACAGCATCTCCGTCAGCACTTCGACGGAGAAGATGGATATGCGCTTTAGCACTTCCTACAACTATCAGCAAGGGATGGTGCCGAACACGCAGTTGAACATCGGCAACTTCAATGTGTACAACGGTTTGAAATTCAACAAAAACGTGAAGTTGGAATCGAACCTGAACTACAACCGCCAGTTCACAGACAACTTCCCAGATGTGCAGTATGGCCCCAACTCGATGATTTACAACATCACCCTTTGGGGCGGCGCAGACTGGGACGCAGACGAACTGCGCAACTATTGGCAGCCCGGCAAAGAAGGCGTGCAGCAAATCTATGCCGAATACCAGCGCTACAACAACCCTTGGTTTCAAGCGTACGAGTGGCTACGAGGACATCAAAAAACCGATGTGTATGGCCAAACGGCCCTGTCTTGGAAAATCGCGCAAGGCCTTGAGTTCAAAGCGCGCACGGCCATCACGACCTACGACCTTTTCCGCAATGAAAAATTCCCCTACTCGGCCACAACGTACAACCGCGAGGAAGCACGGGGCGACTATCGTGAGGACAAGCGCACCTTGTTCGAGAACAACACGGACGTGTACCTGAATCTCGACCGCCGCCTCAGCGACGCATTCACGGTGAACGCATTGGTGGGCGGCAACCTCCGCACGTTCAACTACGAATCGAACTACACCACCACGAACTACCTCAACGTGCCGGGTCTTTACGCATTCTCCAACTCGGCCAACCCGCTCATCGCCAGCAACTATCGCGCGAAAATGCAGGTGCAGAGCGGCTACTACTCGGTGGACTTGGGCATCAAATCGTTCTTGTTCCTGTCGCACACAGGCCGGGTGGATCACCTGTCCACATTGCCCAAAAAGAACAACACGTTCTACTACCCCAGCGTCGGCGCGAGCCTGCTGATTTCGCAACTGACTGACCTCGGCGCGGTGTCGTTTTTGAAATTGCGCGGCTCTTACGCCAACGTGAAAGAGGCACTGACCACGCGCAACATTGGCGCAACGCCAGCCGCTGCCTACCCCTTGGGCTATGGTTCGTATTACTCTTCTTCCTACGACGGCCCTTCGTATTCCAACTCTTCGGTGTACAATTCGCCGCTCGTGTACAACAACCAGCCAGGCTCGTATTTTACCAACACCATCTCGAACGCCGACTTGCAGCCTTCATCGCGCACCAACTATGAGGGTGGCGTGGAAGCAAAATTCTTCCGCAACCGCATCGGTCTCGACGTGACGTACTTCCAATACATTGACGGCCCGCAGATTTTTGAGCAGCCGATTTCCGAGGCGTCGGGCTACAACAGCCAATTGATCAATGCCGTGAAGACCAAAAAAGCGGGTTGGGAAGTATCGGTGTCGGGTTCGCCGTTCAAGAACAAAAAAGGTTTCGGTTGGAATGTTTTGGCCAACTGGAGCACGTACAAAGAGACTTTGGAGGAACTGCCCGAAGGCGCGGAGGTGATCAACAACTTCTTCCGGAAAGGCGACCGCTTGGACAAATATTATGACCGTGCTTTCGTGCGCACCAACGATGGGCAGATTGTCAATGACGCTTCGGGCCGCCCGATTTACAACCCCACGGCACAGTTTCTTGGCCACTCCAACCCGGATTGGGTGTGGAGCTTGGTGAACAGTTTTTCTTGGAAAAACCTGAGCCTCGGCATTCAATTCGACGGTCGCGTGGGCGGCGTTATTCGCAATTACGTGCAGCAGCAGACTTTCCGCGGTGGCCGCCACCTCGCCACTACACAGGGCATCATGGGGGAGGCCCGCTTTGCCGACTGGCAGACGCAAAAGGAATACAGCCGGGCATTGGCCGCAGGCGAAAACCCTGCGGCGCTCGACCCCAAAAAAGATGGCCACTGGCTTGGCGAGGGCGTATACGTCAGCAACGGCGTAACCATCAAATACGACAAATTGACGGGCGAAATCACCAACTACGACCAGCTGGAGTTCAAGACAAACGCGACAAAAACGTTTTTGCAGGACTACATCAGCCGTTACTACAACAGCGGCGAGGGCAACCTGATGTCCAAAACTTTCTCGAAACTGCGGGAAGTGACGCTCACTTACGAACTGCCGGAAAATTGGTTCAAAAGCAGAAGCATCATCCGCCGCGCCAGCGTATCGCTCGTGGGCCGCAACCTGCTCTATTTTGCGGAGAAAAAGGACATTGACCTCGACCAGTACATTGGCACCAACTTCTCTGGCCTGCAATCGCCCACCGCCAAGCGTTACGGCGTAAACCTGAACATCACTTTTTAAATCAACGATGAACTATGAACTATGAACTTGCCGAATGTTCATAGTTCATAGTTCATAGTTCATACTCACATTTCGACCATTTTTCACCCCGATCTGCAGAATTGGCAGATGTCCTCAAAGGTGTCTGGAGTCAATGCGAGTAGTTTGAGTATTTTGAGTTGAACGGGTTTAAGTGCTGTCATTT
>JBJXFT010000102.1:0-10699 GCA_046155725.1 Saprospiraceae bacterium
ATACGCCTGCAAAGTTAGAAAATCACTCATAATTCAACACCGGTGCCAGCCAACGTTCTGCTTCCGCCAAACTCATCCCTTTCCGCCGCGCGTAGTCCTCCACTTGGTCCTTCCCAATCTGGCCGAGACCAAAATACTTGGCCTCCGGGTGGCTGAAATACCAGCCGCTCACCGCCGCTGTTGGGTACATGGCGCAACTCTCCGTGAGTTGAATCCCCGCATTTTTCTCTGGGTCGAGCAACTGCCACAGCGTCCGCTTTTCGGTGTGCTCTGGGCAGGCCGGGTAGCCGGGCGCGGGGCGGATGCCTTGGTAGGCTTCGTGGATAAGTTTTTCGTTGTCAAGACTTTCATTTTGGGCGTAGCCCCAAAATTCCTTGCGCACCCGCTCGTGCATCCGCTCGGCGAAGGCTTCGGCGAGACGGTCGGCGAGGGCTTTGAGCAGGATGGCGGAGTAGTCGTCGTAGGCCTTTTCAAAGCGGGCGACGTGGGCTTCGATGCCGATGCCGACGGTGACGGCGAAGGCACCAAGGTGGTCTATGCCGCCCAGATTTGACAACTTTTTAAAAGTTGTCAAATCTCCCGCTTCGCTTTCAGGGGTGTCCAGATTTGACAACTTTTTAAAAGTTGTCAAATCTTCACCCGGCTTGATGAAATCCGCCAAACAGTAATTCGCCTGCCCCGCCGCCTTCACGTTTTGCTGCCGCAAATGGTGCAGCGTCGTAGCGTCCCTAACGTCGGCAGGGTTTGAAACCCTGCCGACGTTTGCGTTTACGATGATATCGTCCCTCACCGCCGCCGCCGGAAAAATCCCCATCACGCCCCGCGCCTCCAACCATTTTTCGTCAATAATCTGCCGCAGCATGAACTGTGCATCATGGTAGAGTTTCGTGGCTTCCTCGCCCACCACCTCGTCTTTCAAAATGGCCGGGTACTTGCCCGCCAACTGCCAACTCTGGAAAAACGGAGTCCAGTCGATGTACGCCGCCAGCTCTGCAAGCGGGTAGTGGTCAAAAGTTTTTACCCCCAAAAAGTTGGGCTGCGGGGGGGTGTAGTTGTCCCAGTCAATCCGGTATTTGTTGGCCCGCGCCTGCTCCAGTGTCAGGTACTGCTTGGTGTGCTGGCTCGCTGCCCGCTGCACCCGCACCCGTTCGTACTCGGCTTTCATTTTTTCTACAAAAGCCGCATAGTCAGCCTTGTTTTTGGTCAAAAGCGAACTCACCACTGCCACCGAACGACTCGCATCCAGCACATGGACGACCGGGCCGTTGGAGTATTGCGGCTCTATTTTCACTGCCGTGTGGGTCTTGCTCGTGGTCGCGCCGCCGATGAGGAGCGGGATTTTCATGCCCAGTCGCTGCATCTCTTTTGCCACGTGTACCATCTCATCCAGCGAGGGCGTGATGAGGCCGCTGAGGCCGATCACGTCCACGTTGTGCTCTACGGCGGCTTTCAAAATCTTGTCGGCGGGCACCATTACGCCCAAGTCCACGATGTCGTAGTTGTTGCAGCCGAGCACCACACCGACGATGTTTTTGCCGATGTCGTGTACGTCGCCCTTCACCGTCGCCATCAGGATTTTGCCTTTGGCCGTCACGGTGCCGCCTTTTTCGGCCTCTATGAAAGGCTGCAAATAGGCCACCGCTTTCTTCATCACGCGGGCCGACTTGACCACTTGGGGGAGGAACATTTTGCCGGAGCCGAAGAGGTCGCCCACCACGTTCATGCCGTCCATGAGCGGGCCTTCGATGACTTGCAGCGGGGCGGCGTACAGGTGCCGCGCCTCTTCGATGTCCACTTCCACGAACTTGTCGATGCCGCGCACGAGGGCATGGGTGATGCGCTCCTGCACGGTGGCATTGCGCCACGAGAGGTCTTCTTCGATGGTCTTGCCGCCGGTTTCTCGGAAAGATTCAGCCAATTTGACCAACTCCTCCGTCGCGTCGGGGTGGCGGTTAAACAGCACATCTTCAATGCGTTGTAGCAGCACGGGCGGAATTTGCTCGTACACTTCCAGCATCCCGGCGTTCACGATGCCCATGTCCATGCCCGCCCGTGTGGCGTGGTACAGGAAGGCCGAGTGCATGGCCTCGCGGACGTGGTTGTTGCCTCGAAACGAGAACGACAGGTTGCTCACGCCGCCCGAAATCTTCGCGCCGGGGCAGGTGGCCTTGATTTGGCGGGTGGCTTCGATGAAGTTGATGGCGTACTCGTTGTGCTCTTCGATGCCGGTGGCGACGGCGAAAATGTTGGGGTCAAAAATGATGTCCGTAGGGTCGTAGTCCACCTGCTCGGTCAGGATTTTGTAGGCCCGCTGGCAGATGCTCACCTTGCGCTCGATGGTGTCGGCCTGGCCCTGCTCATCGAAGGCCATGACGACTACGGCTGCGCCAAATCGGCGGCAAATCCGGGCTTGGCGGATGAACTCGGCCTCGCCTTCTTTCATCGAAATGGAGTTGACGATGCTTTTGCCCTGCAAACACCGCAGCCCAGCCTCGATGACACGGAATTTGGAAGAATCCACCATCACGGGCAGCCGCGCGATGTCTGGCTCGGCGGACATGAGGTTGAGGAATTTGACCATCGCCGCCTCAGAGTCGAGCAGGCCCTCGTCCATGTTCACGTCAATGATTTGGGCGCCGCCCTCCACCTGCTGGCGCGCTACGGTGAGGGCTTCGGGGTAATTGCCTGCTATAATGAGTTTAGCAAATTTGGCGGAGCCGGTCACGTTGGTGCGCTCGCCGATGTTGACGAAGTTGGTGTTTTCGCGCAGCACAAGCGGCTCCAATCCGGCAAATTTTGACAGCCCTTCGGCCCAATGTTTGGGCTGGCGTGGTGGGTATTTTTTGACGTGCTCGGCGATGTGGCGGATGTGGTCGGGCGTAGTGCCGCAGCAGCCGCCCGCGATGTTCACGAAGCCAGAGCGGGCAAAATCTTCCATAAAAACGCACATCTCGTGCGCCGTCTGGTCGTACTCGCCGAACTCGTTGGGCAGGCCGGCATTGGGGTAGCAGGAGATGAAACAGTCGGCGATGTCGGATAAAGCCTCCAAGTGCGGGCGCATTTCCTCCGCGCCGAGGGCGCAGTTGAGGCCGACGGCGAAGGGCTTGGCGTGCTTGACGGAAATCCAAAACGCCTCCACCGTCTGGCCGCTCAGGGTGCGCCCCGAAGCGTCGGTGATGGTGCCGGAAATGATGACCGGGAGTCGTCGGCCTTTTTCCTCAAACACCTCTTCGATGGCGTAAATCGCTGATTTGCAGTTCAGCACATCGAAGATGGTTTCCACCAAAATGATGTCCGCGCCGCCGTCCACGAGTCCGCGCACCTGCTCGGCGTAGGCGTTTTTGGCCTCGTCGAAGGTGATGGTGCGGAAGCCGGGGTCGTTCACATCGGGGCTGAGGGAGAGGGTTTTGTTCAAAGGACCGAGCGCGCCAGCAACAAACTTTGAGGAGAACGATGAACTATGAACGATGAACGATGAACCCGATACAGCTCCGTCCACTGCCCCCTGTTCATCGTTCATCGTTTCTCGTTCATAGTTCTGAATGGCCTTGCGCGCAATTTCGGCCGCCGCCTTGTTGATGTCGTAGCACACCCCTGCGGGCATATCGAAATCAGCCTGGGAAATGGAGGTGGCGTTGAAGGTGTTGGTCTCGATGATGTCCGCGCCTGCGTCGAGGTACTTGCGGTGGATGTCCTCGATGAGGTCGGGCCGGGTGAGGCAGAGCGCGTCGAAGTTGCCCTTGAGGTCGCGGTGGTGGTGGCGGAATCGTTCGCCGCGAAAATCTTCTTCGGGCAGGTTGTACGATTGCAGGAAAACGCCCATCGAGCCGTCGGTGATGAGGATACGGGAGCGGGCCGCCTCGGTGAGGTGGGTGAGGATGTCTTTCGTCACGGGCAAATTTGATTGAACCGATTGAGCCGATTGGGGGGATTGATTCGATTGGGGCGAAGGTAACGGATGGGGCGGGCTTGGGTTTAGGGCGGGGCGGGGCAGAATTGTCAACTTTTTGAAAGTTGACAATTCTCGATGCTCAAAAACTCAGGGATAGACTCCCGCCTCCACTAATTCCTTCCGCTCCAAAATGCGCTCCACGCTGTTGAAGTCTAACAGCGTCAGCGTCCCTTCCCCGATGTCGGTTTTGGAATAAACCACGCCATGCTCGACCGTGAAATGCTCGAACCAGTCGTCTGTTCTTGGGTTGAACAGCGGGATTATCGGCCCCTTCTCCGACAAAACCGTGCTGATGTTCGGGCCTTTTTTCCAGTTGCAATGCGAGCAAGCGTAGGCGAGGTTGTCGGGATGGTCCGACCCGCCGTGCTGGCGACCAATGATGTGCTCGATGTGGAATGTAAAGTTGGCCGCCGCGGCAGGCTTGCGGCAGTATTCGCAGCGGAAATTGGCCCGGACGGCTACGAATTGGCGGGTGACGGTGGGAAATCGCTGGTTCATCTTGCTGCAAGGGATAGTCTTTTCAATGCCCGCGCTTTCGCTAGGCTGACGATGTGCTCCACCAGCATGAACTGCTCCAACTCGTTTTTTTCCGCCTCGCTCAGCCCTTTGCCTTCCTTGTTTTTCCACAACAAAACCTCCAAACGCGACTGCGCTTTGGCGGAGGTACGGAAAGCCAGCACCTTCTCCGGGTTCATGGCGGCGAGCAGTTCGGCCAGTTCTTCAAAAATAAAGTGTGTGGTGGTCATGGCTATTTTTTGTGCAAATATCGGCTTTCGCCGCAAAAAACCTACCCCCGCTCCAAGTCCCCCAGCGTCGCCAGCACCCCCGCACTGATGCGGCTTTTTTCTTGGCGGTAGTCCTTTTCGGCCAATTGACCGGTGCGGTGCTGACGCTCTAAGCCGCTCAGCCGCCCCATCTGCACCACTACTTCGCTGCTTTCTTCAAACTGCCCGCGCAACAGCCGCAACGCGGCTTCGATTTGGTCGGCGGCGATGAGTTCGCGGATGTGCTCGACTTTGAATACCCGCACTTCGGCGTTTTTCAGGATGTCGCGGATGGGGAATCGTTGGGTGCTGATTTTGCAGCGGTCGCTTTCGGTTTCGCCGTTGCGCAGCAGTTTCAGCAGGAAGGGGAGGCTGGCTTCTTTGATTTATTGGTGGCCGACACGGCGGTTTTCGGCAAACCAGCGTAGGATGGCTTCGTTGCCTTGTTTTGCTATTTCGATAGGAGGGGAGGCGAGCGGGCAACCTTCGATGTAGATGCCATTACCGAAATCATCCGCGCTCCATTTTACCTCAATGCCTTTTTCCATAAGGGGTATCAGCGGCGACAAATCTGACACCTGGGTGGACTCACAACTGAGATATCCCAATTTCACCAGGCCCGACAGTGGGGACAAATCTGACACCTGCGTGGAGGCGCAATCAAGTGCTCGCAATTTCGCCAACCTCGATAGCGAGGACAAATCCGACACCTGAGTAGAGGTGCAATTGAGGTTTCGCAATTTCACCAGACCCGCTAGTGGGGACAAATCCGACACCTGCGTGGAGGGGCAATCGAGTCCCTGCAATTTCACCAGCCCCCCCAGTGGGGACAAATCTGACACTTGCGTGGAGGAGCAATCGAGTCCTTGCAATTTCAGCAGACCCGATAGCGGGGACAAATTTGATATCTGAGTGGCGTTGCAACTGAGTTTTTGCATATTGATCAGCCCCGCCAGCGGCGACAAATCTGACACTTGGGTGGAGTCGCAACGGAGGTTTTGCATATTGATCAGCCCCGCCAGCGGCGACAAATCCGACACTTGGGTTGAATCGCACCAGAGTTCTTTCAGATTCACCAGCCCCGCCAGCGGCGACAAGTCCGACACCTGGGTGGTGTCGCACCAGAGATGTTGCAGATTCAGTAGCCCCGCCAGCGGAGACAAATCCGACACCTGCGTGGAGTGGCAATAGAGGCTTTGCAGATTCAGCAGCCCCGCCAGCGGCGACAAATCCGAAACCTGCGTGGAGTCGCAATGGAGGCTTTGCAGATTCAGCAGCCCCGCCAGCGGAGACAAATCTGACACTTGCGTGGAGTCGCAAACCAGTGTTTGCAAATTCGCTAAGCCTGCCAGTGGCGACAAATCCGACACCTGCGTGGAGTCGCAAACCAGTGTTTGCAAATTCGCTAAGCCTGCCAGTGGCGACAAATCCGACACCTGCGTAGAGTCGCAAACCAGTGTTTGAAAATTCGCTAAGCTTGCCAGTGGCGACAAATCCGACACCTGTGTGGAGCTGCACCAGAATCCTTGCAGATTAAGTAGCCCAGCTAATGGCGACAAATCCGAAACCCGCGGAGAGAAACACCAGATTAGTTGCAGACTCAACAGCCCCGCCAGCGGCGACAAATCCGAAACCTGTTCGGCGGTGAAACTGAGTTGTTGCAAATTCAGGAGTCCCGCCAGTGGCGACAAATCTGTGATTTCTTGAAAACCTAAATCCAACTCCGTCGCTCCACTCTCCTTCGCCGCCCATATCTTTTCCAGCACTTCCACCCGTGCGCAGTGCGCATATTTTTTCAGGAAATCTGCTTTTGTCATGGGAGGGAGGGGGTGTGGTGGGTGAGGAGAGCCTAAACCGATGCGAAAGCGACTCTTTCGACTTTAAAAAAACTTGGCGAGAGGTGGGCAAAGTCAGCGTCAGTTGTCAGTAGCGTAGCATTGAACAGCATGGCAGTGGCAGCAATCCAGAGGTCGTTTTTGCCCATGTTGCGGGCAGTCATGCCAGCAGGGGGAGGATGAAGCGGATGGACGCACTGGCTGTAAGCATCCAAGTCAGCATAAGCGGCGGCAATTTCTTCACTGTCCACCGGGAAGGGGTTGAGCGCGTGGAGGAAGTGATTCATGCGGTCTATTTTCTCCTTGCCCCAACGAAACTGGAAAGCCAGAGAGCGAATCTCTCCCACGGAGACGATGGAGATGAATGCAGTATTTTTGGGTGAAAAAGGGGCGAATTGCTGCGCTATCTGGTGAATGTGCGCATCGTTTCGCACAAAATGAACCAGAATGTTGGTGTCGAGAACGAAGTCCATAGGCTACTTTCGAAGTAGTTTGACCATTTCGGAAGCCGGCGGCGCATCCTTGAAAATCTCGTGCAAGGGTGCGAACGCTTCTCGCCGCAGCCCGTAGCGGCGGCGAATCTCCTGCATATCGAGCGGGACAGCGCGGTCGGAACGGTGCTGAGCCGCCAAGAATTTCACGAGCAACTCCTCCAAAACGCTCCGCAGTTCCGGGTTGCGCTCGGCCAGCATTTCTTCCAGCACGGTTTTGAGGAGGTTTTTGTCTATGGCTTGTGCAGTCATGTGATGGGTGGATTTTGAGCAAAATTACGGTGCTTTCATGGGTCAATCAGATGCATTTTTTATCTGCCAGCGGTGCGGGCGTTTTCAATCACAGCAATCATCTCTTCGGCTGTTTCCGGGAAGTCGTTCCAACTCCCGGCAAAGCGGTGTATCCACTCGTCGTTGGCGACAGGGCGGCGAGGTTTGTTGCTTTTTGGTGCAGGGGGAGCGGCTTGCAGCGACTTGACCAACAACTCGATGAGCGACAGTTTTTCATTCGCGCTCAGGTCTTTGAGCAGCAGCCAGTAGGGGTTGAGTGTTACAGAGACTTGCATAGTTGAATCAAGTTTGGGTCAAAAATAGGCTTTTCCATAGGTTCTTACAGCGCAACCACCTCCACCAATTCGTTCCTCTGCCCCCGAAACAGCCGCGCTACCCAATAGCCCACCAGCAAGAAAGCCCCGTAGAGGAGGGTCATGCCCACGGTGCGGGTATGCACAGAGGGGTTGATGAACCGATCTGCGATTTCTTCAAAAAGGATGTTGGGGTTGGAGATCACGTCCCAACTGTTGAAGCGGAGGTAACGACCGAGGTAGATGCCAAAAGCGGACAGGAAGGAGATTAGCCCCACAAAAATCTCAGCCACGACGCTGCCCAACCAGCGCGCCAGCAAGTCGCGGATGTTGAACAGCGCGACGTAAAAAAGCGCCAAGCCGCTGATGGCCAATGAGAAGATGAGCATCGTGTCGAACCACAAGGGCATTTCGGCCCGTTGGCGCAAATGGAAAAAGTCGGTGATGATGTAGGGCGAGTTGGGCAGGAAAAGCACGGCCAAGAGAACAAGGCCAATCGCTGCTGCCCGCTTTTTGCGTTTGGAGAAATGCCCCGCGGCCTCACTGCTCAAGTAGGGGACGATGGCTAGGAACAGGTTCCAAAGAAAGAAAATGAATACCCGTTTGTCGGTCATTTGGAAGCGGCACCACACCAGCAGCGTGTTCCAAAAAACGAGGAGGGCAAGCGCGGCAAGGTGGCCGTATCGGGCAAGGAGAGCATTCATAGGCAGTTTGAAAACAAAGGCAAACGTACAAAAATGAGGCGCAATGACGCATCACAACACCTCGTGCGCCCCAATCCGGCGCGTCAGCACCTTGGGCACTCCATTCGGCGAGTGTTCGATGACTGAGCTGAAGCGCGCATTCCACACTATTTCATCGGCAATGTAGGAGCGCCGGGCGTGTACGATTTGCTGAGCCGTTTCGTCGGTTCCTTTTACCAGCACCATGATTTCGGCGTTTGCTTCAATCAGGTCTTGTGCCGAAAAATTGAAAATCGGGCTTTGCTCGTCCAGCGCGTGGACAATCGTCCACGAAAGCGAGAAGAAACTTACTTTGTTGATTTCCAAAGGAAGGGTGTAGAATTTCCGACCCAGCGAGCCATCTTCTTCGCGCTGGTTGAAGGCCATCAGCACCTGCACTTCTGTTTCTATGAGTTCGCTTTTGCTGGCATTTCCCATTCTGAACATCAGCCCTTTTCCGTCCCGATAGGGGGCAACGAGGAGGTTTTCGCTAAACACTATTTTGGCCGCAGGCCGCGAGAACCGCCCGTACAAAAGCCCCGTCATCAAAGCAAAAGCCAGCAAGCCAAGAAAAGACTCGAACGATGCCAAAATGCTGATGACCAGCCCGCTGGGGCTGATGTGCCCGTAGCCCACGGTGGTCAGCGTTTGGCTGCTGAAGAAAAACGCCTGCATGAAATTGTGCCACCCGTCGCCCGGTGTCACGCCGTTGAAATTTTCCACGCCGATGAGGACGTAAAGCGTGGAGAAGAAAATGTTGAGCAGCAGGAAGAAACTAAAAATGAGCAGCAGAAAAGCACGCCAGCGCATGGTGACAAGGTGGTAGTACGTGTTGTCCCATCGGCTGTTGGCATCGCGCTGCACATTGAAAGAACCGTCGGGGTTCATCAAGCGCCCTTCGGTGGTCACGTTTCTGCCAAAACCCAGTTCGCGGTCGAGCGGCTTGGCTTTCACTTTTCTCAGGAGTGTGCTGAAATTGCGGGGATTCTCTCTCATTGTGGGAATGAATGGCGTACGTTTGAGGCAACTTGAAGTTAGCTCCCGATTTGCCCAACAAAAGTCCACGCCGCAAGTTTAACAGCCATGAAACGCCGCGCCATTGTCTGGTTTCGCCAAGACCTCCGCTTGCACGACAACGAAGCCATCGTCACCGCTCTCCGAATGGCCGATGAGGTTGTCCCGATTTACATTTTTGACGAAAGGGTTTTCAGGGGCCAAACCCGATTCGGATTCCCCAAAACGGGGAGGTTCCGCGCCCGATTTGTCCTCGAAAGCGTGGCAGACCTGCGCGCAAGCATCCAAAAATTGGGCAGCAACCTGCTCGTCCGCATCGGCAGGCCAGAAGCCATCTTGTCCGAAATGGCGCAGGAATTAAAAGCCTCGTGGGTCATTTGCAACCGCGAGCGCACCCAAGAGGAAGTGCTGGTGCAGGATGGGCTGGAGCAGAAACTTTGGGGAATCGGTGTGGAACTGCTTTACACGCGCGGCAAAATGCTCTATCATACGCAGGATTTGCCGATGCCGGTGCAGCACACGCCCGATGTGTTCGCACAGTTTCGGAAAGAAAACGAGCACATTACGCCCGTCCGCGAGCCGTTTCCTTCTCCGGCTGCTTTGCCGCCCTTGCCTTCTACCCTCGCCGTGGGCGACATTCCCACATTGCCCGAACTGGGCCATCAGCCTTTTGAAACCGACCCGCGCGCAGCACTTCCATTTCGGGGCGGCGAGACCGAAGCCTTGCGCCGACTGCGCTATTACCTTTGGGACAAAGACTTGGTCGTCCATTACAAAGAGACGCGCAACGGGCTTGTCGGCGGCGACTACTCCTCCAAATTTTCCCCTTGGCTCGCACAGGGTTGTCTTTCCCCCAAACTCGTTTACCACGAACTCAAACGCTACGAACGCGAGCGCATGAGCAACGACAGCACTTACTGGCTCGTTTTTGAACTCTTGTGGCGCGACTTTTTTCGTCTCATGGGCAAAAAATACGGCAATCGGATTTTCCTCAAGGGCGGCACTCAGGGCAAATCACTCCGACAACTGAAAAACAACCGCGAAACATTCGACTTGTGGGCCGAAGGCCGAACGGGCGTGCCGTTCGTAGACGCCAATATGCGCGAACTCGCCGCTACGGGCTGGATGAGCAACCGGGGGCGGCAAAACGTGGCCTCGTTTCTGGTCCGCGACCTGAAAATAAATTGGCAAATGGGGGCCGAGCATTTTGAAAGCCAATTGGTTGACTACGACCCTTGCAGCAATTGGGGCAACTGGAATTATGTGGCAGGCGTGGGCAGCGACCTGCGCGAAGACCGCTATTTCAACATCCTCACCCAAGCCAAAAACTATGACCC
>JBJXFT010000117.1:0-10513 GCA_046155725.1 Saprospiraceae bacterium
TGGGAGGAGTTTAAATTTAAGGGTATGCCCTTGGCGGCAGTCTTCCCTATGATTGGTAAGTATCAAAGTGACGCAAAGGGGTCGGAGGCAGCAGTTTTGCAGTACCTCCATGAATCACGGTAATCCATTTTTTGTTGATGAAACAATTCCTAAAAATATGCTCCTTGTTGCTAATCGTGTCCTGCCGACAGGAGGCGAGTGTTTTGACAACGACTGAAAAAGCAGCAATTGAAGACTCGATAAGAGTTACCCTCGACAATTACTATGCTGACATCAAAAAGACAGGCTTGACCGCAGAATTCAAGTACTTGGATCATTCACCAGATTTCTTTTGGGTCCCGCCGGGCTATTCATCTGCTATTTCATACGATTCGGTCGCAACGGTTCTAAATCAGAATGCGCCCTTATTCCGTTCGGTTGACAATGCCTGGGACAGCTTGCGGATCATACCGTTGACCACCGAACTGGCGACCTATACCGGAAGGCTGCGGTCAACTATGGTTGACGCATCAGGGAAAACTTCCCACATCGCTCTTGTCGAAACCGGACTGTTGGTAAAGCGAAAAGACGGTTGGAAGTTATTGAGCGGGCAAACTTCCGTCGTTGATAAGTAGGACCTTGTACAAACTCGAAACGCCCGAAATCGCACTATGGATAAGGTAAAAAAATACCAGCAAATCATCGAGACCCTTCTCGAAGAGTATGCCGCACAGATGTCGCAAGGAAACGATGGCCCTGAAAGCCAAGTCGTGGCGGACCACAAGCGTCATCACTACCAACTGTTTACAGTTGGATGGGAGGATAATCGGTATGTACAATTTCCAGTGTTCCACTTTGACATCCGCGAGGAAAAAGTGTGGATACAAGCGAACAACACCGATATGCTCATTGGGCAGGAGCTCATTGAGCGCGGCATTCCCAAATCTGACATCGTGTTAGGCCTCCAACATCCACTGATGCGCAAGCATTCTGGATTCGCTGTAGCTTAGTACTGTCAATCCAGCACTCCTCGCAAAAAATTACCGTCTTAGATTATTGGCGAGCCATTACTTGCGCATTGCCCCCGCAAGCCGTACCCTTGCGGCAAAATGGTTGGTGCGGTTGCAAAGTGAAACGCACTAGCACCAAACAACTCCGTGCTCATGGAAGAAATCATCAAAGAAATTGCTGAACTGATGGACAGCAACGAGGTCGTGTTCTTGCACCGCGAAACGCACGAAATCCTCGCCTACCCCGCCCCAGACCGCTCTGGCTACAACGAATATGATTACCTCGCCGAGGAAGTTTTGGCAATAACGGACGCCAACCCGGACCTGTACATCCAGTTCGACCCGCCCGACACCAAAGAATCCTACAAGATGATGGAAGGCTTTGTGGAAACCATCAAAAGCGATCAATTGAAGGGGCTGTTGTTCGATACGTTGAACTCAAAAAAGCCCTTCCGCAACTTTCGCAATGCCATTCAAACCGAAAATGTGGAAGACGACTGGTATGACTACAAGGACGCTTATCTGCAAATGTGTGTGCGCGACAAACTCTAAGAGGCGGTTTGCGTCCCCTTTTGCCCCTCCACAACGCTCTACCTGAACCCGAACAGCATGGAAATCCTCGGCTACATAGCCTCCGCACTCATCGGCGTTTCATTGGGGCTTATCGGCAGCGGCGGATCTATCCTGACCGTTCCGATGCTGGTGTACCTGTTTGGCGTGGAGCCTGTGGCTGCAACTTCCTATTCGCTTTTTATCGTTGGCTCCACTGCACTGACAGGCGCAGTGCCCAAGTGGCAGGGCGGTGTGGTCAATCTAAAAATCGCTTTCCTATTTGGCATTCCGTCCATCGCTGCTGTGTATGCCACGCGGGCATGGTTGGTGCCGGCCATCCCACAGGAAATATTCGAGTTTGGAGATTTCGCCGTCACGAAGCCCGTTCTTCTGATGCTCGTGTTTGCCGTACTGATGGTGGCCGCTTCTATCTCCATGATTCGCAGCAAAAAGGACGACACCCGTCCTCCATCCAATGCTGCCTACCAATCAATCAACTACCCGTTCATCTTGCTCGAAGGCGTGGTAGTTGGCTTGCTCACGGGGATGGTAGGCGCGGGTGGCGGGTTTCTCATTATCCCCGCGCTGGTGCTGTTCGCCGGGCTGCCGATGAAAGAAGCCGTCGGCACCTCGCTGCTCATTATTGGCATGAAATCGCTGCTGGGCTTTACCGGCGATTTGGGGCATTACACGATGGATTGGCCGCTGCTGCTCAGCGTCACGGCATTGGCCATTGGTGGTATTTTCATTGGCAACGCCTTGAGTAAGCGGGTTTCAAGCGAAAAACTCAAGGTTGGTTTTGGGTGGTTTGTCTTGGCAATGGGGGTGTACATCCTCGTGAAGGAGGTTTTTTTCAAATAGATCAACCGCACCAATCTCTTGAGGTACTTTTGCAGCCTGAGCGTCTTGCTTTCAAAAGTCTTTTCAACATGGCAAAAGACCTTTACCACAACAATGTCCGGGAAGCCTTGCAAAAGGACGGCTGGGCAATTACCAACGACCCGCTTCGACTAAATGCACCCGGCGAAAAAAGGCTTCTGGCTGATTTGGGCGGCTCGAAAATCCTCGGCGCAAGTCAGGGCACGAAAAAGATTGCCGTCGAAATCAAAGGATTCCAGCGACCTTCGATTTTGTACGATTTTCACGCCGCGCTGGGCCAATATTTGATTTATTAAGACGCAATCGAGCGACAAAATTTAGATTGGGAAATGCACCTCGCCATACCCGAAAAGGTTTTCAGGTTTCTTGAAAACCATGAGCACATCCTCTACTCCATCCAAAAGCGCTCCATGAAAATCATCTTGTTCGACCCAAATCAAAAACTCCTCACGTCATGGATAAGTTAAAAAAACTGAGACAGTCCATCATTGAAATCATGGACGAGTACATCGCCGAAGAATCGCCGCGACCCAACAATTTGGGTTTGGAGTTCAAGAAAATTTTGGACGACAAGCAGCACCAGTATCAGCTTGTGCAAATGGGCTGGGATGGCGGCATCCGCGTTTATGACCTCATTTTTCACGCCGACATTCGAGCCGATAAAATCTGGATACACGAGGATTCTTTGGAAGAGAGCCTTGCTGAACGCCTTCTGGACAAGGGCCTTTCCAAGAAAGACATCGTTTTGGCTTATTTCCCAGAAGACCATCGGGCGTACACGCAGTATGCTCTTGCGTGAAGTGGCAGGACATCGTGCTGGGGTTCGTGTCGCCGCAGGCAAGGGCGTTTTCAGGGTTTGCGGTGGCCTGAGATTGGTGAGAAACTTGACTTGAAGTAGGCAAGAACCTTACACCTTTGTACCCTGCAAACCAGTCAAACACAGAAGCAAACTATGTTAGCGAATTTGGACAATGAAGTGTATTTCAAAAAGGTTTTCACAGATGTGGAGGTCTTTACCGCATTTGTCAAGGATGTATTGGGCATTGAGATGCACATTGACAAGGTAGAAACCGAAAAAGTGTTGCCCAGCAAAGTGAGCGCTATCAAATTCAAGATGGATTTGTTTGCCGAAGACAAAGAAACCAGAACAGTGGTAGAAATCCAAAAGGTGGATTATGACTACACCTATGACCGCTTTACGCACTACTTCTTGGGCAACTTGATAGATATGCAAAGGAGCAGCAAAACCTACACCTTTGCCAAAGAGGTCTATATTATTGTGGTCGTTACCTCCGCTTACCGCATCAGCGACAAAAATGGCAAGCCCATCAAAGACGATGTATTGGTTACGGATGTGAACCCACGCACCCTGCAAGGCGAAATTCGGGACATGTACAACCACAAAATGGTTATTCTGAACACCTCAAACGTGGATAAAAATACGCCCGAAGCAATTGGAGACTGGTTGGATTTAATCATTCAGTCTATGCAAAATCCTGAACACCCACGCCTGAATACCCATAAGCCTGCTATTATGAGGGCTGCACAGTTAGCAGAAGCAGACAATATCAGCCCAGAACAATTGGCAGAAGCGAAGGAACAGGAACAGCGAAAAGAAGCAGTGGCTGTAATCGAAGACATCACAAGGAAAGCAGTAGCAGCCGAAGCAGCAGCCGAAGCAAGAGAAAAGCAAAAAGAAAATATTGAAAATTTTTTGAGGATCGGCAAACTGTCTTTGGGTGAAATTGCAAATGCTTTTGGCGTACCGGTCGAGTATGTCCAGAAAATTGAAAAAGAACTGAAAGGTATTTGACCCCTCAAATCCGCCGCATCTCTTCTGCGCTCCCCACCTGCCGCTGCCGTGCGGATTTCAGTTTGCGGTTGCCAAAAGTGTTCGTCCATGAAAGCAGGAACGTGCACTCCGCAAACTGGTACGACGATTTCACCAACAGCCCAACTTCTGGCTGTTCGGTTGTGCCAAACCAGTTGCTCGAAAGAAACAGGTCGCTCGCCGCAAACCGCAGTTTGCCCCATTTTTCGCCAAAATTCTTTTCAATGCCCACATTCAGCGAGCCGGTCGCTTCCCAATACGCCACGCCCCAGTAGTTGGGCGAGTCATAGTTGCCCGAAATTTCGAGGGTAAAACGGCGCGGCAGGTTGAAGGTGTTGGTCATGTTGAACCCATAGTTCGCACTGCGGATTTTCAATTTTTGACCTTCCAACTCAAAATTGATTTCCGTCGAATTGATGTAAAGATTCTGCCGCATTTCCCACCACGAAGTCGGTTTGAAAGGGAAAGACAGGTTGGCGCCCAGCACCTTTTCGTTGTCCAGGTTTTCGTGCCGGTTCACTTGCAGGTTGCTGGCTGTGTCCACCATCGGCAGAAAGCGCATCGGGCTGTTTTCGATACTATACGACAGGCCGAAACTCCAGGTTTTGAACCCGTAGTCCAATTTCAAAGCATCGGTGAACGAGGGTTGCAACGCTGGGTTGCCGCCCTCCAGCGTGGTCGGGTCGGAAAAAATAAGCCAAGGCGCCAGCCTCCTGATGGACGGGCGGGTGATGCGGCGGCTGTACGAAGCATTCAAGTTTTGGACTTCCGACAGTTTGCGGCTGACAAAGACCGAGGGAAACCAAGAGCCGTACGCTCGGTCTACCACGTTCGGCATCTCCGCCGAGCCGAGGTTAGTGTTCGTAAACTCGTAGCGAAGCCCGGCTTTGATCTCTGTTTTTGCCCCCATTTTGAAGGAAAAAGAGGCGTACGCGCCCGCCACATCTTCGTCGAGCTGGAACAGCGAGGTGTATTTCGGGATGACTGCCCAAGCCTGCTGGTTCGCCCGTTGATCCACCTGCACATCGTTGTCAAAGCGCATCGAGGTGAATTTCCCACCCGTTTCGAGTTTCGTGTTTTTCCCAATGTTCAGGGTGTAGTCGGCCTTTGCCACCACCACCCGGATGGGCGTTTTTTTGCTGATGCGCAGTTCGCTTTGCGAAGTGACCTGCCCGGCGGCATCCATGTTTTCGAGGGTGTAGTGGCTGGGGTTGTTGATGTCGTAATTGATAAAATCGGCATCCACGTTCAGCGATTGGCCCGGCGAAAACTGGTGGCTCAAATTGAGGTTCCCGGCAAACGAGCGGTTGTGGTTCGTCTCCGTGTTGGGCATCCGCAGCAGGCTGTCCACCGCCCCGTTTTTCAGGTACTTCACCGAGTTCACGGCTTCCATGTACCAGTTTCGGTCAAAAAAACTACCCAAAACACCCACTACCGTTTTTTTCGACACCTGAAAATCCGCGCCCAATCGGGCGTTTTGCGTAGCCGTCGGCGTGTGCGGCCGGTCGCTGTAAGTGTCGGTTTCCAAGAAATCATTGTTCTGTCGCACTTTGCGGTAATTGGTAAACACCTGCGGGTTGAGGTTGAAATCGTAGTCGTAATTTCCAAAAACGTTGACCTTGTTTTTGCGGTGGTTGAAGTACGCGCCCGCGCCGTATTTCGGGCCGCGCCCGTAGCCTGCTTTGGCGGAGTAGCCGCCGTTCAGTCCCTCGTCGCCCGTGTTTTTCAAAATGATGTTGATGATGCCAGCGTTGCCCTCCGCCTCAAAGTTGGCGGGCGGCGTGTGGATGAGTTCGATGCGGTCAATATTGTCGGAGTTCATGCCGGAGAGCATATCCACGACGGCCTCGGCGGGCAAACGCGAGATTTTGCCGTTCACCATCACCACCACGCCTTGCTTGCCCGACAGCGAAATCGTTTTGGTCAGCGCATTCACCTGCACCCCCGGCGAGCGCTGCAAAACCTGCAAGGCCGTGCCGCCCGCGTTGGTGATCGAGTTGGCGACGTTGACGATTGTGCGGTCTATTTTTTGTTCCAAGAATGGGCGCTTCGCCAGCACCGTCACCTCGCCGAGTATTGAAGCAATTTCTTTCATCACCGCCGCCTCGAGTTCTGCGCGGGCATTTTTTTCGCCCAGAACGACTGTCTTTGAAAACACCTGCTCAAAGCCGAGCATCGAAAAACTGCACAGGAACGACCCGTCTGGCACGTTTTCAAACAAGAAACGGCCTTCTTCGGTGCTGAACGCGCCGCGCAGCAGCGAACTGTCGGCGGCATTCAAAAGTGTGACGGTGGCAAAGGCGAGCGGTTTGCGGGCGGCATCTTGTACTGAACCAGCCACTTGGTTTTGTGCCTGTAAATTTTGCAAAAAACAGGGAGCGAGCATCGTCAGCCACAGGGCTGATTGGAGAGAGAATTTTTTCATGGTGTTGGTATTGGCTTAGTGGTATCGAATTCGATACCTTTGCAAACAAAAAGAAAAAGGAATGCCACTTCTTTTCGGTTTCGATGGCATAGAAATAAAAGTTTACACCCGCGAACACTTGCCGCCCCACGTTCACGCCGAATACGGCGAATTTGAGGTTTTGATTGTAATCGAGACGGGCGAGGTTTATGCTGGAAGTTTGCCTCGGAACAAATTGAACGCAGCGTTGACAAAGGTATCAGACAACCGCGCTGCGCTGCTCGAAAAATTTTATGAACTAAACCCACGCCTCTATCCACGATGATGAAGAATCGCCTACATCGAATCGCTAAAATTCTGAAGGTCGAGCCATTCAGAATCACTGCACTTTGGACGAATGCCGAAACGCGGTTGATTGACTTTGAACCGCTCTTTGAGCAGTGGAAAGCAGACAATGACACCGCACTTTTCCCGCTTTTCAACTTCGACACCTTTCGGCAGGTGAGCCTCACCAAGTCAGCCGGAACGCTCAAATGGGAAAATGTTCGGCTGGCGTTCACTTTCAACGGCGAAGACCGAAATGAACCGCTCGACCTTGACCCCGATGGCTTATTCGCCGCAAGTACTTTGGTGCAAAAAGTAGAGGTGCTCCCTATCGGACAATTGCTCAAATCAGCCCGCGAATTTGCCGGTCTTTCGCAAACCGATGTAGCAATGAAAAGCGGGACAACCCGCAACTACATCTCTCGAATTGAAAACGGGAAGGCGGACATTCAACTTGAAACGCTGCAAAAAATAGTGCAGTTGGGCATCGGCAAACAAGTTTTTTTAGAAATCCGATAACGAACGTGACATTTCGGAACGGGCATGACGGTGGCAAAGACAAGCGGTTTGCAGGCGGAAATGGGGCTTCCCAATTACTTGGGCGCATAAAAATAGTAGATAGCCGTGTACGGCACGCGAATTTCTGCGCAACAGCCGCTCGCATCGCAACAGCCCTCGGGGGCTTTGCCGCCGTTGGTTTCCACGCGCTGTATTTTGGTCACTTTGCCAAACATCCCCTCGCCGGTTCCTTGAGCTTCGAGGAGCAGCCAAGGGATCGCGCCTTTGCTTGGCGAGTCGGCCCGACCTTTGGGCTTGCCGCCCGGCAGAATGCCCAGTACGCTGCTGGTGTCATTTTTCAATACCGATTTCCAACTGGGGCCTTTGCCGTGCGAGCCTACCAACTGTCCTTTGTCATCAAACAATTCGGCTTCAGGTGCTTTGAGCAACCACTTGTTTTTGCGCTCTGGGTCAGTAGTGTCTGGGGCGCATTGGTAAATCTGAACCCCTGAGGCTTTCAAGGAAAAAGCCAGTTTTTCTTTGTTGAGGTCTACTTTCAGGGCATCTGGCACGCCCGGGTCGGTGGATGTTGGTTTGGGCGCATGGGTGTCGCAGCCAAAGAGAAAAAGTGCCAAGCAAAGGCTGGCGATGGTTGCTGGAAAGTTGTTTTTCATGGATGTTGAATTTGAAAAGTGAGGGATGGGTTTGTGGTTCATTTCGATTTTTTTGTCAGAACGTTGGACAGTGCCGACAGTACGAGACCCAAGCCCAGCAGCGAAGCCAAGCCAAATAGGAGCAAAGCAAGAAAAATTGAGGGTGAAATAAATTTGACGTTAGCGCCGGAGCGACTCAAAGTCGCCCCGGCGCTCCACGCACAAAGAGCCTACCAATCAAGGCGGTCAATAACCATCCGCACGTCGCCTTTCACGAGGCTGGATGCTTCCCGTGTCTGCTTCATCAGTTGGTCTGCGTCTTTTCCAGGGTGGACTTTTTTGAAGTACATATCGGTCCAAGGCGCCAGATACGCCTTCATGTCTGCGTACACATCAATGGTTGCCAAATCGTAGGGCTGGGCTGCGCCAAATGGGAATTCCAAGCCCAACATAATCCAGCCTTTCAGCGTACCGTCTTTTACGCGAGCGTCGTGAACGGGTTTCCAGATGTCGGTTTCCATCTTGATGTGATCGGCACGGGTTTTCCCTTCCGAGACTTTGAAGTAGTTGAAAACGGCGACGGTGGATTTGCTGATGTCGGCGGCCATCGTTTGGTCAATGCCCGACCAGACTTCCGCTTTGACAAAGGTTCTGATTTCGTCTACCCGGAGGATCAATTTGATTTCGTCCACGGTCAGCAACGACTGCCAGTTTTCGGGCAGGAATGGTTTTTCGAGATAGTTGGCAAGTTGCGCTTCCCCAAGAAAGGAGTGACGGGTGACGTAATCGTATTCGGCACTTGCCCCTGCGGGCGATACCACCCTCGAAAAAGACCAGTCGTCTTGCAATCCCATTTTCTTTTTGTGGGCCACGACTTTTTTCCAGGCTTTCGCCAGTTTCAAAAAATCATCGCGCATTCCGGGCGCTACTTTGTGGTACCCGTAGGCGGAGTAACGGGTGGGTTCGGTGGTTTGGGCTGAGGTGGTGCTGGCTTGACAAAAGAGCAGGGCCAGCAGGAGGGAAAAAAGTGTTTTTCTCATGTTTTTGAAAAATTGAAAAATGGTGTGGTGTGAAAGCCGCCGACGCGGTGTGCCCCGGCTGCCGTTTTGTTGATGGGACAAAGGTCGGGGGCGGCACGAGGCTGGGAAACCACATGAAGATGTGGGGTGAATGCGAACGGCGGAAGGGGTTTCAAACCCTCCCGCCGTTAGAAAATTACCCTAAAAAAAGAATGGAAATTACCCCAGCCTCCCCAACCGCAGCACCACACAAAAGCCCTCTGCCGTCTGGCCCATCTCCAGCGCCCCGCCAATCTTCTCCGCCCGCATCGCCATGTTAGAACTTCCCAGCCCGGTGGTCTTGTAGGCTTTTTCCGCTACCTGCCCGTTGTCGCAGATGCGCATCTCGAAGCCCTCGCCCGACTTTTTTAGGCTCACCGTCACCGTGTCGCCGTTGCTGTACTTGGCCGCGTTGGTCACCGCCTCCTTGAAAATCAGGTAGATGTTTTGGCGGACGTGGGTGGGCAGGTTTTGTTTCAGTGAGAGGCTATCTACTTGAATGTCAAAGCGGATGTCGCGCGGCGTGAGCGTCTCCTCGGCGTGTTCGCGCATCCGGTCAAGCAGGTTTTCCACCTTGTCCTTGCGGGCATCAATGGCCCACACCGTGTCCCTCATGTGCGCCATCGCGCTGCGGCTGATGTCGCTGATGCGGCGGAGTTTGGCCTTGTCCTTTTCGGGCGCGGTCAGTTCCAGCGCCTCCGACTGCATGGCAAGGCCGGCCAGCAAAGTGCCTACGTCGTCATGCAAGTCGCTGGAAATTTCCACCCGCATCCGCTCGATTTTCAGCACCTGCTGGAGGCGGTACCACAGCCAACCGTACACCATGCCGCCCACCGTGAGGGCGCAGAGGAGGTAGAACCACCAAGTTTTGTAAAACGGGGTCTGGATGTGGATGCTCAGGGTTTTCGGCACCTCTGACCACACGCCATCGGAGTTGGCGGCGAGTATTTCGAGGGTGTAATCGCCCGGCGGCAAATTGGGGTATCGGGCAAAGCGGCGCGTACCGCTTTTCACCCAATCGCGGTCGTAGCCCACGAGCCGGTACTGGAACTGGTTGGCCGAAGGGTCGCTGAATTCGAGGGCCACGAACTCGAACGAGAGGGTGTTTTGGCTGTATGGAAGGTCCAGCGCGGCGGTCGCTTCGGCAGGCTGGCCGCCTTCGCGGGGCAGGTCGTTGACCAAAATCTGGGTGAACTGCACCTTCGGCTGGAACGGCACGGGCCGGAGGCTGTCGGGGTGAAAACCGACCAAGCCGCCGATGCCGCCCGCCCAGATTTTGCCGTCGGCAAATTGGTGCCACGCGCCGGTGTTGAACTCCCTGACCG
>JBJXFT010000124.1:0-15303 GCA_046155725.1 Saprospiraceae bacterium
GCGGGGTGAGAGGGGTGAGAGGATGTGCGTGCTCTCACGCCTCTCACCTTCTCACGCCTCTCACCCCTCTCACCCCTCTCACTCTTTGTTCCGGGCGGAAAGGTAGGGCTGAAAATAAAAAAGCCGCACCTCTTTTGGCACGGCTCGTAAAACAACAAATTATAATCCCATGAACATTTCGAGTGAAGAGGGTTCTTCGAGGGGCGTTGTGTGTGGTGTGGAAAATGTGTTTAGAAAACAGGTGGAGGTGGTTTTTGTTGAGGAGCGGAAGGGATGCTTGGGAGTCTCAGGTTTAGCAAGTCCTCCCACAATTAGAAGGACTTGCTCTCTCACCTGAAGTTGTATAATCCCATGAACATATCTCTTGGCGGCAATACTTTTACTGCCACCGTTCATGTCACAAAAGTGGCAAACACAGTGCTCGCTGGGCAATTACATTTTTCAACCATTGTGAGGCATCGTGTTTTTTGAAAAAAATGGGCTTTCGGCGAGGGCTGTAGTAGAATCCCCCCTTCATCCTTGCGCTAAAGTGCGGCCTTAGCCAAAATCGCAAAACCACATTTCCCAACTGTGTGAAAAATGAAAATCCAGGCCGCCCCATTTTCATCCTAAAAAAGTCTTTTTGCTGACAAGAATGCGCTCCAGCAGCCCCCAAAAAAAGCGCGCCGGGCTGACAAACGGCAGCCCGGCGCGCAGGAAAGGACGGGTTTGTAGAGACTGCGGCGATTCAATATCGAAACCCAAGGGTGTCGGTAACGGTATTTACGTTCATCGAATCCACCGTCTTCACGTCAATCCTGAGGTCTTCTGCAAGTGTGCGGTTTTTGGCAGTGAAGATGCCGTAGCCTTCCGAAATGTTGGTGTAATTGGGGAAAGTCTCCGCGCCTGTGATGTCAGCGTTGGCAGCAGCGATTTGCAGATATTCCTTGATTTCCCGCCCGCCGCCATCCAGGATAATGTCGCAGTTCTTGAACTCGCGGTAGATATTGGAGGGTGGCTTTTGAATGTTCTGCGCCAAAAAACTATAAAAACTGGCTCTCGGAATGACCACCTTGCCCGTGTAGAAACCTCCAGAGAACACGTCATTTCTTTCGACATTCTTTGCAGCCTCCCACACCAGTTCGTGCGTGGCCGCCACAGTGCCGTTGAGAAACCTATCGTAGTATCTGATGCGGAAAGTGACATTGAAATACACCCCATTCACATCCGTGCGCCATCTGACATCGGTGCCCAAGTTGCTGGCAAAAATAACCTTCGGCACCTGTGGCGAAAGGTCTGGCTCCAGCACGAGAAAATCGTTTGGCAGGGTAGTCTCCGCCGTCACATCGGGCCCATTGTTGTCATTGCGCTCGATGAGAAGGCGGTAAGTTTTGCCACCGTCGAGCGTAAAGCCAGCCGTCGGTTTCGCCTTGTAAAGCCAGTTGGGCTGCGTAGCAAAAACACCGCTGTCGCGGGGGTAGCCCTCCAGCGCACCGTCCACCCGTTCGAGCCGGAGGCGGTTGCTGGGGTTGTCCGTGGGCACCAGCCACACCGTGATGGCATTTTCTGGGTAATAAAGCGAATCGGCTATCCGCGCGATTACGAGGGCGCTCTTGTCAGGGTCAACGAACGCCTTTTCAATGCGCACATAGTGCGCCGAGTCTTGTGGCGAGAGGATGGCGTACACCACGGGGATATCTTTCCACGGGGCCGTCACGTCAAAATCATTGGAGCAAGCCGAGAGCAAAAGGCCAAACGGCAGCAGAAGCAGGAGTTTTTTCATGTCTGTTGTTCAGTTAAACGTCGGCAAAGGTACGCCCCCAACCGAGAGGCAGATCAAAAAGGCTTGCCAATGCAAGACGATTTCAAGATTTCAAAACCAAGGTCTCGAAAGGACGCAATTCCGCCCGTGCACCGTTGGCGAGCGGTAGGTTTTTTACCGATTTTGTCAAATTGCACCACGCCGACCAAGAGGAGTTTTCTTGTTCAAAATCAATTTTCCAAACATCGTTTTCCAATTCAAAAACCCCTCTGATGCGGCTGCCACGCAGGGAAAGCGCATCTTCCAGTTCGGCCATCTGCTCGCTGGAATATTGGCCCACATCGTCGGAAGTAAAGAGCAGATTGCCGAGCAGGGCATTGATGGTCAAAAGCGTGTGCTGCTGGGCGGGGCTGAGTTTTTGGTTTTCGTTGCGGAGGATGAACACGTCGGGGTCGTTGTGGAAAGCCCGCCCGTTGAGTTGCCAACGGCCCAGCGTGCTGCGCAGCGAGGCCAGCGTGCCCACCCGTTCGCGGTGGCGCAGGAACGACAGCAATGGTTGCCGCCACGCCAAGTGGACATCGCCCCCGATGCGGCAATAGTCGGCCAGCCCAAAGCAGGAGCCGAGCGGTACGCCGCAAGCGAGGATGCGCCGCGAGCCGGTCAATTGGCGGAGGAACTCCATGGCCTCCCACATCACGCCGCCGCGCGTTTTGCCGGGCGGTGGCGCGAGCGCTGCGGCGAACAGGAAATCGAGTTTCAGCAATTCAAAACCCCACTTTTCCAGCACGGTGTGGAACACGCCGCTGAGATATTCGCGCACTCCTTCGTGGTAAAAATCGAGCGCGCAGTACCAGCCATGCCACATCGGGTTCCAGCCCACCCGGAGCGGTCGGCCTTTCGCGTCTTTCAGCAGCCAATCGGGGTGGCGGCGCGCGAGTTCGGATTTTGCGGAAGCCACGAATGGTGCGAGCCAAAGCCCGGGCTGCAGATTTTTCTCTTTGATTTTCAAAGCCAGGTGGCGCATCCCGTTGGGGAATGTGGGCTTCACGCTGAGCCAATCGCCCACGGCGGTTTGCCAGCCGTCGTCTATTTGGAAGTAGGCGGCTTCTAATGGTAGCACGGCCTTTAGGCCGTCGGGACAAGGGGCGTTTACGCCCCTGTTTGATTCCTGCTGCGCCGTAAACGGCGCAAGTCCCGACGGCCTAAAGGCCGTGCTACCAGCGAACGACTCCAAATTTTTCAGCAAAACCTCCTCCGAGATATCGGTGAAATGATTGTACCAACTAGTCCAGCCAAAAGCCAAGGGAGCCGTAGGCGGTGGCACTTGGCAGGCTTTGAAATAGGTGTCGAACAGTGCTTGCTCCTCGCCTTCGCCCACCCAAAAGTCGAGCGCGGGAAAAGAATGGCGCAGGGCAAGTCCGTCCATGTCTTTGCGCACGGTGAGGACGCCGCTTGCTTGGTCGTAAAGGAAAAGCGTGAAGCCCGTGCGCTCGTTGAGCGAGCCGAGGAAAATTGACTTTTGGCCATTGACTTTTGACTCTTGACTTTTGACCATTGACTTTTGGCCATTGACTTTTGACCTTTGACTTTTGACTTTTGACCATTGACCAGGAGTCGTCAAATAAGTGTAGGTCCAAGAATGCAGGTAGCCGCGCCCACGAGGAATGCCCTTGATGTGCTCGTCGCCATAAAACCCCATGTGGCGGCGGGCGATGGGACGCAGGCGGGGAATGCTGTCCGTGGCTTTCAGGGCGCGGCTTTCGCTCCAAGATTGGTAGCCGTTGGCAAAGAAGCGGGCATCGGGCGGGAGCGGGAGCTCGAACTGGATTTCCAAGCGTTGCACCGTCAGGTCTTGCTTGGGGTGAAGGAACACGGAATAGCGCGCGCCCTCCCCTACCCCACCCTCGGTGTGTTGGAAATCGGCGTAGATTTCCTCGAACGTGTTGGCGCGGTTGGGATGGAGCTGGTGGGTTTTGCCGTTGACGGTCAGGGTGGCTTGGCGAAATCGCATGGGCTGGCTGGGTTGAAGGGCAAATGTATGCCACACTGATGGGAAGCACTCGCCGAGGGGATTTTCAGGTTGTCTTTCAGAAATCTCGCTACGGGCTTTCGGTCAAAGCAACTTTATGCCCCCCCCCCCCCCCCGGAACACCTCCCGCACTTTTTTCAGGATGCGTTCTTTGATGCCTTGCGGTATCTCCGGGTCGCTGATAAGTGCGACGATAAGGCGGTCTTCTGCACTCGGCCGTTCTACCGGTTGCTGTAGAGGGAATTGCCCTGTGGCAGTATCCACTTGAAAAAGTTCAGGCAGTGTACGGCCAAAAGACTCGGCCAGCAGTTGCAATGAGGTAGTGGTGGGCGAGGTTTTGCCTTTCAGCCAAGAGCGGTAAGTACGCTCTTCTATGTGCATCCGAGTGGCCATTTCTTTTTGGTTTAAGTGTTGGGCTTTCTGGATCGCTTTGAGAATGCGGGAGATGTCGGGCGATTGCATGAGGTCGGGTTTTGATGAAGAGAAGCTGGCTGATGAAGGAAAACCATTTCCGATTTGGCGCAGAAGCGGAAAACCATTTCTGGCACATCGGAAATTTCCTGTCTAAAACGTGCGAATCTTGGGCGGGTATCTTTGTGGGGCAACGTTGCAAAGAGGCGAAGCCTGAGCCTCCAGCAAAAATCAGGCACGAATTTCCACAAACTTCTTTCATTCACCAACCGATTCTATGTTAAACTTCTTTTTCTTTCAGCGCGGAGTTTCCTCCGTGAGACCCCTCGCGGTGCTGGTCTTGCTACTGTGCTTTGGCTTACAGCAGGGGCAGGGGCAGGGTGCTCCGTTTCAGTGTTTCTCAACCAGCGGAACTTCCTCTGCAGATTGCGGCGCGCTGTCCAACTATGTCCCGACCGCCAGCACCCCGGTAAAAACCGTCAAAATCGCTTTCCATGTTATGCAAAGAGAGCTGCCCTACCCGAAGGACAATTTTGACGAGAACATTGCCGCCGATGTTGCCTACTTGAGCGACCTGTATGCCCGCATCAACTCGCTCTTCTCAAACTGTAATGTGCTGTGGTGCAATTGCGCTTACCAAGGCACGGGTTACACCAGAGATTCTCGAATCCAGTTTGAACTTGTTGGCACCTATTATCACCGAGACAACGCGGGGTACATCAACGAAGATGGGACGTACGCCAACACCTACTGTATTGACAACTACGGTATCTGCAAAGATGAAGTCCTCAACGTGTTCTTTTGCCAGATACCCGACGGCACAACTGGCTATGGCCCTCCATCCCATGTGATGATCTTCAACCAATACAATGAATATCTTAACGCCCCAGGAGGAGCATGGGGCGGTGGAAATCTGATCGGGCACGAATTCGGCCATGTGTTTGGCCTCGGGCATTCATTTTGCGGCCTATTCTCCGATATGTGCCAAAGTGAAACCCAAGATTGTGTGGGCGATTTTTGTCCAAACCCTGAAACGGATTGCACATGCGGGAACAACATGATGAGCTACTCCAGGATCAACGACTTCATCTCCCCTTTGCAAATGGCTCAAATGCACAAAACCTTGACGCTGGGCGCCGTTTCCAAATACCTCAAAACGGAATACACCGCAAGCCAAGATTTGGTCATTGCTACTCCAACTATCTGGGACTACAGCCGAGTGGTTTTCGGCAACGTAAACATCAAGCCCGGAGCCTCTTTGACCATTGTGTGCAGAACCATCATGGCAAAAGGTGCCCGGATAGTCGTGGAGCGAGGGGCAAGGCTCATTGTAGATGGCGCCACAATCACCACCAAAGGCCCCACCCGCACCACTTGCAATGGGCAGACCAAGACCGAGCGATGGACCGGAATAGAGGTCTGGGGCAATACCGCTGTGGCATCAACGCCTGCAATGCTGGAGGAAGGCTACCCCTTGGCAAATGCCGACCCAGGGGTGGTGACCCTCAAAAACGGAGCGGTGATCGAGAATGCCCAAATCGGCATATTTGGGCAGCAGAGAGCAACTCCTTGGGAAGTACAACTGCTCCATTTTGGCGGCCTGATTTCTGTCAACAACGCCATCTTCCGCAATTGCCGTAAGGGTGTGGAATATGGCGCCTACGAACCGATAACTGTGAGCTCAAGTTTTAAGGCTTGTACTTTCGAGCAGACTTTTCTGGGCACATCGGTTGCCAACCCGGTGAAAACCTACGAGGGGGTGACCTCTTGGCAGGTGAGCGGGATGCTCTTTAGCGATGCCTGCAACTTCAAAAACCTTGAGCGCGGCCTCGTACTGGGAAATGCCACGGCGACGGTGTTAGGCTCCACTTTTACGCTCAACAAATATGCCGTAGAGGCAGGGATGGCCGCCCCTACGGCCAACAAGAAGACGTTTATAGGGGGCGCAGGAAACAATGGCAATACCTTCAAGTACTGCGACTGGTGTGTATCTGCCAAGTCCTATGGTTTCTTGATCGTGTACAACAACCTGATGGAGGACTGCTACAATGGGGTGACGCTACAAGGCACGAGCATCTACAAAATCGAGGAAAACGAGTTCAGAAATACCACGATCAACGGCAATCCAGCCTTTCTGGCTGGGGTAGCACTCTTTCAATCGGGCGAAGCTGGTGTCAACTCCATCTACTGCAATGAATACAATACAGTAGGGATAGGCAGTCAAGACCCCTTGATCAAAGAAGGTGTTTTTGTCGGCGGCAACAACAACGGCACCTACTGGTATGCCAACAAATTTGATTGCTGGTACGATGTCCGGCTTTCGCATCTGGCCAATGATAACGACCCCGCCAACCCTTACAAAGGCGAACTGCCAGACCAAGGCGGAATTGGCAACCCGGTTTACAACGAATTCACCGACTATGCCATTGGAGATCATAAGGCGGAGATTTTCACCCCTGATCCTCTTTCCAATAATTCGGAAAGCTTCACATACTATCCGCCGACGACTAATTGCCTGTCTCAACTTTTACCACGCTGCCCGATACAAGGCACCTGTTCAAGTGTTTGTAGTAAATATAAGTTTAGAAACATTGGACAAGATCAGCCATTGAATCCTCCAATCTGCTCTTTTGGTCCTATTGACGGTTTATTGCAGCCCGGCGACTGCCGCACCCGAGGGTGCTTGGCGCAGTATTACATCCAGATCGGTCAGTTGGATTACCAGATCGCACAAGGAGGCGGTGTTTCGGCCATTCAGGAACGCAAATATGTAAACAGCAAGAAGATGGCTTTGCTGCACCACCTGACGGATTCCTTGTATGCCGCGAACAACCTCAGCGAGGTGGCGCTGCTCTGGGCCGCCGACCCGGAGCAGTTTAGCAGGGAGGCTTTGGTCGGGCTGCGCTTGCAGACCAAGGACTACGCCGGTGCGGCGCAATTGCTCGCCAATTACCCAAGCGCAGACCCGGAAGATGCCCGATTCAAATTGATCCAAACGGTGAACTTAAACCGACTGGCTGCGGGCAACACCTTTGTACTTTCGGCGCAGGACTCCACATCGCTGTATGCAATCGCCAAGAGTTACTCCGCCCAAGCCGGGTATGCCCAAACCTTGCTTTGGGTGCTCCATGGGGCTATGTTTGAACCCATTATCCCGCCCTTGCCAGCCGAACCTGAAGAGAGAAGCGGAGAAATGCTCTCCAAGTTGCAGGCCGCGTCTATGTTTTCTATATATCCAAACCCGGCTGGCGAGGTCTTGAATATTGACATCGCAGCGGAAGTGCCGAGCGAGTATCGGTTGAGCATCCGCGATGCTTACGGCCGCTTGCTGAGCGAACATGCCCTCTTTGGCGACAGCAGGATAAACATTGCGCACCTGAACACGGGCGCATACGCCGCTACTGTGACGAGCACCGACGGCAAGGTGCAAAGCATTTGGTTCTTCAAATCCAAGCCCTAAATTTTCTAACCCAAGCTGTCAGCCCGGTAGGAATAGCATCCTATCGGGCTGGCGACTTTATTTTTATCAGCCATGCGCCGAATTCCTTTTTTGATGATTCTTTTTTTCTTAAATAGTGTCTTAAATGCACAATTCGCTTGGTTTAAAACCTATGATTTTAATATTGAAAAACAAGAACCATATAAGTTAATTGATTTTAAAACTCATTACTTTGTTTTGTTGCAGGGCGATAATCAACAGCACCCAGTTACTCAAAACGGCATCATAAAATTTGATCAGGATGGTCAAGTCATTTGGCACTCAACTGCAGTCTACCCCTTAGAGTCCTACGCAGAATTGCTCGTATATTTTCCGAGCGATATGGTGGTAGCAAAAGATGCTTCGGTTTATTTTTTGTCCCGTTCCGGGTTTGTACCGCTAAAGGCGTTTTTGCTTAATAAGTTTGACAAAGATGGAAATTTGCTTTGGCACAAAACTTATGCAGGAAATGATCCCGGTGTGGATACTGGAGAGGCCGGTCTTGAACTCACTAAGGATAGCCTTGGGTTGTACATAGGAGGCAGGGACGGTTACGCCCAAAAGTATGTCCTGTATCGAATCGACTCATCAGGTACCGTTATATGGAACAATACTTTTAGTGTCCCTGTGATAGGGCAAATAGGGTATATAAATCCTATCGTCCGAATGCCGGACAATTCTCTCCGAATCGCGTACGACAACGATGTAATAACTGACTATCGTGATCGCCTCATGCGCTTGGACAGTACGGGGCATCCGACACAGTTTTTCACCAACCCACTTACGGGCAGGGTACGCGACCTGAAATTACACCCCAACGGAAATCTGGTCTATCTTTCTGAAGAAAGAAACCCGCCGATGTTCGAACACGGGGGGATGCGCCTACAAATGCTAAGCCCTGACCTGGACACGATTTGGTCTTATCTCTTCAATGACTTTGTGTTCCCCAATATCCTGACCGAGACCGCTTTCGTGCGCAATATTTCCATCCATCCCGATGGCCGAATCTTAGTGTCAGGCTCTGGTACGCCACATAGCTTGCATCTGGTATGCTTTTCGCCAACGGGGGAAATCTTGTGGGTACGCGAGATATTTGTAGATACTCCAGAGCCTTATTTCAACAAACAAAAAATAAACCATGCTATCTGGGCCTCTGATGGTGGTATCTTAATTGACGGGTATATTTATGGCGACAGTCCGGAAGGAGAATACCAGTCAAAAATATTTCTGCTGAAATTAGACAGCGTGGGCTGTTTGGAGCCGGGCTGCGAGCAGACGATCATCACCCCAACGCTGGAGCCGCCTGGACAAATCGAGAAGCGTATGCGCTTGTGGCCAAACCCGGCTTCTGAGGTGCTTAATGTGGATTTTACCGATGAAATAAGCGGTGAACACCAGCTGTTGATTCGAGACGTGTACGGCAGGTTGGTAAGCGAACATACCCTACAAGGCGACGGCAGCATAAACATTGCGCATCTGAACACGGGCGCATACGCCGCCACTGTGATGGGCGCCGAAGGCGAAGCGCAAAGCATCTGGTTCTTCAAATCCAAACATTGATTTTCACTAAAAATAGGCGACTTCGAGTCCCCGTTAATATTGATTCGAGTTTTACTTTTCAAGAGAGACCTTGCTGTGCTTGCGGCAAGGTCTCTCTACTTTTGCCCAACCAATTTTCAATGCCATGCGCCACCTTGCCCGCTCGATTTTCCTGTTTTTCCTCTGCAATGCCCTCCACGCCCAAGTGTTCATGCGCCCTTTTGAGAACGCGGCGGCGATGGGCATGGGCGGGGCTACCGTTGCCGTCCCAAGCCTTTCCACAGGGCTTGCCAACGAAGCCCAACTCGGCCTCGGCGAGCGGCTCGGCTTTTGGGCCGGCTCGGCTGTGCCCTACGGGATAACGGGCTGGCAAACGGCGCATTTTCAGGCGGTGGCGGGCATCGGGAAATTCGGCGGCGCGGGCTTGGGCATCGAACATTCGGCTACGGATGTGTACACGGAACAGCGTTTCCGATTGGCTTATGGGCGGCGTTTGACGGAGGCGTTCTACTTCGGCGGCTCGGCAGATGTGCTGCGGGCTTCGGCGCAAGAGTATGGATCGGCTACTTCCGCTACGTTCAGCCTGAGCCTGCTCGCGCGGGCTTTGCCCAAAGTTTGGATAGGCGCAAAAATCCAAAACCCGTTCCAGCAAAAAATCGGCGAAGACTTGGTGCCCACGGTGCTGCGCATCGGCGCGTCTTGGAAACCTTCCGACATTCTTTTGATGACTTTTGAAACTGAAAAAGACCTCGAACGCTCGGCCATGATAAAAGCCGGGCTGGAATATCGCCCCACTTCGGTACTGGTGATTCGCGCGGGCTTGCGCAGCAACAATGTGGCGCGGCTCGGCTTTGGCGCGGGGCTGCGCTTGAAAAACAATATCGCCATTGACCTCGCTTCCGAGTGGCACCCGAGCCTTGGCCTCACGCCTTCGGCGATGGTTTCTTGGAGGAAAAAATGACCGTTTCAAGTCAGCAAGTTCAAAGTTCCAAGAGCATTCCGCTTGGCTCAGACTTTCCAAGTTTTTAAAAACTTGGAAAGTCTCGTTGTTCATAGTTCATACATCATCGTTCATAGTTCTCAAAAATGCCTTTTTCCACAACTCCCATTCCCGACCTGCTTGTGTTCGAGCCTGCGGTTTTCCGCGACGAGCGGGGCTATTTTTTTGAAAGTTACAACCAGCAGGTTTGGGCGGAAGCGGGCGTACACACGGTATTCGTGCAAGACAATCAATCCCGTTCCACGCGCGGCGTGCTGCGCGGTCTGCATTATCAAGTTGGGGAAATGGCGCAAGCCAAACTCGTGCGCGTCACAGAGGGCGAAGTGCTGGATGTGGCCGTGGACCTTCGGGGAGATTCCCACACTTTCGGCCAATGGTACAGCATCCGACTGAGCGCGGAGAACAAGCGGCAACTCTTTGTGCCGCGCGGTTTTGCCCACGGCTATCTGGTGCTGAGCGACACGGCAGAATTCTCCTACAAGTGTGATAATTTCTATTCAAAAGCCCACGAAGGTGGGGTTCGTTTTGACGATACTGCGCTGGGGATTGACTGGGAGTTTGATTTGGGGGAGGTGCTTGTTTCTGAGAAGGATTTGGCGTTGCCGGGGATGGCAGGGCGGCGGCAGTGATACCCATTTTTTGGGCTAGCCCAAAAACAAGTGCCACCTTGCAAGGAGGGGCGACTGGTGCTCTGTCACGCCCCCACCTTTGCCTCAAAATTATCCTTTCACATGAAACTTCACATTTTTTCCATCGGACTGGCTCTCATGCTGGGGCACATGGCCAGTTCCTGCCAAAAAGGCGAATTGAATCCTAAAACCCCCGGCAACTTGGTGCCACTCACGGTTGACCAAGACCCCTCGCTGCCAAGCATTGCAGTGAACGGCACACAACTGCACGCCGAGGCCTTCGGCCATCCTGATAGCGCGCTGCTAGTCGTCATACACGGCGGCCCTGGCTCGGATTACCGCTATTTGCTGAACTGTAAGGAGTTTGCCGACGACGGCTTTCGGGTCGTGTTTTATGACCAACGCGGGTCGGGCTTGTCCAAGCGACATCCCAAAGATTCATACAGCATTCAAATTATGCTGGGCGATTTGGGAGGGGTCATCGAACATTACCGAACAAGCCCTCAGCAAAAGGTTATCCTGCTCGGGCACTCTTGGGGAGGGATGTTGGCGACGGCTTTCATCAATGCCTATCCGGCCAGTATTGACGGTGCAATCCTCGGCGAACCTGGCGGCTTCACATATACCCAGATGACGGATTACCTGAGCCGTTCGCAGAACTATGGCCTTTTCAGCGAAGCTCTAAACGATGCCGTTTACTTCGATCAATTCATTTCCGGCAGGGGCGATGAGCACGAGGTTTTGGATTACAAGTTTGGGCTCTGGGCCTCAGCCGAAGAAGCCGAAGACAACCCCATTGGCAACGAGGGGCCGTTGCAATCCTGGCGATCAGGAGCAGTCGTCAATGACGCTTTGTTTTCCATCGGGACCGAACAGGGCTTTGACTGGACGACTCATTTGCAGGAGTACACCACAAAAGTCTTTTTCACTTACAGCGAAAACAACACGGCTTATGGTGAAGAACACGCCAAAAAAGTATCCGCTGCCTACCCGAATGTCCAACTTTTCCGCACCGACGAGGCTGGGCACGATATGCTGTCGTTCCCACGTGGCTGGCAGAATTTCCACCCGGTCGCACTCACCTATCTGAACTCGTTAAAATAACTTCTCCATGAAAAACAACATCATCCTCACCCTTGCCTTCCTTGGCATGGCAGTTTCCGCCTGCACGCAAAACATCAACTGGCAGGCCTTCAAACCCGAACAAAAACACATCGCCCACTTCCAAACCGGCTGGGATTACGGCCTGACTTTTGGCTTAGGCTATGGGCTCAAATTCAACACCAAAATGCCCGTTTTGGCGAACATCGAATACAGCGCCCCCGTTGGGGGAAAGCCGCTCGACGATTTCAAAGTCAGGATGGGTGGGCAAATCGAATTGCTCCGGTGGAGCGGCCTTTCTCTCACCGCCAAGGCCTACTGCCCATTTCGCCGATTTGAAAACAACCAGGTCAGGCTGCTCAATTTCGGCGGCGAGGTTTCCGGGGTTGTAGGTTTTTACAGACGGCGGTGGTTTCTGGCGGGCGAGTTTGGCTTCGACAAAGCCATCGTCACACACATCCGGCATAGCCGCAGCGCGCAGGAAAATTATCCCGGCATCCAAGATGGCTGGTATCTGCCGACGGGCGGCAACTATTTCTACGGCTTGCAGACAGGTTTTTCTTTCCGCGCAAACGAGCTCTCGCTCAAGGCAGGGAAATTGGCCACCCAAGGCTGGGACACGGCTCCGTTCATCCCTTTATTTGCCCAATTGACTTACCAGAGGCGGTTTTGAGCGATGAAGCGATGGAGCGATGGAGCGATGAGTGTTGCACTTAGCGCTCATTGCTTCATCACCCCATTGCTGCATCACCTACCACTCAAAAGATGGTTCTTCGTGACTTCTACTGGGTAACCGCAAATCACATCTATCATCTTGTAACCCCTTGTTTCAACGAGGGGCATTTGCCAACCCACTTATCACATCTATCTTCTTTACCGAACATCCGCATCTATGTGCCACAGATTTGATTATGTGATGCTTTTGAAAAGTCCAAAAGATATTCCGAAGGAGACTGCCCTTTGGCTTTTTTGAAATAGCGGTTGAATGCTGTTTTCGAGTTGAAACCGCATTCCAGCGCAAGTGCAAACAGCGTGAAGCGGCGGTTTTGCGGGTCGGCTGCCATTGTCAAAAATGCTTCGACGCGCATCGAATTGACGTAATCGTAGAAGTTCTTGCCCTCGTTTTCATTGATAATCTGCGACAAATAGTTGGGGTGCGCGCCTAAGCGTTCGGCCAACCCGGTGAGCGACAGTTCGCTTTCTCGGTAGAGTTGCTGAGCAGCCATGATCTCGAACAGCTGCTGGTGCAGTTTTTCCGCTGCTTCTGGGGTCAAGCCTGACTTTTCGTACTTTTTCTTGTCAAGTGGAAGTTCGGATGGTTTTTCCGAAGCATCCGCCACAGCAGCTGGTTCAAGTATTGCAGTTGGGAACAAGGAATCGGGCGAGCCATAGTTGGCTTGTGCAATTTGCAGGGCGGGCGGGCTGCTGAAAACCCCCACCTGCCGGATGCCGAAATATCCGATGTACAGCACCAGCAATACCGCCGCCCCAAAAACAATGGGGTCATTGCCCGTCAGCACAATTAACCAAATGGCCGCCAGACCATAAATCAAGTTTTGCAACCACTGCAGGTTGATTTTTTCCTGATTGGAAAACAGGTCGGCGATGACCCGGCGGTGTTTTTGGAGCATCCTGTGCGCCAAAAAAATGTAGATCAAACCTGAAGAATTGATGGCGATGTTCACGAGCAACATGAAGCCTTCGTAACCCGCCCCCTTGTTTTCGAAAACCCAAATTTTTTGCTCGGCGGGCAGCATGACAAATGGAATGAGGTACAGGAAACAACCAAGAAATGGGAGGAAATGTACCCACCAACGCCTCGGCATCTCCCCCCGGCAAAGGGCGGCGGTGTACAGAAAGAGCAGCGGCGGATGCACCAACGGCATGGGGATCGTTAGGCCAAGCAGGAAAGGGAAATCGTAAATTTTCTGGGACAGGTACAGGTAGAAAACCAGCAGATGGCAGCCTATCCAGAACATCCAGAACGCCAAAAGGCGGTCGGCGGAGGTTTTGTCCTTTTTGCCCAGCAACAGCAGGCAGAGGAAAAAAGAAAGGATGATTCCGATGAGGTAAAACATGTTTGCCGAGCAAAAGTAGCAGATTTTAAACGCCACACCCGCAAACGAAAATTGCGTACCCTTACCCCAGTGAGCGGAAGGGCTGAGGCTTAAAAGAGCAAATTATTTTCTTGTCCCTCCTACCGGATTGCCCCTCGGTTTCCTTCCATGCTCATCAAAATATCGGTCAATGTATTCGTCTTCCAATTCCTTTGCTCTTGCTCTGCCTGAAATATTTTTGAGCAGGACATTGCCCACAAAGCGCAATAAACCGACTGCCCTGTTGAGAAAGTCAATCTGGTTGCGCATCCGCTTGGAAAGCCCGTCCCTTTCAATAGGGTCATCTGTGATGCCATACTTGAACACACCATTTTCAGCCGTATCCCAGATTTCGTAGAGATGGTGCGGGTTCTCATTTTCGAGGGAATTGCCGTGCTTGCTCATGCTGCCTACAATGAAATGGTGTCCGCTCCCCAGCCATTAGGGTTAAAGCCAGTTTCGAAAATGTATTTTGGCTGGTGTTCCAGGCTGCTGCCGGTTTTTCGGAACCAGGCTCGCTCAGGAATGTCGAGCAACGCCTCGAAGAACAAATCTTTTGAAAAAGCAGCCGGGTTTTTCAATACCTCTTCATAAAATTCGCGCCCATTGGCTACCACGCAACAACGGGCATAGAGGAACAAATCGGAAGAAATGCTTTCCTTGGCTGAAACGGAATGTTCCGCATAAACCCGACTGTCGAGGAGGTACAACTTTTCGGAAAGCAGGTCATAAAACGAAAGGATGGATGATTCGGGCAGCCTCGAAAGTTGACGGACAGCAGGTTCGATGACCGCATCGTCGTTGCCTTCTTTCGACCAGTCGAGCAGGGAGATAATGTCCCAAAACCGCTCCTCATTCAAGGCCGCTGCCTCGTCCGGTATGCCTGCCATGACGATCTGTATTTCTGCTTCCGGGTATTTCTTCTGCAAGTCCCGGACAACAGCGGGGTTTAGTGCGGTCAACGGTATTCTAACGGCAGTTTGCATGACCAAAGGATTTTTGACAAAGGTAGCGCATTTGGGTTTTCAAAAATGCGCGCATTTTTGAGGGCAAAAAAAATTTAGCAAATGGCAGAATTACTTCTGAAATACGAACTCTTGGCCCCCCTCGGCAAGCAGCAACTGCTTGAGTATTTGAACTTGTTGATTTCAACTAAGGAACGGGTGAATAATAACTTGTGGATTTCAGGTAGGTTCGTTTTTGCCAAAACAACTATCTTTTTGTGCGAATAGTGGGGCTATTTAATCAAAAAGATGGGCAGTTTGGGTGAAAAGGAATC
>JBJXFT010000148.1:0-25084 GCA_046155725.1 Saprospiraceae bacterium
GGCGAGCGCTTCGGCGGCGGTTTGGCCAGCCATCTCGTCCACCTTGGCGCGGGTGTGGCGGAACGACGCTCGGCGCAGCAAATGCGCCGCCTTGCGCCGCCCCAAAACCCCTGCGAGAGGATTCAAAGAAGCCATAGTAGATCGGTTTAAGATTGACAATTTGCGACGGAGTTTGAAGGCCGTCGAGTGTGCGGATTGACGGGCTTGGAAGCCCGTCGAGAAACAGGTTGACAGATTTTGAAGTCCGTCATAAAGCAGAAATCAGGTGGATTCGGAGGCGGGGATGTCGAATGCTCGCTGGCGCGAGGAAGTACCGAAGGGATTAAAATATGGTCGAAGGAACGGCCTTGTTCAGATTTTATTTGCGGGTGGAAATTATTTTTTGAAGAAAAAAAACAGAGGCTGCTCCGCAAGGAGCAGCCTCTGAAGAACATGGCTTTTTATCAAAAAGCATGGTTACTTGGCAACCATCAGTTTGGCTTGCCCAGCAACGTTCGTTCCGTTCACGCGCACATAATAGAGTCCGTTTGCAAAAGCGGAAGTATTCACTTCTACGGTGATAGGGCCAGCAGGCGCAAATGCGCTTCGGGTTTGTACCAATGCGCCCAATGCGTCAAATACTTCCACCTGTATGTCCTGCGACTTGTCTATTTGGAAACGCAACTCAGCGAGGCCAGCCGTGGGGTTTGGCGACACACTGACGTCTACTTTTGTCACAGGTTCCTTTGTGCCAACTACAAAGTATTCCAGCGGGTAGGCTTGATAGACAATGTTGTTTTCCAGTGGGTCTTGGTTGTTCGTAATGCGAAGCGTGAGACCCAGTGTGTAGTCTTGCTGCCAGAGGACGTGTACATGGTTGTCCACTTTTTTGGCCATGGAAGCGAAATAATTTTCGGAGAACTTTACAAGGTCGGTATCGCCCACGATGCGGAAGTCGAGCACCGTTTGGGGAGTGTTCCAAGACAGATAGTCTCCCGGCTCGCTGCGGTTGACGAATGGCTGCCGGTAGTGGAAGTTGTCGCCGTCGCGGAACAGATCGTGGTGCGCGGTATAGGACACATACAAGCGGGCTTCATCGTCCATGCCCAAGGAAGCGCCCGAACAGAATGCATCGCCGTAGCCGTCTGCATATATTTCGCTGTCGGCAGCTCCCCAAAAGCCATCGCCATCCAGGTCAACCGCTCCTGCGTTGATGATGCCTTCGTCATCGTTCATGGATTCGTTCCAGTAAATGATGCCGAGCAAGTCGCCAGGGTAGTAATTGTAGGCAGTGGTGCCGTCAAAAATACTGTCGCGGATAAAGAGCGAGGGCGCCACTACGTGCACGATGCCATCGTTGTCAACCAAGACGTTGCCGGATCCATCTGTGGTAAGCATGGCCCATGTATCAATGATGCCGTTGGGTGCTGGCCAAATGGCAGGGTCAATGTACGCCGCCACATCAGCGGGGTCATAAGCGTCGCCAATTCTATAATGATCAAGTGGGAAATCATTCACTACTCGGGGCGTATCCCATGAGTCGCCATTGTCGCTTGATTTGATCATCAGGACATCATTGTCCGTAGAAAAAACACCGATTGCGACGGTGCTCCCATTGGCATCAATAGAGTAAGCGTCAGCATTTACACCAACCCATTTGGTGGCGTCAATACCCGGTACTGCCAAATCCACAATGTCCCATGTGGCGCCCCCATTTTGAGAGCGAGAGTAGCGGAGGCTACCGTCGAGGCCATCCACCAAAACACCCATATTGCCTACAGGGGTGGTGAGATAGATCACGTGGAGGGTTTTGCCATCAGGCCCGCCCGCGCAGGCGCGCGCCCAAAGCCCGCCATTGGGAGTGGTGAAGGGCACATTGCCTTCCGTCCAAGTAGTGCCACCCACTGGGCGGTGTGCGTAGTGGATTTGCAAAGTGACCGTAGAGGGAGGCACGGCAGCATGGGCAAAAATCCATTCTTCGTTGCCGCCGTCTACAAAATAGCTTGGGAAGCCCGTGCGCACAGATTCTACCTTTGCAGCAGGAGGCGCGCCAGCAACCCCGAGGTTGTCTGTACTGTTGTAGCCAGTGCCTCTGTCTGCAAAGCCAGCGGCTTCGGAGCCGGTAAGGGAGATGGTCCAAACACCGGCTACTTTGCCATCGCCGAAATTATGGATGCGCGACCCGAGGTTGGAGTTTGATTGGAGGTCGTACGTTGTGACGCCAAAAACTTGGTCAACGAACGAATTTTCGGCAGGCGGGATGTTCACAGGGGAACTGGTGCCTTCTTCTAAGCCCGTGACGGCTTGTTTTTTCACGGCAGGCACAGAAGGCTTTGTGGTTTTTTGGAAGCCGGGAGGGGCTTTCAGGTTTCTGTTCGTCTGAGCGAACATCGTTGCGCCGAAGGCGAACAAAAAGAGAAAGATGAGTGAAAGGTTACGTTTCATGTTCAAAAAGCAGATTTAATTTAGAAAACTCAAAGGTGACAAATGGAGGTTGCCCAGGGCGAGTTTTTTTGGCAGGAGAGCGGTCAAAGGTAAAACAAAGCCTTCTTTGGGAGGGAGCGTTGCAAAATCTAAAATCGCCAAAACTTTACAAACGGCCATTTTTTTGAAAACACCCCTTTCATCTTAAGCACTTGCTCCAAAATAAACGTGGTTATCTTTTTTCACAGCAAGCAGGTTGCCAAGCCTTTGTGAAATCAACAACCAGCAATCAATAATCAGCAATCACTTACACCTCCTCCACATAATCCAAATCCCGGTCAAACGTCTCTTTCATTCCCCACAATGCTATGAAAGCGATGCCAAGGCAAACCGCCCCCACGATATAGCCGGCCGTGATGACGCTCCCTGTCACTGCTGCGCTTTTCAGGTATTTGAACGATTCGTTGATGGGCACCTGCATCCCGCGCGCAAAGTTCGGCACCGAGGTGGCGACCGTGGAGCGCAGGTTGGTGCCAAACTGCTCCGCCCCGATCGTTACGAAAATCACCCAAAACCCCACCGAGAACCCCAGCACAAAATGACTGGCGTAAAACATGGTGGCGCTGCTGAATGGCAGCGCGAGGTAGGCCAGCACCGCCAGCACATCCAGCGCGAGGAAAATCGCCATCACCTTCACCCGGCTGCGCAGCAATTGGCTCAAAAGCCCCGAGGCCAGATCGCCCAGAATAAGGCCGATGTACGCGATGGCGATGGCGTTTTGAGGCTTTATACCTTGAAGCCCTTTGGCTTCGCCAAACTTGTCGGCAAAGAAAACCAGCACACCGATGACAAACCAAGTAGAAGTGCCGATAAAGATGCAGCGCATGAATCGTACAAACCGGTCGCGGTTGGTGAACAGCGCGAAAAAATTGCCCCGGCTGATGTGCTGCTGTTGTTGCACTTGTCGGAAAATGCCTGACTCCGCCACGCTCACGCGCAGCATCAAGAGCAAAACGCCCAGCCCGCCGCCAATGAAATAGCAAGTGCGCCACTCAAAAAAATGCTCGATGACCCAAGCCAGCAGCGCGCCCGAAAGCCCGATGCTCGCCACCAGCATAGTGCCGAGGCCGCGCTTGTGCTTTGGGAGCACCTCGGCCACCAGCGTGATGCCCGCGCCCAATTCGCCCGCCAGCCCTATGCCCGCGATCAATCGGTAAAAGGCATAGTCGGCATAGCCTGTGGCAAACCCGTTGAAAATATTGGCGATGGTATAGAGCGCGATGGAAAAATACAGCACCCGCACCCGGCCCAATTTATCGCCGAGCACGCCCCACAAAATGCCCCCGATGAGCATCCCGAGCATCTGCCAATTTTGGAGCGAGAGGCCAAGATCGAAGGCTTGCTCCTCTGTAAAACCCAAGTCAAGTAGGCTTTTCTTGCGCACAAAGCCAAAGAGCAGCAGGTCGTAGATGTCCACAAAATAGCCGAGCGCGGCTACAATCACGGCGGCGTTGAGGAGGCGGGTAGAGGAGGAGATGTTTTCAGACATTGCAATCAGTGTGATAATTTTCGCCGCAATGTTAAAAAAACAAGCCCGCCCGACAATCGCAAAAATTGTCGGGCGGGCGGGCGTTGAGTCACGTTTCCTAAACTTTCAAAAGTTTTAGGAAACGTATTCTGGCACACGGCGGGCTTCACGAACCACTCGCAATCCTTGTCAACTTCTTGTTCAGCCGGATGATGTCGCGCTCGCGGGTGCCCTTTTTTTCCCAAAACGGTCTCCAGCGTTCAGAATAGAGATTCATTTTGATGCTCCCATCTTCCACCCTGAAATGCCGAGAAAGGAAAGGGGCGCTCTCTTGACCGTCTTTGTAGTAGAAGCCCCCGATGATCATTTTTTCGGGGAGCGGGATGGAGGGGTCGGGCTGCATACCCGCGTTTAGGAGTATCGGGAGATTGTTTTTCAAGTCTTCCTCGAGGCTTGTGTGGTAAAAATAGACTTTGCAAAAATTGAAATGGGCCGTGTAATAGCCCACCAACGCGCGGTTCTGTTTTTCGACCTTGGCCTGTTCCTGAGCGGCATCTTTGTGCCAGCCTTTGGACTTGAAATATTCGATGCGCCGCTTGGAATCGGGGAGCCAAACAACAAGGCCGTGCTTTTTCAAATCTTGCACGGTGCGCTGGGCGCCTGCTTTGTCAATCTTGGAAGTGGCACAGGAGGCAAAAGTGGCCGCTACAAACAGCAGCGCTGGAATCAGGTGTTTCATGTGAAAAGGGTTGGTTTGAATTTTTTAAAAATGGCAAGCGAAACGAACGCAGTTTCCCATAAAGTTTCCTTCGCACTACATTTTCCGAATCCATTCTTTGATGATTTCTATCCCCTCGCGGTGCGGGAGTTGCCGCCCCAGTTCGGGCATACGGATGCCAGGGTCGTCGTTTTCCATGCGGAACACGAGGATGCTTTCCGAGGGCTTGCCTGGCACGATGCCGTATTTTCGATTGCCGCTCCCGCGCCCAGCGGCTACGGGAGGCTTGCCCACGCCGAGTTTTTCCAAATCGGTTTGCCCAATGTCGAGGAACATCCCGCTGGTGCTGGCCGGCCCATGCGGGTTGTGGCAATGGGCGCAATTGGCATCGAGGTAGGCGCGGGCCGAAGATTGGTGGTTGGTTGACGAGGGGTTTGCCTTCGCGTCGGCAGCAGGGGAGAAGGCAGAAGTTCGGTAATCAGCGAGGCGAGGAGCGGTAGCCGCGTCAAAATTTTCGGGCAGCACCAGCCGCTCGGCTTTTTGCCAAGCGAGCAGTTGGTTTTCGCCATTTTCTTCGCGGTTGAGTTGGCGGGCCGTGATGCCGATGGGCACGAATTGGCCGTCGTAAGAATGGCATCCCTTGCACTGGTTGATATTGGGCGCGATGTACTCGATCTTTTTTGTCTTGCCGTGGCCATCTACCCAACTGACGGGGAAACTCGCGCCGGCCACTTCCAAAAAAGCGTCGGTTTGTTCGGCGTTCCAGACATACTCAAGGGCTTTCCAGCCTTTTTCTTCTTTGAGCAAAAGCCGCGTTTCCAAGATGCAGCGGCCTTTTTCGGGCACTCGCGCATCGTTCCAATAAAAGAAGTTTTTGATGATGACCGCGCCTGTGGGAAACTCGAACGCTTGCTCCGCATCGTACCCCATCTTCTGCCCTTCGGGCAAAAAAACAAACCGCGCCTTCTCGGCATAGTCGCTGAAAAGCGGGGCGTTCACCTCGTAAGGGAACACGTTGGGTGCAGGCGAGAGGTCGGAAAGTTTGCCGGTGAAAAAGGCGTAGTCGGAGAGACGAGGTTTTGCTACAACTTCCCGAAAGTTTCCAACTTTCGGGAAGTTCGGAGCGAACGCCTGCAACGCGCCGACTACGAGGATTAAGCACCCTCCGATTTTAAAATTCGCAGTCATAAGGCCGAATGTCTTTGCTGATTTTGCCTTTGAAAAGCCCCAATTTGTCGGCGCGGATGTTGGCGAACGTGCCGTTCTCATTGTTGCGCACACAGATTTCGTAGCCCGGTTTGAGGCGGCCATTGGCATCTAACCAATCAGGGTTTTGAATGCCGTCGTAGAGGATGTGCGGCACTTTTTTGCCAAATTTCCACCAAAAAATAAAGCCGAGTTTGCTCTTCCAAGTCGGCATCCGCTTGCCCATCGAGTAGATGTTGTCATGCACAAAAATGCGGGAAGGATAGGGGTTGTACGCCTTGTCTTTGATGGGCGTTTCGGCGATAAAGTAACTCACGATGACCGTAGAGGCGGTTTTGTTCTCCCAGATTCGGTTGTTGAAAACCTCCACGTCGTTGGTGGCGAGAATCATCACGCCCGTGCCGGGCGGCACTTTGCCCACGATGTTTCCCTTCGGAGCGAAGTTTCGGAAGTTGTTGCGCGTCACCAGGTTGTCGTGCACCTTGACATGGCCGCCGCGTTTTTTGGGCAGGTCGGGCAGGTCGAACACGAGGATACCGCCCGTGTTGTCGTAAGCCTTGTTTTTCCAGACCCAGGCGTTGGTGGTGTTCTCGATTTCGATGCCCGCCACATTCCATTTTGCCACGCAGCCCGTCACCCACACCGAGTCAGATTGGCCGACGTAGATGCCCGCGTCGGAAGCGCCGATGGCCGTGCAACGCTCAATGCGCACGTTCTGGCACTGCACCGGGTAGAGGGCGTAAGAGCCGTTGGAAGACTTTGGTTTGCCCGTCCATTGAGCCGTGATGTCGCGGAAAGTCAGGCCGCGCACCTGCTGGGTTTTGATGAGGTCGCCCTTGGCATCTTCGATGGTAAAATGCTCCAGCACAATGCCTTCGGCATTGGTGACTTTGATTCCCTCCGCGCCCTGTTTTTGGTTTTTGAACGAAAGCACCGTTTTGCCCTGCCCCGCGCCGCGCAGCGTCACGTTCTTTTTTGCGTCGAGCCAAAGAGTGTTGGAGAGCGTGATTTTCCCTTCGGGAAATTCCAGCACCGCGCCGTCTTCGGCGAGGATAAGTTGGGTCTGGATCTGTTTTTCGAGTTCGGGCTGGGCGCAAAGGGTCGTTGCAAAAGCAAGGGCAGCCATCAAGAGCGCCAGCATTTTTTTTCTGAAAAGCATCGTTGCCTAAATAGTTTGCCCAAACATACGGCAGCCAACGGACATGATGGTTCGGGAGAAAATTTGACAAAAAAAACTCCGACGGTAAACCGCCGGAGTTTTTGGAATCTTATGGTCAAAATGCCTCTGTCGCTTACGCGAGTTGAACATTGACAGCGTTCAAGCCTTTTTTGCCCTCTTTGGTCTCGAAAGTGACGGTGTCGCCTTCGCGGACCTTGTCGACCAAGCCGCTGACGTGAACGAAAAACTCCTCGCCCGTGGCTGAGTTGACGACAAAACCAAATCCTTTGGTTTCGTTGAAGAACTTGACAGTTCCTGTTTGCATACTGAAAAAATTGAAAAAATGAAAAGTAATTGTCCCGAAGGACGGGGCAAAGGTAGGCGAATTGATTGAATTTCAAAGAGTTTGATTTCAATCTCTTCCACGGGCGTGTTTTTTAATTTTTGAGCGACCCGTTTTTCCTACAAAAAAAGCAGTTCCGGGGAATCCGAAACTGCTTTTTTGTTTGCCAAATGTGGAGCGGAAAACGAGACTCGAACTCGCGACCCTCAGCTTGGGAAGCTGATGCTCTACCAACTGAGCTATTTCCGCGATTACAGGGGCAAAACTAAAATGAATTCCCGAATCGGTCAAAGGATTTTTCCCGATTAATCATCAACGCCGCCGCCCTTATCTTTCGCCCCTAAATCCCCCTAATCGTAAAGTCAAAATAGCCATGGATTTTGGGAAACTCCCTTCGGTCCAAAATGTAGATTTCCGGTTGCCGCCCGAGCCGCCGCAAAACGCGGGGCTGCTCGCGTCGCTGCCCAAGATTTCCCAGCCAACGCTTTACATCGGGCCAACGGGCTACAACATGAAGCCTTGGGTGGGAAAATGGTATCCGCCAGGAGCGAAGGAAAAGGATTTTTTGCGGCATTACGCAGCGCAGTTCAACACCATTGAATTCAACGCGACGCACTACCGTATGCCGGATTGGGCTACGGTGGACCGCTGGCGCGAGGACGTGCCGAACGATTTCCGCTTTTGCCCCAAAGTACCGCAGACCATCAGCCACGACCGCGACCTGGGGCTTGCAGGTTCTGAAATGCCCATTTTTTGCGAGGCCATTCAAAGGCTGGGCGTTGCAATGGGTTGTTGTTTTGTTCAACTGCCTCCGCACTTCATTCCGCGCGACCTGAATGTGCTGGCGCGTTTTTTAGAAAATTTTTCAAAAAAAATACCCCTCTCGGTGGAGGTGCGCCATGCCGCGTTTTTCCAAAAAACTTCCGAAGCAGAGGTGTTTTTCCGGCTGTTGGAAAAGCACGATGTGGCCGCCGTGATAACCGACGTGGCGGGGCGGCGCGATGTGTGCCACTTGCGCCTGACGAATGCCCGAACGCTGATACGGTTTGTGGGCAATGGCCTGCTGCCCTCGGACTACGCACGGGTGGAAGAATGGGCCGAACGGCTGAAAACTTGGTTTCAGGATGGCTTGCACGAGGCTTACTTTTTCACGCACGAGCCAGACAATTTGCTCGGCCCGGAACTGGCGGCTTTTTGTGCCGAGACATTCAGCCGGGCCATGCCGAACGTGGCGCTGCGCGGGCCAAAACCTGTGGCGGGGCAGCAGGGGACGCTTTTCTAATTCGAAATCTTGTAATGCGCCTGCCTACCGGCAAGGCAGGGAATGCCGAATATTAATTTTTCAACTTTTTTTCTTCGATGACAAAGTATTTGACAGGGCTTTTCGCACTTTGCATGCTCTATTCGTGCAGTGAAACCCCGACGCTGCCCGGCAATGCCCACACCCCCCCGGCATACAAAAAAACTGACCTGCAAAAACTGCGCTGGATAGAAGGCAACTGGAAAAGCGAGGTGGCGGGGCCGGGGTTTTACCAGCTTTACCATTTCCCGACGGACAGCACTTTGGAGGTGGTGTCTTATCAATTTAACGGAAAAGACACTTCGGCTACTACGCTCGCAACGGTGTATTGGAAAAATGACCACCTCTATCTCGGGCCAAACGGCGAGTGGGTGGCGGTGCTGCTGGACGGCAAGTCTTTCCAACTCGACCCGGTGCGCGATGGCTGGCACTCAATCCACTGGACCCAAAACAGCCAAGATGAATGGACTGCGGTGCAAAAAAAACCTGAAGTGGTGCGCACGATCAAAATGAAGCGCCAACCACCCCTGACCGAGTTAATGAAAAAATAGGAGGTAACATTTTCGTTCTTTGCTGCGTCTTGCGCCAGCAAGCAATACCTCTCACATTCTCTCACATTCTCTCACATTCTCTCACATGGGCGATTTCAAACTTTCCCGCCGGCAATTTTTTGAAAAAATGGCCGCTGCTTCACCCGTTTTACCCGCCGATTTATCTGCCGTAGTTTCAACGAAGGCAGAAATCTTGGCGAAGGCGGGCGTGAGTGCTCACGTCGAGCACTTGCCGCCTGAAATTCCTCGAACCGAAGCATTTCAGGCTCCGAGCGAAATCACACTCCAAGGTGGCCTCGACCCCTACTCGGGGCCTTGGACAAAGACCGAAGCGGCCCACTTGCTGCGCCGCACTACGTTTGGCCTACAAAAATCACACCTCGACCTTATGCTCGCGCTCGGCAGCACGGCGGCGGCGGTGGATGCGGTGCTGAATGTGCCGACTAACCCACCCGCCCCTCCTGTGAACAATTACAACAATCCCAACGCGATACCGCCGTATGCTGACCCCAACGTGCCTGCGGGCGCAACTTGGGTGAACGCACCCTATGACATTAATGCAGAGGGCTACCGCATCGAAAGTTGGCGGGGCTGGTGGCTCAACCGCATGGTGGATGGCGAGGCCAACATCCAAGAGAAAATGACGCTCTTTTGGCACAACCACTTTGCCACCAAAACGGAAGCGCTGTTCTGGGGGAAACCCATCTACAAGCACAACAAGATGCTGCGGGAGAATGCGCTGGGCAATTTCAAGGCTTTCGTGAAGGCGGTGACGATTGACCCGCTGATGCTGTATTTCCTGAACGGCTACCTGAACAACGTGAGCGCGCCCGACGAGAACTATTCCCGCGAACTGCAAGAACTTTTCACCATCGGAAAGGAATCGGCCAACACCTACTCGGAAGACGACGTGGTGGTGGCAGCGCGGATACTGACGGGCTGGGGCATTGACGCAAACGGCGACACAATCTTCCGCCCCGCTGCGCACGACGCGGGCTTCAAGGTTTTTTCCTCGTTCTACAACAACACCGTTATTCAGGGCAGCAGCAACGGAAGCGCGGAACTGGACGCGCTCCTGAACATGATTTTCCAAAAGGAAGAAGTCTCGCTTTTCATCTGCCGGGAGATTTACCGCTTCTTTGTCTACTACAAAATTGACGCGGACGTGGAGGCAAATGTGATCGTGCCGTTGGCGCAGGTTTTCCGCGACAACAACTACGAAATCCTGCCCGTGATGCGCGCTCTGCTCCTCAGCGAGCATTTCTTCGACGCGGCGAACAAGGGCTGCCAAATCAAAAACCCGCTGGACTTGACGGCGGGCATTTTGCGCAACTACAACCTCAGCGTCCCCAGCCCCACGCTCTTCGACGAATACATTATCCTTCTGAGCATCAACTATTACTGCGGGGCTTTGCAGATGATCCCCGGCGACCCGCCCAACGTGGCTGGCTGGCAGGCTTACCGCCAATCGCCGAACTACTACCGCGTGTGGGTCAGCAGCGATACCATCCGAAACCGTAATATCCTGACCGATGTGTTGGCTTTCCAAGGCGTGGCCGTCGGGAATGAGTTGCTGATCATTAACCACATCGCGTTCGCGGCGCAGTTCTCCAACCCCGCCGACCCGAACGCACTGATTGACGACACGCTGGCCATCCTCCTGCCGATGGAGATTTCGCTGTTGAAGAAGACTTTCCTGAAAAGCATCCTGCTCTCCGGCCAGCAAAACGACTATTACTGGACCGACGCTTGGAACGCCTACATCAACAACCCGACCGACCCGATGGCTTTCCAGACGGTGTGGTTCCGCTTGGCGAGCCTGCACAAGTACATCATGAACTTGGCTGAGTATCAATTGATTTAGGATGTGCCACCTCAAAACCTTTCTTTCACTTTCCAAACCACTTTTGACGTGAAACAGAGCACTTTGTCCTCGTTCAAGCCCCTCTTCGCGTTGCTGCTCTGCAGCACTTTTGCGCTCCCGCTCAGCGCTCAGCGAAACTTTTACCTCAGCAAGGAAGAGGCCGAAAAACAATCTAAGGAGGCGGTGAAAAACGCGGAGTTTGTTTTTGAGGGCTATTGCCTTGAAGACGGGCGAACTTACAGCGATTCAACAGGAGAATATTGGGTATTTTCCCTTGTAGTAACTTACTGCTACAAAGGCAATTTATCGCTGGGGACGGTTCGCGTAGTGAGACCTCAAACTTGGGAGAAACATAGAGCCGGGTATGGTCTTAGGAAGTACATCTTTGTATGTAACAAAACTGATTTCCCTCTCCCTGTCGGCCTCTCCCCTCCAACTAATCTTCAGCCGATACAGTTTTTTAGTGAGTATGTCCCATCTTTTTTCTTTAATCATAAGCCTGATTCAATAACTTATGATGTAGCGGGGCTTTACGGCTTATTGTTTCGCACGAAGGCAGAGTTTCATGACTTCTTGTTCCGCTCTTCGGAGGGTATTGTGCTTCCTCCTGTGGAGGGCACCAGCAAAAAAAATGCTCCATCTCCCATTCCGCAAGTACCTGAACCAGATACCATCAAATACAGAGGGAAGAACCCCTACGAAGGGGCTAAATCAAATGAAAACTTGAAGTTTTCAGTCCGAAACCAACGGGTTTATCAAGATGCTGGGAAGAACTACTACGCCTTTGATTTGTACGGACAGGTATTTACTTCTGGGCTTCATCTTGTACACAGCGCGGTAATTTTTAAGTTCAATAGATCTGCTTTTGGGCTGAATCCCAACCCAACTTATCGTTGGAAAGCGGTATCCGACCTCAGCTTTCCAGACAACGTGGCAACTGCAAGTGGTGGAAACGTGCCGAATGACACAACTATCAACGTCACTGTTGTCCCAATGTCCTTCCTACTGCCCAACGATACCATAAAGTTAGCAACCGTGTACCTTGAAGTCGGATTAGACACGGTATGCTGTAAATTGTCCGGGTTGACTTTTAAAACAGAAACAGCCTACGCAGATTATTACATTGACAACCCCAATAACTTCCTTGCCTTCACTACAGAAACTGCTCCTATTGACGCTTACAAACTTTGCTCTCAGCCAATGACCATTACTTCTGTATCCCCCCTGCTTACCCATGCAGGGAATGGGGAAACCATAGAAATAAAGGGCAAGGGCTTTGGGGCAATAAGAGGGGATGTGCTGTTCAAAAATGCTGATACTGGGGGGGAGGCTAGTGGGTTTGATGAAGATGGTTTCTTAAATGGCTTGGACTCCATTTGGATAGAGATATGGAGAGATACCCTTATTAAGGTGATCGTACCCTCTCATACTGCTAAGGGAAATCTAGGCGGAATACCTTTTTCCGCAGGCTCTGGCCCAATCATAGTCAAGCAATCGCCTTGTGGAGATACGCTCCGAAGCGCCCAAAAAGTAAACGTAGAGTATTCTTTTAGGAACATTGCCAGCGGCAATAGGATTGACAAACTCTACCTCCTGAGGCGGCACTGCATCAATTGGCTTGTGTTTACCTTTGACAGCACCATCCAACAGCATCCCAATGGGCCGCAGATGGTAGCAGTCATGAACGCGGCATTTATGCAGTGGGCGGGTTTTTTGGGCATAACCATCACCTACGAAAAAAACGCGGCAGGCAATGCCCCTGTTTTTACCAACAACCGAAACGATCCGGAGCGGAACGTAATCTATCTGACACCAAGTGGGGGGGGGATGTCATACACCCCTATCCGAACGGGCATTGACAGCACCAATGGGATCAAGTTCTATACAGAAAAAGGTGCAATCAAGATTGACCCAAGCGCTAATTGGAACTACTCTCTAAGCGGCGATTTGTCTGTTCAACAGCAAGATTTTTTCTGGGCTTTTCTTCATGAGGTTGGGCATGCTATTGGTCTTGATCATGATATTGATCTGACCAATGGGTTTAAAAACATGATGCACTACACCACTCTTCCTTCGCTGTTTGGTTCTGATCGCCCAAACATGGATCAGTGGAGCACCCGCGCCAGAAAAGGGGCGCAGGATATAGTCGCCCAGAGCAAAACCAAAACTTGGAAACCTCCTACGCTCGCCACGCTCTCAAACATAAATTCAATCATAGTGTCTGCGCCCACCATCAATCCTGCTGGTACCCGCTTCATTTGCTGCGGCCAGGAAAACATTGTTCTCGCCGCCAACCATCCAACCGAGACTACTGGCTGGCTATGGACTCCTGGAGGACAAACTACTCAAAACATAACCACAACCCGCTGTGGAGATTACAGAGTAAGAATTGCTCCGCCCGGCTGCGCCAAAACGTCTCTTCCTTCCGCCCCAACTTTAATACGTTTGGGTTCTTGCCCTACGGGTGGTGGCCATGATGAAGAACGGCTTTCTATTCAGCCTAATCCTGGAGATATCGAAGTGCATGTTTATTACGAAGCCTTTGTTCTAGAGAGCAACCTCTATATTCAAGTCACCTCGGCCACTGGAAACCTTGTCGAGGAAATCGCTGTCAGCGAATCAAGCGGCAATGTGATTCTCTATACCCAGAGTTGGCCTTCTGGCACATACTGGGTTACATTCCGAAGTGGCATCACCGTGATTGATACTGATCCGCTCGTGATACAACATTAAAACGCCCTCAGTACCTCTTGTTTTTTTTCTCAACATTAACTTTGTCAACAATGAAAAGAAGAACTTTTCTCCGCAATACAAGCCTTGCCGCTGCTGCCGCCACTTTCCAGCACCAAGGCTATGCCCTCAACCCAATGGCTCAAGTGCCGTTCCTCCGCGCTTTGGCCGAGGGCGGCAACCAAAACGACCGTGTTCTGGTGCTCATCCAACTCAACGGCGGCAACGACGGCCTCAACACCTTTATCCCGCTCGACCAATACGACAACCTGGCCATCAATCGGGCCAACATTTTGATCGCCGAAAATCAGGTGCTTAGCCTGAACGGCACCATCAAGAACGGCCTTCACCCCGCCATGACCGCCATGCGGAATATGTACAACAACGGCCTCGTGTCGGTGGTGCAAAACGTGGGCTACCCCAACCAAGACTACTCGCACTTCCGCTCTACAGACATCTGGATGTCTGGCTCGGACTCGGACGAGAGTGTAGAAACGGGCTGGGCGGGGCGCTATTTGCAGGGCCAGCACCCGCTGTTCCCCGATGGCTATCCAAACTCCGACAATCCCGATCCGCTCGCCATCCAATTGGGCGCGGTGGTTTCGCTCGCGCTGATGGGCAATTCGGTGCCGATGGGGATGGGCATCACCGACCCGACGGTTTTTTATCAGTTTGTCAACGACATCGCGGAACCTGCGCCCAATACGCCTTACGGACAAGAATTGGAGTTCATCCGTTTGGTGACCCAGCAGGCTCAGGTGTATTACACTTCGGTAAAAAATGCAGCGGAAAACGGCCAAAATTTGGCGCAGTACCCAGCAGCCAACCGACTGGCCGAGCAGTTGCGCATTGTGGCCCAACTCATTAGCGGCGGCTTGAAAACGCCGATCTACATCGTGACTTTGGAAGGATTTGACACGCACGCCGAACAGGTGGACGGCACCTTTGGCAACGCCGAAGGACTCCATGCCAACCTGCTGCGCACTCTTTCGGATGCCATCGGTGCATTCCAAAACGACCTGAAACTCTTGGGCGTAGATGACCGCGTGGCGGGAATGACCTTCTCCGAGTTTGGCCGCACCATTGGCTCCAACGCCAGCATCGGCACCGACCACGGGGCTGCCGCGCCACTCTTTGCGTTTGGCAAAAACGTCATTCCTGGCATCATCGGCAACAACCCGGCAATCCCAAATGACCCATTGGTTTCCTACGACGTGGATATGCAGCACGACTTCCGCTCGGTGTATGCCAGCGCGCTGAAGGATTGGTTTGGCATTGCCAACCCGGAGAGCATTCTCGGCCAGACGTTCCCGATACTGCCGATTTTCAAAGCGGGGTCAGTGGGGACGCAAGTGCTGCACAAATCGGAAGCGACCAATGTGAGCAATTATCCCAACCCCTTTCACGGCACCACTACGTTCACGTTCACGACCGAGGGCGGCTATGTCGTCATTTCGCTGGTGGACTTGAGCGGGCGCGTGTTGCAGACGGTGGCGGAGGGCAATTACCCTTCTGGCCTGCACCGTGTCACGTTCAGCCGAGGCGACCTTCGCCCGGGCAATTATTTTTACCAAGTAAAGGTGAACGGCTCGACGGTGACGAAGCAGCTGATGGTGATTTGAGCGTAGTTGGTTTAGAGTGGTTTTGAAAGTTTAGATGGTTTAGAAGCTTCGTGTTTAGCCGCCGAAGCCGATAGGACGTAGGAGGTTCGGTCTGTTGCACTCAGTTTTTCAAAACCACTTTGCATTGGCCATAGAAAATGCAACGGCCCTTTCAGCACACGCTGAAAGGGCCGCTTTTTGTTTCAAAAAACGATTTGGCTTGAATGTTCCCACGCCATGCGGCGTTTTCTATCTTTGCCGCTCAATTTCAATTTTAGCCTACCCAAAATGATTTTGAAAATACGCCGGGTGCCAAGTCGCTAAGTCAGGCTTTCTAAACCATCTAAACCTCTCAAAACCACTCTAAACTCTCCATACATGAGTTGGTACAAACGCTTGCGCGAAGGCATCACCACCGCCACCAAGTCTAAGAAAGACGTGCCGGAAGGCATCTGGTTTCAGTGCAAAAGTTGCAAGGAGACCAGCACGACCAAGCAGCTCCACGACAACTTCCACAAATGCCCCAAGTGCGATTACCACACCCCCATCGGCTCGGAGGAATATTTTGAGATTCTTTTTGACAATCAAGATTATATCACCCTGCACGACGACCTCGTCTCGGTGGATTTCCTCCACTTCACCGACCTGAAACCCTACGACAAACGCCTCGAAGACTCGCGCAAAAAAACGGGTCTCAACGACGCGCTCGCCATCGGCGCAGGCAACGTGAACGGCCACAAACTGGTGGTGGCAGCCATGGACTTCAAATTCATCGGCGGCTCAATGGGCGCCGTGGTGGGCGAAAAAATATCGCTCGCCATTGACTATTGCATCGAGATGAAAAGCCCCCTGCTCATCATCTCCAAAACGGGCGGCGCGCGCATGATGGAAAGCGCGTTCTCGCTGATGCAGATGGCAAAAACTGCCGCCAAACTCACCCGCCTCGCCAAAGCCCGCCTCCCTTATTTTTCGCTCATGACCGACCCTACCACGGGCGGCGTGACGGCTTCTTTCGCCATGCTCGGCGATGTGCATATCGCCGAACCCGGTGCGCTCATCGGCTTTGCCGGGCCGCGGGTAATCCGCGAAACCATCAAGCGCGATTTGCCCGAAGGCTTTCAGACTTCTGAATTTTTGCTGGAAAACGGCTTTGTGGATTTGATCGTCAACCGCAAAGACCTGAAAGAAACAATGGGCGATTTGTTGGCGTTTTTTGACAAGTGACGAGCGGTCAGCAGTGACACTTTTTCAAAAAATGTCACTGCTGAAACACGCCCAAGCATACCACGCGGCATTCCCCACCATCAGCCCAAGATATAGGAGGGGCAAAAACCGTTTTGGCGCAAGCCAAAGGACAAGGTAAATCAGGGCAGGCACTACAATGCCAACGAGGATCGAAACCCGCACATAGCCCATCTCCTCGCCCCCGCCCAGCCAAAGCAATGCCTCCGTATTGGCGGTGTAGAACCGCTCAGAGAAATTTTCAAAACCCTCTTTTCGAACGCAGTAGAACACGGGCGCGCCCAAGTGCAGCAGCCACAGCCCGTGCCATTTGCGCAGCCTCAACCACACCACGGCCCACCAAGTAGCGGGCACAAAAAAGGTGTAGAGGAGAATGTTGATCTCAAAATAAGAAAGCCCCGTAGCGCGGCAAACCGCTTGGAGCAATTGGACAACGGCATCAAAAAGGCTGGACATACTTTCTTTGATTCGGATAGTTTTGCCGCCAAAATACACCACTGCATCACGCCTCGGCAATTTTTGAAACGCCGCGCCTGCTTGTTCGCCCGATTTCCGATTCGGGCTTCCTCGACCTGTACCGCCTCGGCCCTGGTGCCCCATTTTCGGTTATACTGAACCCCAAATCAGCTCTTCAGTTTGTCTTTGAATTTCTCCCTGAACTTCTTGACTTTCGGAGCAATGATGAACGAGCAATAGCCTTGATTCGGGTTGGCTCTGTAATAATTCTGGTGGTACTCCTCGGCCTTGTAAAATTTTTCAGCAGCCGAAAACACTGTCACAATCGGGTCGTCCCAAGCCTCTTGGGCTTCTTGGGCAACTTCCTGTGCTGCTTTCTTTTGTTCGTCGGAATGATAGTAAATCACCGAGCGGTACTGAGTGCCAGCGTCGTTGCCTTGCCGGTTGAGGGTGGTCGGGTCGTGCACGGTGAAAAAGATTTGCAGCACCTCGCGGAACGACACGATGGCGGGGTCGAACGTGATTTTAATCACTTCGGCATGGCCCGTAAGCCCGGAGCAAATTTCCCGATAAGTAGGGTTTTCAACGTGGCCGCCGGAGTAGCCGCTCTCCACTTTGAGCACGCCTTGCAGCTCTTGATAAACGGCCTCGACGCACCAAAAACAGCCGCCGCCGAGCGTGGCTATTTCTGTGTTGCCTGAAAGTTGGGGTTTTTGATTTTGAGATGTTGGCATGGTGGCAGTTTCATTTTTAGAAATTCGCAGGAGAAACGTACATGGCGTGTGCATGGTTTTGAAAGACCGAAAATGGGGCGCGAAATGTCGGGGCGAAAACTTTTTCGAGGCGCTCAGAGGTTGTTTAAACTTCCCTCACCGGACCCAAAAGGCAGATTTAATCACCATGCTTCGCCTATTTTTTGGCACAGAACCACCGGCTATGCACCAAAAAAGGAGTCTTGCCTGCTGGTTAAATCTGCTCTTTTTGACTCCGGCAGGAAAATTTAAACAACCTCTCAGTTTTGTAGATTTACGGACACAAGGGCATTCTCGGCAAAAGTCCTCGTTGCCATGATTGCAGGGGCAGTACATTTGTCCGATTTTAGAAACCGTCGTTGTCCCCCCACGCGCTTTCGTTCAACATCTAATTTTATGAGACAACTGCTCGCCTTTACCCTCTGTATGGTTGGGGGCTTCGGGATTTCAACGGCTCAAAAAACTGCGGGCGCCATAGCGCCCACAACAGAAACCCTGAACTTTGCTGACACCGCGCATTACTTTGAAAGGATGCCCGAGTTTGGGCTGGTGTTCGGCATGTCGAGGTGCAATGGGGACATTGCGAACGACTCCTACTTTGCCACCAAAAACAACCTCACGCCCATGGGCGGAGTGTTCTACCGAAAACACCTGTCGCCTTACTTTGCTTTCCGGGGCGAATTGCTCGCTGGTCAACTGAAGGACGACGACCGTTTTTATTCCACCCCTGAGTGGCGCTACGAGCGCGATTTTTCTTTCAAAACTTTTACTGCCGAAGCCTCCCTGCGCATCGAGTGGGATATTTTGGGCAAACGCCGATTCCGCAGCGGGGTAGACACTACCCTGTACACGCTCGACAAGCACACTCAATACGCGCTGGTCAATGGCTTCAAGCGCTCACTGGCGCCCTATATTTTTGTTGGCGGCGGGGGCGTGGCCAGTGCGGCAAAAGCCAAAATGCGCTACTACACACGCGCCGTTGACGACCAGCCCACCGAAATAAACGAAGACCTCAGCAAAGCCAAAAGCCTGAGGATCACGCCATCGGTACTGTTTGGCGCAGGCATCAACTTTGACGTCGCGCCAAGGCTGGTGTTGGGCGCAGAGTTGGGGGCGCACCTTCCGTTCACCGATTTTCTCGACGGCATCAGCATTGCCGGAAACCCTCAAAAGCGGGATTGGTTTTGGGTAGGAGGCTTGACGTTGGGGTTTCGGCTGGGCACCAACGACCGCGACCGCGACGGCATCGCAAACAAAAAAGACAAATGCCCCGACATCCCAGGCTCAAGCCTGACGGACGGCTGCCCCGATATTGACCACGACGGCGTGGCGGACCGCGAAGACGATTGCCCGCACAAAAAAGGCATTCGCGCCCTGGCTGGTTGCCCCATAAAGGACGCGGACGAAGACGGTGTGCCCGACATTGACGACCAATGCCCTACGGTGGTGGGCTTGGCGCAATTCAACGGCTGCCCAGACACAGATGGCGACGGCATCGAAGACCGCGTGGACTCTTGCAAAACGCTGGCGGGCATTCCCCAATTCAACGGCTGCCCCGACACGGACGGCGATGGCATCGAAGACAAACTCGACGCTTGCCCCACGGAAAAAGGCCCTGCCGAGTATTACTACGGCTGCCCGGTGCGCGACACGGACGGCGACGGCATCGAGGACAAACTCGACGCTTGCCTGCTGGTGAAGGGAAAAGAAGAATTCAACGGCTGCCCCGACAGCGACAACGACGGCATACAAGACAAACTCGACCCCTGCCCCAACACGCCTGGCCCGAAGGACAACCGTGGCTGCCCGGTGGTAGAAAAGAAAGACCAGGAGAAACTGGAACTGGCCGTGAAAGCCGTCAAGTTTGAGACCGGAAAGGCTATTCTGAAATCCGAATCCAGCAAAATCCTGACCGATATCGCCGACATCCTGACGCGCTACCCGTACTACAACCTGCGCATCGAAGGCCACACGGACAGCCAAGGCAAGGACGAATCAAACCTTGCGCTTTCTGAAAAGCGCGCCCAGGCCTGCGCCGATTTCCTTGTTACAAAAGGCATCGCCAAAACCCGTTTCCTCGCAAAAGGCTTTGGCGAAACCACACCCGTGGCAGACAACAAATCGGCCGCAGGCCGTGCCCTAAATCGCCGCGTAGAGTTTGATTTGGTGTTGCCCAATTAGCGAACCACCATCACCTGACCCATGCCGACGCGGCTGTTCTCAAACCGGACGCGCACGAAATAGACCCCGGCGGGCGGGTTGCCGAGCAGCTGCACTTGCGATTCCTTCGCCTGCGGCGTGATTTTGAGCAGCACGATTTTCCCCGTGCTGTCAAACATTTCCACCCCCGCAATTTTGTGTTCCGCCGCGATGCGGAATTCCCGGCTGACGGGGTTGGGAGCGATTTTCAACCCGACTTCTTTGGCTGCTTGTTGGGTGCTTACGATGATGCCGATATTTTGGCCTTCCACTATTTTGTAAAAATTTCCGTGGGCGAGGTCGCTGAAAATCTGCACCGCGCCTGACGGCCAGCGCACCACGAGCGAATCAATCTTGGCAGCATCTCCCAAGCCGAAATGCTGGCGCAGGTCGTGCTGACTCTGGAACGAATTGTGCGCCAGCACCTCGCGGATTTGCCATTTGGCTTGCCCGCCGATGCTTGCTTTCAGGTGCAAGCGCGTGCCGATGGCCGAGCGGTTGCTGGCCGTTCCCTCCAAGCTGAACTGTGCCCAGTGCCGATTGCCCGCGAGGGTGTCGTTGCGGAAAAGCGAGCGACCCGTGGCAGCCCCATTGACATAAAAATCAAGGTCGCCGTCATTGTCGCAATCGGCCAGCGCGAGGCCGCAGGCATTGGTGTTGGCAGGCACTTGGCCAGCCGTTTTCCCGACAGCGAACGAGGCGCCGAGGTTTTGGTAAAGCAGAACATCCACAGTGGCATCGCGCGTGATGAGCACGTCCAGATCGCCGTCGTTGTCCACATCGCCCCAAGCGTTGGTGAGCGCTTGCCCCTGAGTGGTGAAAGGGGTGCTGGTCTCCGTGTACGAGTTCTGGTTTTTGATGTAAAAACGGGTTTTTGCGCCCGCATAGTTGGTGAGGCAAAGGTCTAGGTCGCCATCGTTGTCAAAGTCAACGGCGTTGTACACTTGGCCGTCTTGCAGCGCGTCGAAAGGCGGGGCGCTGAGGCGTTGGAGCGAGAATGCCCCGTTCTCTTTCAACATATTTCGGTAGCAAAAGTCCGGCCCCGGCGAGCCGCCCGGCCCTGAACCGATGAACAAATCCATGTCGCCATCGAGGTCGTAGTCCGTCCAGATAGGGATGGTGAAAGCCCTGAACTCGCTCGCAAATTCGTAGCCCGTGACGAGCGAAAACGTGCCGTCGGAGTTTTGCATGTAAAACTTGCAAGGCTGCTGGACGCTGCCGGGCGGGAAGCCGTCGGCATGGGTGAAGAAAAGGTCGAGGCGGCCATTGTTGTCGGCATCGGCCAAGGCGCAATCCCAAGCGCGGTAGTTTTCAAACTCGGGCAAAAGGGTGTTTTTGAGTTCAAAAATGTTGTTGCCCGTGTTGTAGTGCAGCCCCGACACGGTGCTGGCGGAGATGCAATCGAGGTCGCCGTCGTTGTCGAGGTCGCCCCAACTGGAGCCTGCAGCAGCTTGGCCGAGGGTCACGCCGTTCACGTCGGCGAGTTGTTCAAAATTGCCGTTTCGGAGATTGCGGAACAAGAATTTTTGGCTCACGAAGGCATCCGGCCAGTTATCGTGGTCGAGGTCAATCCATGCACAGCCCTTGTAGTTGGCTGCTGTGTTGGCGAAACTGACCAATGGGTTGGCGGGGTCAGTGACTTTGGTGAAGAGGCTTTGGGCGCCCGCCGGCGTTATCGCTATGGCGGGCAAAACGAGGAGCGGGAGGAGGAGTCGTTTCATGCGTTGTGCAAATTTGTTTGGTGAACTTTTGCCCGAAAAGTCTTGCAGCATTTGCGCTAAAAAGTCAATTCCGATAAAGATTGCCGCTTCCCGGAGAGGTTTTCCGTTTTTTCGCGGCAGTATCTCGGGATCGAATCAATCGGACTTAATCTTCAAAAAATCGAATCATTCGACTATACCATTATGCAACCAGCTCCTTCTTTCGATTCTTGGACCATCGTATTCCTCATCGCCGCTGTGCAGGGTTTTTTCACCGCATTGGTGCTGTGGCGGTGGCGGCGCGGCCATGCTCAGGCCAACCGCCTTTTGGCGTTCCTGCCATTCCTGTTCGCCGTCACGCTGGTGGAATATGTGCTGTACTGGACGCGCTACCTCTATGATTGGCCGCATATAGCGGACTTGAGCGCCCAGTTCCCTTTCCTCTACGGCCCCATTTTGTGGCTCTATCTGCGCACGATTTATGAAGGCAAGCCTTTGACCAGGAAGGACTGGTGGTTGTTCGCGCCCTTCCTCCTCGCTTCTCTTGTTTTTGGTCAATGGTATTTGGCGGACACGGCTACGAAGCAGGCGGTCATTGCTGGAGAGATCAATTTCGTGTGGTGGGCGGGCAGGCTCATGCGCATCCCGTTTTGGGCGAGCCTGGCGTGGATGGTGGGCTTTGCTCTATGGAACTGGGCGTATGTGCTGCGCCAACCGCGCGTGGGCCACACGGGGGGGTGGGCGCGGTGGCTGGCGGGGTTTTATATCGTGTTCGTATTGGCTTATATTTCCTATTTCGTGCTGATTCGATTCCCATTTTTCAACACGACTTGGGACTATCATATTTCTGCCGTGATGACGGCCATGATTTATCTCATCGCTTATTCGGGCTACGCCCAGCCAGCGGTTTTCGGGGGGTTTAATTGGAACGAACCGGCTGCCCCCGCCAAATACCGCAACTCTGGCCTCACGGCCGACGCAAGCCGCTCGCTGCTCCAAAACCTCCAACTTTTGATGCGGGAGGAACGGATTTACCACGACCCCGAAATCAGTCTCGACAAACTGGCCGCCCGGCTGAATGCCAGCAAGCACCACGTTTCGCAGGTAATCAACGAGCAGCTGGGCACCACGTTTTTTGAGTACGTGAACCAACTCCGCGTGGAAGAAGCCCGAGGCCTGCTGGCCGAAACCACGCGCAGCGATTTCCATGTCATAGAAATCGCCTACGCGGTGGGGTTCAACAACAAAGTGTCGTTCAACTCCGCCTTCAAGAAAGCGACGGGGATGACCCCCACGGAGTATCGGCGGAGCCACAGCGTGAGCGACGAGGAGGCTGGGCCGGCGGGCGCGCGGGGGTGAGTGGGCTATCGGCAAAAACGATGAGGGGCATATTGCGCGGGCAAATGGAGGGGCTTGTGGAGCAAATGTTTTTACTTTTGCAGCAAGTCGAAATACTCCTCCACACATCAGAAGCGCAGTCGGAGGCATTGACCAACCTGATATTCAACAAACCGCTGTCAATATCATGGAAGGTGGCAAAGAGGCTTTCGAGCGGCGCAAGAACATCTATCAGATATGGAAGCATTAGAATTGCTGGACTTGATTAGCGGCGGCGAAACAACCACGTTTCAACTCAAAGAGAATATCACCAACGCCATCAGTGCCGCACAGGAAATCGTCGCTTTTGCCAACAGCAGGGGCGGCAAGATTGTCATCGGGGTCAATGACAAAAGTGGGAGCGTAAGCGGGCTGTCGTTCGAAGACCTGCAACGCATCCAAAACCTCTTGTCCACAGCCGCAAACGACCACGTTAAAAGCCCGATGGTCATCATGACCGAAGTCGTGGACATCGGCGGCAAAAAAGTAATCGTCGCTACGGTGCCCGAAGGCACAGACAAACCTTACACGGACAAAGACGGCCTGATTTTTTTGAAAAATGGTGCGGACAAACGAAAAGTGACCAGCAAAGCAGAACTTTCTCGACTGCTCCAAAGCAGCGGCAATATGTACGCGGAGGAGCACATCATCCAAAAAAGCACTTTGGACGACTTGGATTGGGAAAAATTCAGAGATTTTTTTGAAGAAAAATATAAAGAGGAGTGCAGGAAAGAAGACTTGGAGAAGCACCTCCAAAATCTTGACTTGGGCAAAGGCGGCAAACTGAATATCGCGGGCGCCTTGCTCTTTGGAAAAAAAACGCAGCGCCTGACCCCGGCATTTTTTATTGCAGCCGCTTGGTTTTGGGGCAATGACATCACCGAGCAGGAATACCGCAGCAGCGAGAACATCATCGGCCCATTGGATGCCCAGTACCGCAGGGGTTACGATTTCATCCTCTCTAAGTTGGATAAGGTGCAGGGCGATCAGCCTTTCAATAGCCTGGGCAAGTCCGAGATCCCGGAGATCGTCATTACCGAACTATTGGTCAATGCGCTGGTACACCGCGATTATTACATCAATGACTCTATCAAAATTTTTGTTTTCCAAAATCGGATTGAAATCGTCAGCCCTGGCAAACTCCCCAACAGCCTCACCGCAGACATGATCCGCAAAGGCGTGAGGAAGTCGCGCAACAACATCTTGGTCTCCTTCGCGCCCGACCTGTTGGAATACCGAGGTTTCGGAAGTGGCATCGTTCGGGCATTGCGCGCTTACCCGAACATTGACTTTTTGAACGACACCGAAGGGGAGCAGCTCAAGGTGACAATTCATCGGAAGCCCAGATGAGCTGAGGCAACTCCTTCGAAAACTGACTTCCCCATCCCCCAATTCCGCTGATTACCTTTGTCAAAAAAAACTTCAGCCCATGCTCCCGCTCAAAAATACAATTTCCATCACCCCGGCAGTCGCCCAACTGCGCGGCGAAATCATGACCATGCTGGCGCAAATAGAGGACGAGGACGAACTTTTAGACCTCTTCCACTACCTCAAAAATCTCGTCAACGGCGTGGATATGCTCGAAGATATGCCGCCCCATGCCATCAAAGAATTGGAGCTCGCCATTGAGGAGAGCTACGACGAGAGCGATGCGATTCCGAATGAGGACGTAATCAAAATGGCCAAGCAATGGCTAAGACAGTAATCTGGAAACCAAAGGCTTCGCGCCAATACCGCAGGTTACTGCTCTACCTTCGGGATGAGTTTTCGGAGGCGACTGCCGAAAAATTTGCCGGAAAAGTCACAGCCAAAAGCCGTCAGATGGCAGACTATCCTGAAAGCGGCCACCCGACTCGGTATAAAACTGTTCGCCGCGTCAGAATCGGCAAGTACAACAGTTTTTACTATCGAGTTTCCGGCTCGAAACTCATCATCTTGTTCATCTGGGACGGGCG
>JBJXFT010000412.1:0-6783 GCA_046155725.1 Saprospiraceae bacterium
CGCTGTTGTTCACGAAGTTTGGCGTGGGGTTCAGTACGGGTGAGGTCAGCACCCCGTCGAGGCCGAGGAAATTGAGGCCTGGGCCTTCAAAATCGGCGTGGCAAATCTTCCCATCCCCCGCGCACACATTGTCAAAGTAATAGGTGTCGCCACTCGTCATTACACCCGGGTCAAAAAATATGATCACCTTGCTCAGGCCCGTGTTGAAGGCCTGCGCGCTGAAATCAATCGTGTAGGTGACCCATTCGTTCGCTACGGCTATGTCTATGGTCTTCTCAAACTGTCCGCCAGAGCCTTCCAGTTTGAAAATAAACTGCGTCGCCACCGTGGCCAGAATGTCAATTTTGAATTGGTTGTTTACCGAAAGGTCGAACGGCGCGCCATTGTCAGCCAGAATCAGGCTGTAGGCGTGCATATTCGACTTGACGTATTTGGCCACGTTCGTGCTGGAGTTCACGGCGTTGGGCGTGGGGTTTGCAAACGGTGCGGTCAACACCCCGTCGAGGCCGAGGAAGTTGAGGCCCGGGCTTTCAAAATCGGCGTAGCAAACTTGGGCCGTTGCGCCCAAGCAGCCGAAAATCAAAAGGAAGGCTGTGAGAAAAAGATTTTTCATAAGCAACTGAATTGGTTATGTGTGAAAATGAGTGAGTGACTTTTTTGTAGTGGTTCGAGGGTTAATCTCCATATCACGGAACACGCCGCTTTGTCATCCCCTCGAATCGGGGCAGGCCTGTCGGGAGCCGTCCGTGCCACGGAGTATGTCACGAAACACGTTTAGTTTGTCATCCCGCAGGGAACTGTGCGCATCACGGTGTATGCTACGGAGGGCGTTCCGTGACGTGTTCCGTGATGCGCACAGATTCCTACGGAAGGACAACCGAATAAGCGTGTTCCGTGGCGTGTTCCGTGACTCATGCATCATTCCGCCACCACCTTCCGCGCCCACACCCCGCCCGTTCCGTTTTTTATTTCCAGAAAAAATACCCCTCGCGGCAGGTTCTGCACCTGAAATTTTTCTTGGGAAATACCCACCGCCATCTCTCTTTCTTTGAACAAGGTTTGCAGCACACGCCCTTGTGCGTCTACCAATCGCGCCGTCAGTTTTTGCTTTTTCAAAATGGAAAATTCGAGGTTCAAAAAACCATCGCCCGCCAAAACCGGGTTGGGGAAAACCCGCACGTCAAATCCGTTTTTTTTCAAAAAAACTTCCTCCGTCGGCGAGTTGTCCGCCTGAAACCCGATGGCCTGCAGGGCTGGCCCGATTTCGGGGTTTTGCATAAAAAGTTGCCAGAGCAGCCCCGTGCGGTGGTTTTCTATCATCGCCACGATGGGGCCTTGGTCAATGGCGAGGTACGAATCGGCGAACCAGTTTTGGTCGAGGTTGAAGGCATCGTAAAAGCCATAAGGCCCCCAGAGCCGCTCGCCGCGCACCCGATAAAAATGGCGCAGGGCGGCGAGGCATTCTTGCGGCGCGTAGGGCATACTGGAAAGGGCGGCGGTCGGGGCGATGGTGCCGTCGTCGTTCGTAGGCCAAATGTCGTGCGCGGCATATCCGTTGGGGCCGTCGCTGGAAGTGAGGCCCCAGCAATCAGCCGAATAGCCCGTGTGGTTTTCAGGGTCGGCGATGGAATATGCTTGCTGAATGAGCGCGTGGTTGCGGTTGCGCACGAAGTAGTTGCAAAAAGCATCCTTGCGTCCGCGCGGGTCGAAGCCCAGATAGGAGTAGTGCGCGAAGAACATCGGCCCGCCGCCGAAAGGCCCGCAGTAGATTTTGTGGCCGAAATGGATGCTGTTGTTGGCGTAGTTCGAGGAAGTCCAGCCCGTTTGGTACAAGCTCGCTGGCACGGGGTGCGTGGGCGAAGCGGCGGCGAGGATGTACACGATTTGCGCCTCGTAGAATCCGCGCAAAGCAAAATTCATCTGCCAAGCATGGTTCGGCGACCAATGCCAGTACAGCACGGGGCTATTGTTTTTGCGGTACCAATCCCATTCCACTTCTTCCCAAAGCCCGGTGATGACATCGCGGAGCGCGGTTTCGAGCGGGGTGTTTTGGTCAAAATACTGCCGCGCAGCGAGCAGGCCCTGCATCAAAAAAGCGGTTTCCACCAAGTCGCCACCATCGTCGAATTGGCTGAAAGGCTGCACGTTTCCATTCGTGCCGTTCATCCAATGCGGGAAAACGCCGTGAAAGCGGTCGGCGAATTGCAAGAACGAGGCGATTTGAACCATACGATTCACGGCCGCTTCGCGGGTCACCCAGCCCCGTTCTGCGCCCACGATGATGGCCATGATGCCAAAGCCAGAGCCGCCGGTGGTGACGGTGTTCGGGCTGCCGTTCGAGCGTTCGCGGGCGAGGCCGCTGACGGGGTGGGCATAATCCCAGAAGTATCTGAACGTGGCGCGCTGGGTCATTTCAAGCAACTCCTCGTCGCTCATAAGCGGGGTGAGGGCGGAAACGGTGGCGGAGAACGGGCTTTCCAAATTGCCGATGACTGCCGTGATTTGGTAAAACCGTGTGAAGGTTTCCACCTCGTCGCCCGTCCAGTCTATCGCAATCGGCTCTTTCCCCACTTGTTTCAAAAACTCGAACGACGCGCCGCCGTTGTCAGAGCGGTATATTTTGTAGCCCGTCAGGCCCGGCTCGGCATTGGCTTGCCACGTCAGTTCGATGTGCTGCTCGTAGCCGACGGCGGTCAGCCCATTTGGCGCGGCAGGTGCCTGCGCATGGGTACAAGTGTTTGCAACAAGAAGTGCGAGAAATACGAATCGGGCTTTGGTCATGTCCTGTTTGTGTGAGGGTGTACCGGCTGCTTTAGCTGCCGGATGCGAAAACGGAAAACCATTCCGCTCAAGCATTCTGCGACTAAAGTCGCCGATACATTCTGACAGGATGAAATTATGGCGGCGCGCGCCTATTCAAAGAAAAACACACCTCACCAAAACTACGCCATCGGAAAACAAATCGGAAAACCTGCCCTAACGACCCAGGATAATGGTTTTCAACTGCCGGAGGATGTAGACGATTTGGCGCAGGTCTTCAAATTGAGTGGTGCTGTAGTTGCGGCTCGCACAGTAGTTGCGCCCGATAAGGGTGGTAAAATTCCAAACGCTGCCGATGAGGAAGCCGCCGTAAATGGTTTGGACGTCGTTGTTCTGTGCCTGCGCGATGAGCATCGCTTGGAGCATTTGCGCTTCGGGGTCGTTTTTCTCGCCCTTCCTTTTTTTGAATTCTTGGAGAAAAAAATAGGGCGCCTGCGGCGTATTGAAAACGATGGGCGTTGCCACCATGCAATCCGTTATCACCGAAAGAAAGTAATCGTCCACCATGCCCTTCAAGGGGCGTTCGTAAAACACCTTGATTTTGTTCGGCACCTGGATGTCTGCCAAAAGGAACAACGTGCCCACCCCTTTGATTTTCATTTCCTCCTCGTTCCAATAGTCCGCATCCTGGCGGGCTTCCTCGTGGAGCACCTTGAGAATGTGGCGTTCTCCGGTGGTCAGTTTGAATTTTGCAGAAAGCCAAGCATCGAGCTGCGAGCATTCCAACTGTTTTTGAATCCCGAACGCCAGCGCCATGCTGCTCAGGTCGTAATCCATCCGTTTGGCGTTTGCCCATTCTTCCGTGTTGCCGAGTGCCATTGTGCAAGGGAATTTTTATGGCAAAATTAAGCACATAGTGTTCAATGTTTTAAAATATACACCACAGTGTGTTGAGGCTAATAACGCAGAATAAACTCCGTCAAATTCGCCTCTTCGGGCAGCCCGAGTTTTTTGCGCAGGCGATAGCGCTTGTTCTCGATGCCCCGCACGGAGATGTTGAGGAGCGGGGCAATCTCTTTTGAAGAGAGGTTCATTTTCAAATAAGCTGCCAGCCGCATATCGCCGGGGGTGAGCTCGGGGAACTGCTGCATGAGGCGTTTGAAAAAATCGTCGTGCACGCGGTTGAACGACTCTTCGAAAATTTCCCAATCATGGTCGCCCTCCAAATGCTCGTCAATGTGGCGGGCCATTTTTTGGAGCGTTCGGGCATCGTTGGGCGCGGCGAGCAGTTCGTCTTTCAGCCCTTGCAGTGCTTCGTTTTTGCGGATGAGGTTGAAGGCCGCGTTGCTGAGTTCGCGGTTTTTGTTCTCCACTTCGAGCACCAAAATCTCGCGCTCTTTTTCGGATTCCAAACGCTGCCGCTGCCGCTCCAAACGACGGCGGTTGAACAGTTCCAGCAGCCAGAGCAGTGCCAGGAACAACAGCACATAGCAGACAAATGCCCCGCCCGAACGGTACCACGGCGGCGCGATGCGGAACGAAACGACGGCCTCGGCACCGCCCGCGTCGCTGCGCACCCGAAAGGTGTAGTGCCCCTCTGGCAGGTTAGTGAACTCTTTTTCGGAGCGCGGTTGCCATTCTGACCATGCTTTGGAAAACCCGTCGAGACGCCACGAAAATTTGGGCGGACGCTCAAAAAAAGGCAGGGCAAACCTGAATTTTAAGCTGTTCTGGGCGTAGGCAAAAACCAAGTTGTCCGTGGGCAAAAAAGACCCGCCGTCGGTGGTTTCTATCCACCGCACTACTGGGCTGAGCCGCAACGTGTCGGCATTCCAGTCGGGAAAAACCCTGCGGTCGAGCAAGGCGTAGCCGTTTTCAAGACAAAAAAGGTAAGTGGAGTCGGGCAGTAGGGTCACGCGCTCGAAGTGCGGCACCAACCGCAACGGGAGGCGGCGGCTGGTATGCCCCGCCATGAGCCACACGCCGCCGGTGCTGTTGAGCCAAAAATAATCGCTGCCGATGCCGGCCAGCCATTTGTGCGGATTGTGCTTGGAGTAATGCCCCTTCTTTTCAAACCGCCATTCGCCCTGCACTGAACGCGGCCATACCGGGCGTTGCTCCGTATTGACCAACATCTCCCCGTTTATGACTTCCAAATCCAAGTGAAAATCAGAAGGCAGGCCATCGGCGCGGGCAATGGCCTTCTCCGAAACGGTTTGCCGCAAGTCGTCGCTCAGCCGAAGGAGGTACATCCCTTGGTTTGGGTGTACCCCCCACACATTCCCCGTCGAGTCAAACACAATCTTGCGCATCGGCTCGGCAAAGCCGCCCACCCGATGGGCAAAAGCCCATGCGCCCGCCTTGTCTTTTTTGAAACAAACCAGCCCGGTGTAGGTGCTTTGCAGCAGCACATCGGGGCGCCCCGGCACCCGCACGGTACACCACCCGCCCGTTACGTCCGATATTTTGCGGGCAATGTTTTTTTGAATGCTGAACGTGCCGCCGTTGTGCCCACAAATCAGTTGGCCGTCAAAGACTTGAAGTTGCCAAACCTGCCCCTGCGAACCTTCCACCAGTTGGAATGGAACATTGGGAACGGAGGCTTTGGGCGCGGAAATCGGCCTTGAAAAAACGCCTTGGTTGGTGCCGAGGTACAGGCGGCCCTGCCATTGGGCTGCCGTGTACACGGTGCCGATTTTCCCGGTTTGGTCGCTGAAAAAAGTGAGCGGCGAGCGGAGTTGAATGAAGTCAATGCCACGGTCCAGCCCAGCCCAGAGGTTGCCGTCGCGGTCTTCGGCGAGGGCCAGCACGGTGTTGTTCTGGAGGCCGTTGGCGCGGTCGAGGTGAAAGCGCAGGCCGCCCGTTTTGTCCAGCACATACACCCCGCCGAGGATGGTGCCGATGGCAAAACCGCCGTTGCGCAGCCGCAGGGCCTTGTTGAGTTGGTGTTTCTTGAAGTCGGCGTTCAGCGGGTTTGCCCACGGCGAGGCGTGGCCGTTTTGCACCTCGAAAATGCCGTGGTTGGTGGTGCCTGCCCACACGCCTCCCCTGCCGTTTGGCACTACGAACTGCACGATTTCGTCTTTCAGCACTTCCGTGTTTGACACAAACTGGAACCTGCCATCGGGCAATAGTTGATACAAGCCTTTCCCGATGACGGGCACCCATATTTGACCCTCCACTTCGGTGGCAAACATGATGGATGCCGGAGGGGAAATCGTGATAATTTTTTGAAAATCAAATTTGTAGAGCCGGGAAAAGGACTGGAAGTAAACGCTGCCCTGCGCAGCAACGATGTGCCAAATCTCTTCTTTGCGAAGTTGTTCGGTCGGCACTTGCTGGCTCAGCGAGGTGTAGGCAAATTGGCCGTCCGCCCCTTTTTTCCAATAGCCGAACTCGGCAAAGCCGCCGCAAAAAACCGTTCCGTCGGCCCCCATGGCTACGGCGCGCACGGTCTGTTTCTCCGGCAGGCTCAGCCCCCGCCAAGTGGCCCCCTCGAACTCCAACAGGCCGCCGTTGTTGCCCGCCCAAAGCCAGCCTTCGGGCGATTGTGCCAGCGACCAGTTTTGGTTTTGTCCGCCATATTCATCGGGAAAAAAGTTGCGGATATACGGTGCCTCCTGCGCGAACGCGCCGACTGAGAGCAAGAGGCCGAACAGCCCGAAGAGCATATTTTTGAAGGGAATCTGCACCGGGCAAAACTATCGCTTTTGGAGCAAGTCGTGTTTAGCGCTTGGCACTAAGCCTGTTTTTGTCAATGCCCTGCAAACCATTGCTTTCGATGCTTGTTCCAAAGCGCCCGTTTTACCTTTGTCACAGTTTTTTCGGAAAATGACCGCCCGCACAAGAAAATCGTTCGTTTGGATTTGGATGGCCGCGCTGTTCAGCGCCACCATGGGCCTGAGCGTACAGCAGGTTTACTGCTACTGCTTGGGCAAAACCACGGTTTCGTTCTTTGCCGCCGATGATGCTTGCCAGATGGATCGTAGTGTGGGTCGTAGTGTCGGGGTGACTCAAAGTCAC
>JBJXFT010000157.1:0-35075 GCA_046155725.1 Saprospiraceae bacterium
GGCATCAAGACATTCAAGATTCAAAAAGTACAATAGGGCATTTCAAAAACCGAATTACACAGGAAGTGACGCAATGGCGGGCCGGGTTAGGCTGCGGCTTGCTTTGGTTCGTCATTGCCACTCCTGAAACAAATCCCCTTTACCCGCCATAGCCTTCCTGCCCGCCAGGGCTCGGCAGGCGGGGGCGGAGGAGGGCATTCCACAAATCAACAACTAACCAAATCAACATTCACAGCACTTCCTGACAATGAAAAAATCACTCATTTCCCTCATTCTCTTCGCCTTCTCGGCGACAATCTCCTTCACTCAGCCCGGTACGCCCGACCCCGCGTTTGGCGGCGACGGGCTTGTGACCACCACTTTTTCTGCGAACAGCCATGCAGTCGGAAAAGCAGCAGCTGTCCAGCCCGACGGCAAAATCGTGGTGGCTGGTGACACCTGGGTGCCCGGTACCGCCGGTTCGGGCCGATTGACCCTATTGCGCTACCTTCCAAACGGCGACCCCGACAACACGTTCAATGGCAGCGGCAAGCTTACTGCCACCGTCGCCAACATGGGGGCATATTCCCAAGCTTTGGCGATCCAGCCTGATGGTAAAATCATAGCCGCTGGGGCTGTTAACAACAATACCCAATCCAGGATTGCGCTGTTTCGCTTTAATGCAGATGGCAGCCCCGACAACGCCTTCGACGTGGATGGCGTAGTGACCACTGATGTAGGTACTACCTATCAAAGTCTAAGCGCCCTTGCCCTGCAACCCGATGGCAAGATCATCGTAGGCGGCTATGCTGGGAATGCGAATGAGCCATTCGACCAATTCCTCGTGGTTCGTTACAAACCCAATGGCATGCTGGATAATACCTTCGACGGCGATGGTATTGCCATTACAAGCGTTGGGGATGCCTACACGGACGTGAACAGTGTCATGGTTCAACCTGATGGCAAAATCATTGCGGCAGGTTATGCGGGTATGAATGGTTTTGAGGATTTCGCTGCTGTGCGGTACAATGCCAACGGTACGCTCGACCAGAGTTTCAACGGCAGCGGCATCGTCATAACCTCTTTCACCAGCGGAGACGATGGGGCCACCGGTGCAGTGCTTCAACCTGATGGGAAAATTGTGCTGGGTGGATATGCTGGCTCTGGCACTCCGGATCCCGAGTTTGCCGCGGCCCGTTTCGACGCGAACGGGTTTTTGGACAATACTTTCCATGGCGACGGAATGGCAACTGCTGCTGTGAGCACCTATTCTGATGGGGCAAGGGCTATCATACTCCAACCAGATGGGAAAGTCGTGCTGGGAGGATATGCGCACAGCAACATCCCCAGCGGGGGCTCGGACTTTGCACTAGTCCGCTTTACCACAAATGGTATCCCAGACTTCACATTCGATGGAGACGGAATAGCGATCTACCCGGCCAGCACCAGCAGCGACTTTATTTATGGGCTTGCCATGCAGCCTGATGGCAAAATCGTGGCCTCGGGGAATGCTATAAATCCAAATAGCGCTAAGCAGGAAATCGCTGTTGCCCGCTTTTTCTCTGGCCTTACCGTCGGGACGGCCGACCTGAACACCAGCGCAAGCAATATTTCCTTGTACCCAAACCCCGTAGCAGAGCAAGCCATGCTTGAATACGAACTGGCCGTGAGCGAAAATGTGGAGATCAATCTCTACAACATACAAGGACGTTTCATCCAAAACATACTTCCAAGTACTGAAAAACCAGTCGGAAAACACACCGAAACGCTGCTTTTTGCCAGCGACCTGCCGCCGGGGACTTACCTGCTGACCATCGAAACTAAAAGCGGGATCACCGCAATAGAGGCCATCTTTTAACGCCGATTATGCTCAGGCCATTGAACGGGTGACTCGAAGTCGCTCGTTCAATCATTACACAGACTTTTCTTACAAACTAATTTTTTAAGCAATGAAACCAGTCTTTTTTGGGCAGCCAGTGCGGTTGCTTCTCCTCCTTCTTTTCCCGTTTCTTTCCCTCCAAATGGCAAATGCCAGCATCGTTTATTCAAAACAAAGTGGCCTTTGGTCTGCTGCGTCCACTTGGGAAGGCAACGCAGTTCCTTCAGGAAATGACTATGTTATCATCAAAACCGGCCATACGGTAACCAATAACAGCCCTTTTTTCCGCAATGGCAACCTTGATGTTGACGGCATATTGGTGCTGCCAAACAATGTGGCGCGTACGTTCTCTGCGTTATCCGCAGTTGAAATCAGCGGCCAGCTGCGTTTAGAAAGTGGCACACTTGCTTTCGCAGGTAAGGTTTATGGCGGCGGGTTATATCGTCAAATAGCAGGCGTATCTCAATTCATTGATCAATATGATGTGACCTCTACAGATTTGCAAGGCGGCACGGCCACTTTTGCAGGAGGAGTCACCCAATTTGGCTATCTGGTATTGAAAAATGCCAAAATTGACAATGCAAATGGCCAGGGCGAATTTTTGGTAAACATCGAATTTAGTTGGCTCGATCAAGGCTATGTGGCTTTGAATACAACCCTGAACATTCAATCAGGTGCTTTTTTACAGTTCGCAGCCAACGCCACTTTTAAAAATGACGGCTTGGTAAAGAACTATGGAACAGCCCATTGTACAGGCGGCACACTCACGGGCGTAAATGCTAATCTGAACTTTTTTTTCAATTACGGGCTGTGGGAAATAGACGTACCTGCCGGCAAAACCTTCACCGTGGACAAGCAAAGTGTGGGCAACAAGCCAGGTGGCACATTCCATAAAAAGGGCAGTGGCGCGATTACATTCACACATAATAGTAGTTTTAGCACCCTTTCTGGCGACAATACCATTCACATCCAAGCCGGCATTTGCAACATGATCGCACCTGCATTCTATCCCCATAAAGGCACATGGCAAGTGGATGCTGGTGCCACGCTCAATTTTGATATCTCTGCAAGTGCCGACCACGTCAAGTTTGCTGGCCCTTACTTCCTCAACAATGGTGCGGTCAAAGGCGCGGCGATCTTACAATTCTCTGGCGATAACAACACAGCACTTGAAGGCGGGGGAAATTACTCCAAAGTAGAAATCAACAAAACAAGCGGCGCTGAAGTCATACTGCTGGGCAGTCTAGAAATCATTGATAAGCTAATCTTGACCAGCGGACAACTGGTACTCAACCAGTATGACCTGCGGCTTGGCAAGGCTTATGTGGATACGGGAGTATTGGAAAGTTATATCGAAACCAATGGACTGGGCAGTTGTGTCCGGTATTGCCCTAGTGGTCAATGGGTTGATTTCCCGGTAGGAAATGGCGGTTATGCGCCTTTAGTCGTCATTGTACAGGCTGGAAACCAATCCGATTATTTCAGGGTGCGTACCGTAAATTCGTTTTATGGAGAATACCTCGGCAGCAGCTTCGATCATTTATGCAGCGAACAAGTACCGGTGGGTGTGGTCAGCCGCGTCTGGCAAGTCACAGAAAACGTAGCTGGCGGGTCAACGGCCAGCCTGACTGCCCGTTGGACAGCTTCAGATGAACAGAGTGATTTCAACCGAAACAATTGCACTTTGGGCCATTACTACGGTAACTTTTGGCATCCCAATGGTTTCAGTGCAGCACAACAAATGGGTTTCTATGGTCAGGATTGCGTACAAAACTCATTTGGCCTTTTTGGTGTGTTTGACGAGGCCCATGAGGCAAATGTGAACTTTGTCGCGCCTGCGCCCACAGCCAATGGCCCCTTGTGTGAATGGGACGACTTGCAACTCCATTCCAATACCAGCGCGGAGGTTCAATGGAATGGCCCCAATGGTTTTCAATCTACCAGCCGTGACCCACTTATTTTGGGCATTCAACAGGCTCAAAGCGGATTGTATGTTGCCAATGTTTCGCAGTACGGCTGCCCCGCTCAATCCGTTTCTGTGAATGTGCAGGTGTATGCCGAACCAAGCCCAAGCATCATCGGCCCTGACGAGATTCAGCCCAATGAATCAGCCACACTCACTGCGGATGGCGGTTCGTCGTACCATTGGAGTACCGGTGCTGTCACAAAATCCATCACCGTTTGGCCAACGCAAACGACTGATTATCAAGTAACGGTTACCAATGCCTCGGGTTGCACTGCCACAGCACTTCATACGGTGCAGGTAAACACAGCGAGCGCAACCAAAGAAGTAATGGGCAACATCAGGCAGATGAAAATCGCGCCAAACCCAGCTTCCGATGCCACTGTCCTGACTTTTGAATCGGCTACTTCAGGCGAAGCGCAAATGACGATCACCGATGCTCGCGGCGCGCAATTGTTCCGCCAAAACACAACCATCACGAGCGGCCTAAATCAAATCAATATCTCGCTTGCTGGCATCCCGGCAGGCACGTACCAAGTGACGCTGATTCGGGAAAGCGAAGTGAAAACAATCCGATTAGTGGAGATGATGGGAGAATGAGTTTGATGAAATGAATCCCTCCGGACCGCTCCTGAATGAAGGAGTGGTTCGGCTTTTTACCTTTTTTTTTACTTTTTGCCAAAAATGAGAAACCTTTCGCCGTCAACATGAAGTGAAACTATACATTCCAATACTCTTATTCCTTATTGGACTTGCTTTCTCCGCCCAGGCCCAACTCCCGCAATACCACGCACAGGTGTTCGGGGAAGAGTATGGCTTTGGTGATGGGATCATCTTTGACATTTTTGAAGACCATGAACAGTTCATCTGGGTCACCACACCAACGTCATTACAGCGCTTTGATGGTCGCAATGTGCGCAAATACCCCTTTGATGATGCCATCACCCACGCCATCTGCGATGCGGATGGACGAATATGGGTGCTGACAGGCCCTGGGTTTGGCATCTGGCGCAACCGAAGCGACTGGAAAGGGTTTGAGCAAATCAAGTTCGATTCTACGGGCGACGTGCGATTGCGCGGGATTTTCCAGATGGAGAACGGGCCTGTTCATGTGATAACTACCAAAGGTTTATACGCATGGCGAGCGGAATTTGGGGCCTTCCAACGGCTATCACTGGACTTCCCTGGGGCAGGGCAGCGGCATAACAGTAACCGGATTGACACCTGTATGGGCACGCTGATCTATCCCATCGTCGGTGGAGTCTGTGCGTACAACATGGCGACGGGGCAGACAAGGACGGTGCCAGTGAGAGGGGAATACGCACACCTGTTCGCTGTGACCCCAGATCTGGCGGTTATGACCGGTTATCTGGCAGAATCTTACTGGATCGATTTCAAGCGCGGCGAATTGAGGGAAATAGATGCAAAACATTATGGCCTTAGCCCTGATTTGCACAAAACCAATATCCTTTCCTTTGCTCCAATGGGTGATGGGAAGTTTCTGGTCGGTTCCAAATTTGGGCTTTTGGTGTACGATTTGACCAAGGACACATTCCACCCCGAGCGCGTTTTTGCTGCCGGGAAACCTATTGCCAACGAGAAAACGCTGTGCCGCATTTTTAAAGACAAAAATGGTACATTCTGGGCGCATTCAAATACTTCGATCCTTGCCATAAGACCTATGAAAAACAGCATTGGGCTGCTGCGCAATTACCATTTTGAAGCACCGGAACAATGGGACAACCGTGTGTATGGGATGACAGAAGACGATCGTGGAAATATTTGGTTTGGCGGGCTTTATGGCTTTAAAAAATTGAATTTACAAACTGGGCAAATTATCACTTATCTGAATGTAGAGGGCGCAACCGACCGCCTCAAAGATCATGTTGTAAAAGACATCCTTTGGGACGGGAAAAATCTACTTCTCGGTACTCCAAATAATGGCTTATGGCTTTTTGAGCCGTTGACCAAGCGCTACCGCCGACCATTGTATACCCATGATACGGTGCGTCGGGCACTCGAAGGCGAGGTGATTGACGAGATCGGCAGGATGCGCAACGGAGATTTCATCGTGTGCGGTCGTTTTTTTGTTCATCGCATTAAATCCACAACGTATCAGGTTGACCTCATTCGTTTTCCCGGCGATAATTCGAACATGAACACGGTTTTCCAGGATACAAAAGGCCGGGTGTGGCTCGGCTCTCAACGTGGGCTTCATTGCCTTGATGAGCAGTATCGGTTTTTGTTTGAAGTGCCTATCTCACCAGATATTGGAGTAAGCAGTATTTTTCAAATAGGCGAGGGGGAGATGCTCGTGGGCACTTCAAAAGGTTTCTTAAAACTGAGGATGCAGCCCGATAACAGGTATGCGCTCGAGCCGGTGTTACTGAATGGAGAGCAAATAGGCGTACAATCTATATCTCGCGACAGTCTTAAACGATTTTGGCTCGGAACATCTAACGGGCTTTATCTCGCCGATCCTGCGCTTACTACTTTTCAAAAATTTGACTTTGCCGACAACATCCAAAGCCATGTTTTCAACCCCGGCAGCGTCCTGCAAGCGAGCAATGGGGATGTTTTTCTTGGCGGCCAGAACGGTATCAACTATTTCCGGCCTAAAAACATCGCCATGGGCGACCAAGTGCTCAACATCAGTCTGCAATCCATCAGTATCAACGACGGAGACAGCCTGTTAAATTTCATGCCTGAAGTTCTAAAGTTGCGGTATTGGCAAAACACGCTCGATTTTGAAGTGGTGGCCCCCTACTACAACAACGCGGCCAAAGTTCAGTACCGCTATCGGATTTGGCGCAACTCAAAGTCAGGTGCTTGGGTAGAATTGGGCCCGCAAAATTTGTTCCGCCTGCCCGATTTGCTGCCCGGCGAGTACCGGCTGGACGTGGCTGCCAGCCTCACGGGCAAGGCTTGGTACGAAATCCCAAAACCGCTGGCGTTCAGCATCGCACCGCCTTTTTGGCAAACGTGGTGGTTTCGCCTCTTGGCATTTACGGGGCTTGCCAGTCTGTTCTTTGCATTTATCCGCTATCGCGAAAAACGATGGCAGCACCGCCAAGAGCAGCAATTGGAAATGGAAAAACTGCGCAGCACCACCTTGCAATACGAACTGGAAATAGAACAAGTGGTCAATTATTTCAACCGTTCCATCAGCGAAAAAAGCACGGTTGACGAGGCGCTCTGGGACGTGGCGCAGCAGTGCATAGCGCGGCTCGGCTGGGAAGATTGCGTCATTTACCTGCTTGACCCTGAGCGAACAGTGCTGGTGCAAAAAGCCGCCTGGGGGCAAAAGTCCACGCCCGACCAGAAGATTGTCAGCCCCATCGAAATCAAAATGAATCAAGGCATCGTGGGCACAGTGGCCGCCACGGGTCGAGCCGAACTCATCCCCGACACCGCGCATGACCCGCGCTATATCGTGGACGACGCATCCCGGCGTTCGGAATTGGCCGTGCCAATTTTGGCCGAAGGCCGCGCCATCGGGGTCATTGATTCGGAGCATTCTCAAAAGGGTTTTTACACTCCCTGGCATTTGCAGATATTGACGGCCATTGCGGCTTTGTGCAGCAACAAAATTGTGCTGACGCAGATAGAAGAAGCCCGTCAGGAGGTGCGGCGGCAATTGGAGGAAAAAGAAAAAAGCCTCCTGGAAATCGAAAAGCGCTCCGCCCAAATCAGGCTCATTGCCCTAACCAACCACCTCAACCCGCACTTCCTGTTCAATTCGCTGACTTCGCTCAACAGCCTGATCTTTGAAAACCAGCAACTCGCCTCCGACTTTTTGCAACACCTTTCCAAAGTGTACCGCTACCTGTTGCAGCACAAGGAGAAGGAAACCGTGTCGCTTAAAAACGAGATTGACTTTGTGGAAAATTACATTTTCCTGCTGAAAACGAGGTTTGGGGACGATATTCTCATTGACATAAAAATGCCGCAGAATGGGGTTTTGGAAAAAGGCATCGTGCCGGTCACGCTCCAAATCCTGATTGAGAATGCCGTTAAACACAATGTCATTTCGGCGCAAAACCCGCTCGTCATCAAAGTCGAAACCGATGGAAATACACTTTCTGTAACGAACAACATCCAGCGCAAAAAACAAGTGGAAACCTCTAATCGTCAAGGGCTGGAAAGCCTTCGCGCCTTGTATCATTACCTCTCTGATAGACCGCTTGAAGTAGTGGAAACGACCACCCATTTCACCGTTACCCTTCCATTGATTGAAACATGAAAGCCCTCATCGTAGAAGACGAACCGCTCGTTGCCAAAGACCTGAAGAAACTCGTGGCCGAAGCCGACCCCAGCATCCAGGTACTGGGCACGCTCGGCTCCGTGGAGGCTGCGGTTGAATGGCTCAATGCCCACCCGGAGCCAGATTTGATGTTCCTCGACATCCAACTGAGCGACGGCACGAGCTTCGACATTTTCGAGCGTGCCACTGTGCGATGCCCAGTCATTTTCACCACCGCCTACGACGACTACGCCATCCGCGCTTTCAAAGTCAACAGCATTGACTATCTCCTGAAGCCCGTTGACAAAAAGGAACTCGCGCTCGCGCTCGAAAAATTCCGATGGGCTTCTGCATCAGGCCAAACGGATATTCGAGAGCAGGTGCAAGCACTCATTTCTCAAATGGCAAACCCACGGGAGACCAAGAATTACAAGGAGCGATTCCTCGCCCATCAGGGGAAAATGAACGTGGTGGTGAGCCAGCACAACATCGCTTGTTTCCAGAAAGACGCGCTCATCTACATCGTCACGACCGACAAACAGCAGCTGGTGACGGACTTTGAAACTATGGATGAGTTGGAAGATCTGCTCGACCCGGCGGTGTTTTTCCGCGCCAACCGCCAGGTATTCCTCAATGTGAATGCGGTGGAAAGTTACCGCACCGACTCCTACGGCAAGTTGCAGGTAAAGATGAAAGGTGCGGCAGCCAACTCGGTCGTTGACATTTCGCGCGAGAAAGCGCAAGCGTTTAAGAACTGGTTGGGTGGATAATCTTGGCATTTGGGTTTTTGTGTAAATTTGTATCAAATTACGGCACACCATGTTTCACCACAACATCGAAGACAGCCACGTAGCCGCCATTCTGGAAAGCCCGGCAGCACCCGCGCTGGCAGCGGCCCTGAATACGGCATTGGTAGAAGAAAAAAAACGCCGCCAACATTTTTATCAAGAAATTGACGACGACATGAAAGCCGAGTTCATCAACGGCGACATGGTGGTGCATTCGCCTGTGAAAAAGGAGCATACAGACGCCATGGGATTCCTGTTTCAGATACTCAACGTTTTTGTTCGCGTATTTCAACTCGGCTATGTTGGGTACGAAAAAGTAATGACCGCGCTCACCCGTAATGACTATGAGCCGGACGTGTTGTTTTTCGGACTCGAAAAGTCCGTCAATTTCAAAAAAGGTCAGTGGAAATACCCACCGCCCGATTTCGTGGTGGAAGTGCTTTCAGAGGGTACCGAGGCGCGCGACCGGGGCATCAAATTCCAAGATTACGAAGCCCACGGCGTGGCCGAGTATTGGATTATTGACCCCGAAGAGGAAAGCGTGGAGCAGTATCTGCTACACGAAGGTCATTTCAAACTCCACCTAAAAGCCGGGCAGGGCCGAATCGAAAGCCGCGCAGTCCCGGGCTTTTCGATTGACATCCGCGCCATTTTTGACGAGAAGGCCAATTTGGAGGCTTTGCAGCAAATACTGTCTTCGCACTTGAACTGAATAACCCTGCCTACCGACAGGCAGGCAAATCCCCAACTCCCCTCCTACGCTTCCTCCTTTGTTAAAACTTTGGAGCAGGGTTTTGAAGTTTTGCAGCATTTCAATGGAAGTCAAGCGATAGCACGAGTAAGCGATACGCGCGGATCAAATCACTCCATCGCTTCATCACTTTATTCAAACCTCTTCTCTTTCAATCGGGCAAGTCATGCAATGGCTCCCCCCCCGCGCCCGTGAGAGTTCGTTGGACGGGATGGTAATGATCGTGTTCTCCACTTTTTCTGAGTCCACCTTGCCGTTCTCGATGTCGCGGATCATTTTTTCCGCGCCCACCACCTTGTAGCCAAAATCTTTGAAAGCCTTTTCGGTCACCGGGTTGCGGTCGTAAGTAATGGCCACGCCGGGCTTGAGCGCCACCAGGTTGCAGCCGTCCGTCCATTGCTCGCGCTCTTGGTAGGGGCTTTCGCCGCGCCCGGCCCAGATGAATTCCATCTTTGGGTTCACTTCTGCTTTCAGGAAATCCACGATGCTGGGGTACTCCAGTTCCTCGCCCGTATGACGGTGAACGTCTACATAAGAGCCTAGGCCGTCTTGCACGATGGGTTTGTAGCCCACCACATGGTTGTGGTTTATCTGGGTGAAAATCGTGTCAATGTGCATATAGGTGCGCTCTGCGGGGATGTTCACCTGCACGATGTTCTTGATGATGCCTTTTTCAAAAAGGTAGTTTTTGAGCATCTCGAAAGCGTAGTTGTTGGTCCGCTCGGAGTTGCCGATGAGCAGGTAATCCTTGTGGAACATCATCACGTCGCCGCCTTCGATGCTGATGGTTTCGCCGCGCTTGTTGGGCGGGAATTTGTCCACCCGGTTGAGGTTGATGGTTTTGCCGTCGGCCTTGAGGCGGCGGAACACGGGGTGGCTGGAGAAGATCAGCCGGGTGAGGAAGTTTTCGCGGAAGCGGGCTTCTTTGGCGGCTTTGGTGATGATGACGTGCTCTTTCACGGTCACCGCCAGGTCGCGGGTAAAGATGAGGTTGGGGATGGGGTCGAAGAGAATTCGGTCTTCCGGCTCGAGATAGCCGGTGATGAGCGTGTCGGCCAATTGTTCCGGCGAAAGGCTGGCGAGCCGAGGAATGAAGGAGTAGGGGAGTTCCTCAAAGTCAACGATCTTATTGATGATCTCGTAGCGGCTTTCTTCGTTGCGGCAGCTCTCGGTCAGCAGGTCGCCCACCTCCAGCACATTTTCTTTTCCTACGAAAGCACGGAGCACGTTCACAAAAATGTCGTGTTCTTCCTGCATATTCGGCAGGTGCACAATGTCGTCGAAGAGGAGTTCCTCAGCGCGTTTGGGGGTGATGCGGGCGATGCCCTCGTCGGGGCGGTGTACGATGACTTTTTTGAGTTTTCCGATTTCGGAGTCTACGTAGATGCGGCTGTTCGCGTCCATAAAAAGTTGGATGGTATAGTCGAATGATTCGATTTTTGAAGATTGAATCCGATTGATTCGATTGGGGATCAACGCTTGAGCGCAGTTCGTTTTTCAAAACCACTTTGCGTTGACTATAAAAGTTGGTTGGGCGATGGGTGCGTAAAGGACTTGGGTGCGTTTACCGGCCTTCGCCTACGGCTATGGCGGGTAAACGGGTTAACGAGTAAGGCGGGCAAAAGTAGCAGGATTGGGAGAATGAAAAGGACAGAATGAAATATACGCGGTGTTTTGAAAAAAACTTACCAGGCTCGGCCTTGCCTACATTTGCCCGATTGCCGCCAGCACCTCCTCCCGGTATTGCCGCCCAATGGCCAGCTCCTTGCCGCCGACCGTCAAATCCGTGGCCGAATACGCCTCCACGTGCCGCATTGCCACCAAAAACGAACGGTGCGCCCGAACAAAGCCCATGCCTTCGAGCGATTTTTCTAAGTCGCCCAACTGCATTTTGGTCACGATGTTTTTCCCGCCGGGCAGCCAGAGCCGAACGTATTCTTTCAAACTCTCGGCGTACTGAACCTCGTCGAGCCACACCCGCACCATTTTTTTGTTCACGTTGAAAAAACGGAATGGGCGATTTGAAGTGGCAGTGGCAGTGGCAGTAGCAGGGGCAGTCGCAGGGGCAGTAGCAGTCGCAGTGGCAGTAGCAGTTGGCGGTCGCAACTTCTGAACCGCTTTCAAAAACCGTTCAAAGTCAATGGGCTTGAGCAGGTAGTCCACCACGCCGAGTTCGTAACTTTCAATGGCGTACTCATGGTAAGCCGTGGTTAGAATTACCTGCGGCGGATGCGAGAGCGTGCGCAGGAAATCCAATCCCTTCAGCCCCGGCAAATGAATGTCGAGGAAAAGCGCGTCCACAGGCTGCTGCTGCAACGCCTCGGCAGCCGCCAGCGCATCAGGGCATCGGCCCACAAAGCGGAGCCACGGCACTTGGCGAATATAATCCTCCAAGATGCCCGCCGCGAGCGGTTCGTCTTCGACGATGAGGCAGGAGAGATGGTGCGTCATAAATCAGAACTTTCCGAAAGTTGGATTTCGCTAAATGAGAAGCAGATTCAACCTAACTGAAAACGCCCTTTCCCCTTCGGCAATCTCCAATTCGTGCCTTTCCGGGTACAGCAGTTCCAACTGCCGCCGAAGGTTTTGCAAGCCGATGCCGGGAGCGTTTTCGGGCTTTCCGGGCGGTTTTGAGTTTTCGATTTTTGCTTCTAAAACATTGTTTTTCAAAACAACGGAAATCGAAATGCGCGCCTCGTCGCGCTGCTCGCTCGCGCCGTGCTTGAAGGCATTCTCCACCAAGGGCAAAAGAAGCAAGGGGGCAATCTGCTGTTTGGGATTGTCCAAATCCACGTCCATCCGCACCACAAGCCGCCCCTCGTCGAAGCGGAGTTTTTCAAGTTCAACGTAGTCGCGCAAGAGTTGGATTTCCTGCTCGAGCGGCACGGTGGCCTTTTGCGAATCGTAGAGGACGTAGCGCAGGAGTTGCGCGAGTTTGAGCGCGACGGGGGCAGTGCGGTCGGATTTGACCCGCGCCAGCGCGTAGAGGTTGTTGATGGTGTTGAACAAAAAATGCGGGTGCAGTTGGCCTTTCAAAGCCCGCAATTCGGCCTCCGATTTTTCGGCGCGGAGTTGGGTTTCGCGACGCTGCATCGCTTGGTGCCGAAAGTACATCCGCGCTGAAAGCGCCGTGCAACTCACCAGCACACAGTCGAACACATCGTACAGCATCCGATAGCTCCAAAACTCGATGGTCGCCTCGGGGAAATAAACCGGCACCAAGTAGGTCAATTTCAAGACCCTGTTCAGCAGCCCGCACAGAAGGGTGGCCGCCGCCGCGCCGCCAAATGCGAGCCAAGTTTTTTGCCCATCCGGGCCAGAAAACCGCTCGAAACACCAAATGGAGAGGTAGGCCGCCAACATCCTGGCCGGCAATTGAAGGCCTTCGGTCACGGCGTATTTGCCAAAATTCCCGTCGTAGCGGCTGTACGTGTAGGCGTAGATAAACCAAAATGCCAACCAAAAAGCGAGGTGCAGGAGCCATCGGCGTTTCATGCCGGCAAAGGTCAGGAGAAAATCGGCGGCGATGGCTGCGTTCTGTGGGGCGGAAGCGGTTGTTCGTTGATTTAGGAAGTTGTTGCTGCCGAGCTATGGAGATTTTTGAGACAGAACTAACTCAACAACTATTCAATTTGGCTATGAACACAAAACGCTCCTTGCTCCTGGCAGGCATCGCCCTGCTGTCTTCCCTTTGTCGCCCTGAAAGCGCCTACGCCCAAACCACGCACCGCGTCCCCGCTGATTTCCCCAAAATCCAAGCGGCGATTGATGCCGCCCAAACGGGCGACACCGTGCTCGTCAGCCCCGGCGTGTACTTTGAAAACCTCCAATTGCGCGGGCGCGACATCGTGCTCAGCAGCCGCTATTTCCTCGAAAGCGACCCCGCCAAAACCATCCGCGAAACCATCATTGACGGCAGCCAGCCTGCACAGCCCGACACGGCGAGTTGCATCTTGATTTGGAAAGGCGAGACGCAGGCGACGGTCATCCAAGGCTTCACGCTGCGCGGCGGCAAAGGCACGCGCTGGTACGACCATTATGTGCCGGGCTATTTCCGCGAAGGCGGCGGCATCCTCTCGGAAGCGTCGTCGCCCCTCATTCGCCACAACATCATTCGCGACAACACGGTACCAAAAGAAGGAGCCGAGCTCGTCAGCCACGGTGGCGGCGGCATTCGGTGTGGCGATGGCTCGCCGCGCATCGAAGGCAATCAAATCATCCACAACCGGGCCGACGGCTACGGCGGCGGCATCGTGCTCAACTATTGCCCCGGCGCGGTGGTGGCGCACAATGTCATCGCGCACAACATCGGCGGCAAGGACTTTTCCGGCGGCGGATTTTGGGCCACGGGACTGGCTGGCTCGGTCAATACGCTGCTGAACAACACGATAGCCTACAACCAATCGCCCGGCCCAGCCACGCAGTTCGGCGGCAAAGCGGGCGGCGTGTGGGCGTTTTCCATTACGTTGAAATTGCAAAACAACATCGTATGGGGCAACGCGCAAGCCTCCGGGAAACCGATTGCGCATTCGGGCGCGTCGCTGCAAATGGAGTACAACTGCGTGGAGTCAACGCATTCCGGCATGGGTACGATTTATGGAGACCCGATGTTCCGCGACACCCTAAGTTTTGTTTTGGAAGCCGGCTCGCCCGCCATTGATGCGGGAAATCCCGACGCGGCGTTCGACGATTTTTCCAGAAACGACCGCTCGGCGGCATTCCCCGCAAGGGGAAAATTGCGCTGCGACCTCGGCGCGTATGGCGGCAGCGATGGGAAAAACCCCGCTTGCCCCGCTTCTTTTTTCGAGGCCAATATTTTCTCCAAAGTCCTCAACTCGCCCGCCGTCAGCACGCCCGGCGATTCGCGCTCGGTGAACTGGGTTGACATTGACAACGACTCGGATTTGGATCTTTTCATCAGCAATGGCCCAGAGGCGGGCGAGAACAATTTGCTCTACAAAAACAACGGCACGGGAGGCTTCACGGCGGTGACGAACGACCCCATCGTGCAAGACCACAAGCCTTCCGATGGCGCGACCTGGGGCGACTATGACAACGACGGCGACGCGGATTGTTTTGTGGTCAATTGGTACAACGTCAACAACTTGCTCTACAAAAACAAGGGCGACGGGACTTTCGAGCAAGTCACCACGGGCAACCTCGTGAACGACGGCGGCTTCTCCGAAACAGCCGCTTGGGGCGACTACGACAACGATGGTTGGCTCGACCTTTATGTGACCAACAGCGACGGGAATTTCCGAAACTTCCTCTATCGAAACTTGCACGACGGCACGTTCCAGAAAGTAAGCACGGGCAGCCCGGTCACCGACGCTTTTGCGTCCCGCTCGGTGAACTGGACGGACTTCAACGGCGACGGCAAACTGGACCTGTTCGTGACCAACGAGAGCAACCAGCACGAAAACCTCTACCGCAACAACGGCGATGCCTCGTTTACAAAATTGACCACGGGGCCGCTCCTGATGGCGGGCGGAAAAACGATGAGCAGCAGTTGGGGCGATTATGACAACGACGGCGACTTGGACGTTTTTCTGGCGAACGACCAAGGCAACGACGGCCTGTACCGCAACGACGGCAACGAGACTTTTTTCAAAATCACAACGGGGTCGGTGGTCACCAGCAGTGGCAATTCCTTTGGCAGCGAATGGGCGGACGTGGACAACGATGCCGACCTCGACCTGTATGTGACCAATTCGTTTTGGGGCGGGCCTTGGGAAAATTTTCTGTTCCTGAACAATGGCGACGGCACGTTTGTGCGCAACGAAACGGAAGTGGCGACCACCGATTTGGGCTGGTCTTACGGCTGCGCCTTCGGCGACTGGGATTGTGACGGCGATTTGGATTTGGGCGTGGCGACCTGCCTCAACGCCAACCAAACCGATTATCTCTACGAAAACCACAGCGCGGAAAACGGCAATCACTGGTTAGAAATAAAACTCGTGGGCACGACGAGCAACCGCTCGGCCATCGGCGCGAAAGTGCGCGCGACGGCAACCATCAATGGCCAGCAAGTGACCCAACTCCGCGAGATCAGCGCACAAAGCGGCTATTGCGGGCAAAACCAACTGACCGCGCACTTTGGCCTCGCCGATGCGGATTCGGTCACAGTGGAGTTGTTGTGGCCGTCGGGCTTGGAAGAATTGCTGGGCAATCTGGCGGCCAATCAGTGCCTGACCGCAGTGGAAGGCCAAGGCATATCGGGCACTTTCCAGCCGCCTTTCAGCGGCCAGTCCAGCAGGGCTTTGGCGTTGCAGCCCAACCCTTCGTCGGGTTCGGTGACGGTGACTTGGGAGCAGCCGGAAGCAGAAACCATTTTGCTCCAAGTGGTGGATGTGCAGGGCAGGGTCATTTTTTCCCAAAAGATAAATGCCGCGCCGGGGCGCAACGAGTGGGTATGGAACGGGCGCGACGGGCAGGGTGCTCGCGTGCCTGCGGGGAGTTACACGGTGGTGCTGGAGGGCGGCGGCTGGCAAGCGGCGGAGCGGCTGCTGAAGACAAGGTGAGTGGGTGAAAAACCCATCGCTTACCCAGTTCTAAGAAATTACTAAGGCTGCTCCGGGTGCCTGTTTGGGCAAAAGCCAGGATGTTTGCGGCAATATTTTTTCAAACTAAGTACCTTGCCTCGCCAGCGGCATCACGCAATTCCCCGGCGAGGCAAACTGCTTTTCAACAAAAGGCAAGCCGCTCCGTCCGCACCAACAAATTTAACTTTCAACGCTTAATCCCCCATGCTTAGGGTTTCTATTTCCACATCCAAAAAATTGCTGGCCTCGCTTTCGGGGGCTGTTGTTCTTTTCACTTGCGTTTGGCTCGCCTGCACACAGGCAAAGGGGAAAGATAAGGGGCAAAAATCAATGCCCGATGGCCAGATGAAGATGCTGGAGATCATTGCCGACCTGCGCAAAAAAATAAACGTGCCTCAAAACACCTATGCTTCGGGAGCCAAAATAGCCAAATGTGACGCGGAGTTGGCAACCACGAAAGACCCCAATTTGCGGCTCAACATCCTCTTGAAGAAAGCCGTATTTCTATTAGAATTCGGCGATGAAGTACAGGCTGTAGCCTTGTTTGAGCAGGTTTTAAATACCGCGAAGCCCAGCAAAGAAGCTCGAAAATCATTGCTGTTTTATTTGGGCACGGCCTACCTGCGCTTGGCCGAAAGGAACAACTGCGTAACGGGACATACGCCAGATGCCTGTATCATGCCTATCCAAGGCAAGGGCATCCACCAAGACCAAATGGGCGCGCGCAAAGCGATAAAAGTGTTTGAGGCTATTTTGAAAGATACCCCCCAAGATTATGACGCGCTCTGGATGTTGAACCTCTGCTACATGACACTTGGCGAATATCCCCAAAAGGTGCCCAAGCCTTGGCTGATCCCTGGCCTCGATGCGCCCGATTACCCGCTAAGGCCTTTTGCAGAAATGGCTTCTGACCTGAAAGTAATGACAAACACCATCGCAGGGGGCAGCATTGTGGAGGATTTTGACAATGACGGCTATTTGGATATTGTCACCTCGACTTGGGATCTGGCCGATCCCATGCATTATTTCAAGAACAATGGCGATGGCACATTCTCTGACCTGTCGGCCCAGTCAGGGCTGGCAGCTTTCACAGGCGGCCTCAATATCCAGCAAACGGACTACAACAACGACGGATTTTTGGACATCTGGGTGCTGCGCGGCGCATGGCAAGGTCAGGGGGGGCCTTATGGAGAACAGCCCAATTCGCTCCTTCGCAACAATGGCGACGGCACTTTTACCGATGTGACCATTGACGCAGGGCTTTTGTCATTTCACCCTACCCAAACAGCGACCTGGAACGACTTCAACAACGACGGCTGGCTTGATCTTTTTGTCGCCAACGAGAGTATGCCGGGTGCTGCCGCCCCCCGCTTGTGCGAGCTCTTTATCAACAACAAAAACGGCACTTTCAAGAACGTGGCAAAAGATTGGGGCATCGAAATCGCCATGTTTGTCAAAGGGGTGGCTTCGGGCGATTATGACAACGACGGTTGGCCCGACCTTTTCTTTTCCACCATGGACGGAAAGAAAAAGTTGCTGCGCAACAAGGGCCTTAGCGGTGGCAAGGTGGTATTTGAAGATGTGACCCAAAAAGCAGGGTTCGCCAATGAAGAGTATCGCAGTTTTCCGACTTGGTTTTTTGATTACGACAACGACGGCTGGCTCGACATCTTTGTCTGCAACTATGAATTCGAAAAACCGCTCTCCTATTACGCTGCGAAAGAAGCATTGCATCCCTCCAGCGATATGGATGGCAAAGCGGTGATCTACCGCAACAACCAAAACGGCACATTCAGCAACGTAACCGAGCGTATGGGGATCAACAAGATCAATTTTGCCATGGGGGCGAATTTTGGCGATATCAACAACGACGGCTGGCTCGATATGTACTTGTCTACTGGCAACCCAAAATATCGGTCCTTGGTGCCAAACAAATTATACGTCAACATCGAGGGCAAAAAATTTGCAGATGCTACCAATTCCTCCCGCACGGGCAACTTGCAAAAAGGCCACGGGGTGTCTATTGGCGATATAGACAACGACGGCGACCAAGACATCCACAATGACTTGGGCGGATCCTACCGGGGCGACCTCTTCCCAAGCTCGCTCTACATCAACCCAGGCCAAAACGACAACAACTGGATTTACCTCCAATTGGAAGGCACAAAATCGAACCGCCCAGGCATCGGCACCAAAATCACAGTCAAATTCCGCGAAAACGGTAAACAGCGAATGGTGTACCGCGAGCTCAGCTCCGGCGGGAGTTTTGGCAGTTCGCCGTTCCGCCGCGAAATCGGCATCGGCCAAGCGACCCTGATTGACGAGATCATCCTGACATGGCCCGCCAGCGGCATCACGCAGGTGCTGAAAAACGTGAAGCCCAACCAGATCATCAAAATAAAGGAAGGGCAAGAAGGCTTTGAGCCTATCACGCTGCGAAAGTTGACTTTCAAAATGGCCGACGGATCCGTCCCGATGTGCGCGCCGTTGAAGTGATTACCGCCTCAAAAAAGCCTTCGCCCGCGCCTGCGCGTTCTCGCGCACGTTCATGTAATACAGGTTCAGGTCGCCGACGTGGTAGTTCTTCCGGGTGAACAAGATGCTGCCTTTGAACTTCGGCTTGCGCGCCAAAAGGATTCCCTTGTACACCTCGGCATCCGTAACCTGTGGGTATATTTTCTCAAAAGGCCGCAGCACCCCGCCCCGGTTGAGCGATTTGGCAGCGTAGGCTTTTTCCGTGGTTGTCCAAGTGAGCGGGTTGGTACAAATCACGTTTTGCTCAAAAGCCTTTCGCAAGCCAAAATTGCGCTCCCAAGTGCGCCAAGAGCAAAAGCACCCCGTCTGTTCGGGCGTTTGGCAAGGCTTGAAAGTTTTGTAAAAACCATTGCGCACCGGCCAGCCCACGATGTATGCCGCCACGAGTTGGTTTTCCAGCGGCGTTCCTTCTATCATTTCCCGAATCAAAAACATGGCGTGGCGCGCGCCTTGGCTGTGCCCCGCGAGGATGAACGGGCGGCCATTGTTCCAATGTTTCAGGTAATGTTCAAACGCGGCCTTTGCGTCGGCGTACGCAAGGTCAAGCGCTTGCCGCGCCGAGGCCGAATCCTTTTTGACAAAGAAAACATGGAAATGCGCTTGGCGGTAGCGTGGCGCAAACACCCGACCCGCGCCGTTGAAAATGGAGGCTTGGTATTGGATGCTTCCCTTGTCGGTTTTGGTGTTGGTTTTTGAATCAGCACAGCCGGCATTCCAGTCACACTGGTCGCGGCTGGCGCCCGTGTAAGTGGTGGGGTACAAAAAAATCACGTCCACCGGGGCATCTGCTTGGAGGTTGGGCGCATCGGCGAGCGAAGGCGAAAGGTCGGCCAGGTCGTCCTTGTCGGGGTGGGCGGCCCAGTTGTCGAGCTTCGAGTAGTCGGGCGGGGGCGGAGTTTTGGCAGCGTCAAAAGCCGATTTTGGGCGCACGGAGCCGCAAGCATAGAGGCCGAGCAGGGCGGCGAAGAGGAGCAGGAATGAGGTTCTATTTTGCATTTGAAAAGACAATGTACCGGCGGCTTTAGCCGCCGGGAAGCCATGAAGAAATTATAGGACTTGGCTGTACGCGCCATCCGGCAGCTAAAGCAGCCGGTACAATCTCGAATTTTGGCGGAAACCTACGGCAAAACCTGCGTTCGGGTTTGCATTCAAAAAAAACCCGTCATGCGCGGGTTTATCACGTTGCGGTAGCCGGAGCCGAAGAAGTAGGCAAAGCCCAAAGAGTATTGGTAACTGCCAGAGCGAATACGCTCATCAATGGCAGGAAAACCAATGACCGATGGGCTGCTGCGCCTTCCCCAGCTCCAATTGGTGCGCATCTGAAATGTCAGGTAGAAGTTTTTCTTGACGTTCACTCCTGCTTGGATGTTCCCATTTGCGCCCAGATATCTCCAGTCGTATTTGTCGAAATCCATAGTGCCGCTAAGTGCCGCGTTCAAAAAACCCCAACGGGCTACTTTTCCGCCAGTGGCAAAAATTTGGTGCCCCGCGCTAAAAAAAGAAAAATTCTCGTCCCCAAGGTTTTGGCGCCAAGCATAGCCCATCGCCAAGCGCTTGCGGAAATAGTGGCGATAAGGCAAAAAACTGTACTCGATGCCAAGCCCCGCCGCCACACGGGAAGGATAGTCATTGGTGCTCGACCAACGCTTTTCGCCACCCAATGATGCCCCTACCGACCAGCGCGGCGCGAGCGCGTACACCCCGCTAAAATCCGCCGTGAAGTGCCGCTCCGTGAAAGGTTCAGCAGGGTTTGAGCCGTCGGTCGTCAACATCCATCTGTGCAAATAGGAGTAGTCTACCGCAGCTCCGAACCGCCATTTGTGGCCGATGCGCCACGCAGAAAAAGAAGGATTCGCCCAAAAGGAGCCCTGTTCCGTGTTGGTGCCGCCAAACAGGGTGCCTTTGCGGCGGTAAAAACTGCCATCGGAGTAGACTTCCAGGCCAGGGCTGAATGTCCACCTGTTCCAAGGGTCGGGCGTGTCGGCATTGGCAACCTCGGTGCCTACTTCGTAGTCAAGCGACTGCCCCAGTGGGGTTTGCAGAATGTAGCGGAACAGGCCCTGTTTGAAAGCGCGGAGGCTTTTTTCGCGGATGCTGCCGCTGTTTTCGGCAGGGTCGGAGTGCCAAGTGATGGTGTCGTTTTGACCTTCAAACCGCCCATAGCCAAAGAACAAATAGCGGTAGCGCGTGGCGCCGTTGCCTACGGGCTCAGCGACCGCCTGCAACTGCACGTCGCTCAAACTTCGGTCGCTGACGTAGTTGACAAATTGGATTTCGTTGCGCAAGAAATCGGGGTGGTAAGGGGCCGCGTAGGAGTCCAAAAAGACATTTAGGAGCGGCTGTTTTTCTTGTGCGGAAAGGCAAAAAGCAAGCAAGAGAAATGCAATGCCCGCCGTTGCTTTGGCTACAGTGGGTAAAAGGAAAATTTTTTTCATGATGAAATTTTGTGAACGATGAGTGATAAACCATGAACGCTGCAATGCCGTCAAGAACCCCCAAGCCATCCGTTTCGCGGCGCAGACTTTGGTTCCTTAACGCAGGCTTAACTGCGCGCCAAACCATCGGGCGAAAAATATTCCCCTTACGTTTGCGGTCCTCAAATCCCCAACTCAACAAATCCACATCTGTGCAAATCCTCTTTGAAGATCGCGACCTCTTGGTCATCAACAAGCCCGCCGGGCTTTCGAGCGAGAGCGGCAACGCCCGCCACCCTTCTGCCGAAAAAGAGGCGTTGGAAATACTCAGCCAAAAACTGTTGGACGAAACGGAGGGGCTTCGCATGAAAATCAAGCCCTACCTCCGCGCCGTGCACCGGCTCGACCGCGCCTCGAGCGGGGTGCTGATAATGGCAAAATCAAAAGCCATGCTCACGGTGCTGATGAATCAATTCGAGCAGCGCAGCGTAGAAAAAACCTATCGGGCAGTAGCAGAAAAAGCCCCGCCTGCCCAATCGGGCATCCTTGCGCATTGGCTGAAAAGAGACGAATCGGGCAAGCGCGCGCTGATATTTGACAAAGCCGCGCCCGACTCCCAGCCCTGCGAATCGGAGTACAAATTGCTGGAAATGCAGGGCGAGCAAGCCATGCTGGAAATCCGCCCGCGCACCGGGAGGTTTCACCAAATAAGGGCACAACTCGCGCACATCGGCTGCCCCATCGTCGGCGACGTGCTGTACGGCGGCCCATTTTGGCGCGAGCACGAAATCAAACTCCACGCCCAGCGTTTGGCATTCGCCCACCCCCGCACGGATGCGCCGATGGTGCTTGAGGCATCGTGGCAAGAATAGTTTGGATTTTGAAAGTTCTTTACCTTTGGCATCGCCCAACAAAACAGGCGTTCAAATTTCAACATAGAGAAAAATGGAAAATCAGATAGTATTCATCCCCATTAAAGATCTTTATTTGGATACGGCAAACCCTCGCCTTCCAGACAGGCTTCGTTCGGACAAATCGGTGAGCGAAGGGGCAATCATTGATTGGATGTTGGAAGACGCTTCGCTTCTGGATTTGGTAATGTCAATTTCCACTAATGGCTATTTTCCGGGTGAACCGATATTAGTAGTGCAGGAGCATGGGCGAAATATGGTTGTGGAAGGGAACAGGCGATTGGCTGCTTGCAAAATCTTGTGCGCACCCGACGCGGATTGGAAGCGAAAAGTAGCCATACAAGGCATCTTGCGAGAAAGCAGCAGCCAATCTGTTCCGAATAGGCTACCCGTTTTGATTTTTGCGACGAGACGTGAAATACTTGACTATTTGGGATACCGGCACGTTACTGGAGTTCAGAGCTGGTCGCCTTTGGCAAAGGCTCGATACCTCAACGAACTGTTTGACATTCACAAAAGAGAACGGCCAGCAGATCCGGACGCGACTATCCATAGGCTACTTACCAAAAAAATCGCCAGCAGAGTAGATGCCGTAAGGCGCTCACTGACAACGTATCGATTGTTTCTGATCATCAAGGAAAGCCGTTTTTTCAAAATACAAGGATTAGACGAAGACACTTTAGAGTTTTCAAAGCTCTCAGATGCTGCTACTAAGTATGAAAAAATTCGAACGTTTTTGGGCGTTGATTTTGATCGGGAAGATCCTCTGCAAAACTTGAACTATGAAAACCTTGCAGAGTTGGTGCATTGGATATTTGAGAAGAATGCTCAAAACCAAACTCGGGTGGGTGATAGCCGCAACTTTCCCATCTTAGCCGAAATCGTTTCGCATCCAGATGCGATACAATCTTTTAGGGAAGGGAGCGACCTTCGAAGCGCTTCCATGATGACCGGGTATCCCAGCGACCAGTTCAACCAATTTGTGACAGAGGCATTGGTTCAGATGAAAAATGCGCTCGGAATAGTATCTCGGATTGAAATTTTCGACCCGACCAGCAAATCTAACCTGAAGGAAATAGAAAGGGCTGCTCGGAACCTTTCTTTAATTGCCAACGAAGCCGAAGAATTGGCACAAACTGAAAGCCTCTAATCACACATCGAAGATGTCAACACCAATCACAGCCCTTCCAAAAGATTTTAAAGACCCCAATAAATGGGCAGATTATTGGGAACTAAGATGTATCTCCTCTGAAGAAAAAACCTTTTCGAGAGATGACATGCTCAATTTGCTCAAAGACCAATCTATTGACCGTCCTTCGAACTACTCTCCCGAAGACCCGCGTAAATATTTGGGGAGCAAAAATGGGGAGGCGGATGAACAGACTGCGGATATTGTAAATACTTGGTGGGAAATGCTTGATGGTCGAAACATATTTTTTGGCAACACCTACTACCCTTTTTTTATTGACGGAACCACATTGGGCTTGAGACCAAGATTGACTGCTGTACAGAAAATCTATTTAGGCTGCTTGTTCGCCTCCAATTTGGATTATGCCAGCAAACACACTGCTGACCTTACCACTTGGTTTGAAGGATTAAGCGCTGAAATTACCAAAGGGATACTTCCCGATTCACGCCTCGCCCGGTGCTACCGATTTGGGAAAGGAGCGTATTCAAAACCAGCCCGCTACAAAGGCAATATTCAAACTAAGCTCGAAAAATTAGGCCATGACCTCCACCTGTCGTTCAGATCTGATTTTGAACGCGACTGCAAAAAAGATCCGAACTACCTTCACAAAAAAAGCACCGGAGACAAAGGGTTGGATATCGTGGCTTGGATAGAATTCGACGATAGTGAAGCACTTTCGCCGCTATATTTGGGGCAATGCGCTTGCGGAGCAAATTGGGAGGGCAAACAATTCGAAGCGCACTCGGTCGTCTGGAAGGATATTTTTCAGTTCTCCGTAGAACCCTTAACTATCCTTTATATACCTCGCTCTTACAGACATTCCAACGGAGAATTTTGGCATCGAAGCAGCACGCACAACCTAATTTTTTTTGACCGATACAGGATACTCAAATTGGCAAACCAACAGAAACCAATTGGTTCTCTGCTTCATTCCACAGTCTACGAGACATTCAAACATTTTCAGTCTTTGAATCTTTCCTATGTAGATTAAGGAACGGGCGAATAATAACTTGTGGATTTCAGGTAGGTTCGTTTTTGCCCAGACAACTATCTTTTTGTGCGAATAGCGGGGCTATTTAATCAAAAAGATGGGCAGTTTGGGTGAAAAGGAATCACATCCCTGCCGGCAGGCAGGAAACTGACAAGTTATTATTCACCCGTTCCTAAATCAGTTTGCAAGCCCAAAGCCATATTGCCCTATGCGTTTTCCAATTCTCCTACTTTTCGCCCCCACCCTCTTGCTCTCCCAAACAGAGAACCAAATCCTCGACCCCGACATCTGCTCCGTGCAACTGCACTTGTCAGGCTCACCGCTTTCGCTGCCCATCCTCGACCTCAAAGTCGGCGGCGGTGCGCTCGTGCTCCAGTTCGACCATCTGGGCGACGAACTCAAAGACTACGAATACTCGCTCACACATTGCAACAGCGACTGGCAGCTCTCCGAACTGGACGACAACGAATACATTGACGGCTTCACCGAAGACCGCATCACTTCGGTGGAAGCCTCTTTCAACACGCTCACCCAATACACCCACTACGCCCTCGCGCTGCCCAACCAAAATGTGCGCTGGACCAAATCGGGCAATTACCTCCTCAAGGTTTTTGATACAGACAATGACGACCGCCTCGTGTTAGTGCGGCGGTTCATGGTGGTGGAACCGCTGTGGCGCATCGAGGCAGAATTTGTGCGCACCGCGCAGGTGGACAAGCTGGACACGCACCACGAGATTGATTTCACGGTAGTGCCAAAGGCCGCCCGAATCTCCATGCCCCAAAACGATGTGAAGGCTTTTGTGCTGCAAAACGGTCGTTGGGACAATGCCCTCGGCCCCATCAAACCATACATCACGCGGGGCGACAATCTGGTGTTCGACTATCAAGACAAGATTGTTTTCCCGGCGGGCAAGGAGTTCCGATTTTTTGACATCCGCTCTTTCGAATATCGGGGCGAGTATGTGCGGAGCATCGTGGACAAGCCGACGTACTACGAGGTGACGCTCAAGCCCGACGAATCGCGCTACGACCGCCCGGTCATTTTCCGCCCCGATGCCGACGGTCATTTTATCATTGACAACCAAAACTCCAACCAAACCTTGCTCCAGTGCGACTACGCCACGGTGCTTTTTTCCATCAAACAAAACCTCCCGCTCGACGACGCGGACGTGTACGTTTTTGGCGAACTCTCCGATTGGCAACTAAAACCAGAATTCAAGATGAAGTACGACGCGGAAGCGAAGGTATATTGGTGCGACGCATGGCTCAAGCAAGGCCACTACGATTACCAATATGTGGTATTAAATCCCAAAACGGGCAAAACCGACCCCGATGGCTTTGAAGGCAACTGGTACGCCACGGGCAGCCAATACACGATCCTTGTTTATTTTCGGCCTTTTGGCGCACGCTACGACCGGCTTATGGGCGCGGTCACGCTGAATAGCGCCCAGCGTTGAGGGAGCGTTGAGGGAGCGCGGGGTTCAGCCCGCGTGTCATGGCGTGGCACTTTTTGACGCGGGCTGAACCCCGCGCTCCCTCACGCGCTCCCTCCCCCACGGCCGCTTTGCAATAGTTCATCGTTTATAGTTCATCGTTCTCAAGACCGCTTTGCTTTTTCCCACAGCACAGATTGCCGCCCGCGCATCAGGCGCACGAAACCGGCGTACATCGCCCCGTTCATCAGGCAAAAATAGTAGGGCACAAAAAGGGCTTTCACCTTTATTTTTTTCCGTTCCAAAAGCCATCCTGCCAGCGCAGCGAGGTAGAACAGGGTTTGCGCCAGCAGCAAAAATTGGTAGAGCGGGCTGCCGCCTTGGGCGAGCAACACGTTGGCCAACAGCAGGATGGGCAGCAAGAGCGGAGCCAGCGTCCAGCGCAGCACCCGGTGCGAGATGTATTGAAAACTCAGCACCCCGTAGCGCAAGGGGTTGAGCAGCGGGGCGAGCCGCCACACCGCCTGCAAGCCCCCGGCAGCGATGCGCACCTTGCGCTTCATCTCTTCGGCCACAGAAACGGAAGAGGCTTCGGCGGCCCATGCCCCTGGCTCATATTGCACCCGCCAGCCACGCTGGGCGATGCGCATGGTGAGGTAAAAATCTTCCACCAGCGTATCGGGCGGCATCGGTTCGTAGCATTCGGTGCGGATGGCGAAGAGCTCGCCTGCTGCGCCCACCACGCTCCAAAGTTCGGCGTCCCACTTTTTGAGCAAGCTCTCGTATTGCCAATAGATGCCTTCGCCCGCGCTGCTCGCGTCGTCTTTTTCCGCCATTGAAATTCGTTTTTCCCCGGCCACTGCACCCACTTGTGGGTCGGCAAAATGGCGCACGAGCCGGCGGAGCGCTTCGGGGTTCACAAGGGTGTTGGCATCGGTGCTGACCACGATGGGGCTTTCTATTTGCTGCATGGCGCGCTGAAAGGCAGCGATTTTGCCGCGCCGTTCGGGCTGGTGGAGCAATTGCCAGCGCAAGTCGGGAGGGAATGGGTACGATTGCACGATGGCGGGGGTGTCGTCGTCGGAGCCGTCGGTGACGAAGCAAAACTGGACGAGGTGCCGGGGGTAGTGGAGCGCGATGGAATTGTCAATTTTTTGACGAATCCAGTCTTCTTCGTTGTAGGCGCAGACGATGAAGGTGACTTCGGGGAGGATGTGGGCGCTTGCTGGTTTTTTTTGGGGAAAAAGCCGTTTTAGGCGCACCAAAAACCACAAAACCAAGCCATAGCCAAGGTAGGCATAGCAAACAAGGGCGAGACCAGACCAGAAAACGATTTTGAGCACACGGGGCGGGTTGAGGGCAGTAAAGGTAGAGCGGGGTATTGCCAGCAAGGGAGCGGGTAGTAAGATTGGGTCATTTAGAGGCACAGTTTTTTTACCTAAAATGATTTAACCGAAAGAAAATACAAGGAAAAGAAGGGTTCAAAAAACTGAAAAAGAGATGCTTACTTATTTTTTAAAATCGGATGTCTTGCAGAAACACCTTTCGGGCTGTAGACAAATCGCCCCAATGTGGGTTGCGGCATTTGCGAACAGTGTTATCTTTGTCTCATTAAGAAGCCACCCGTCGAGCTAATTCCTACCTCCCTTAGCCGGCACTGCGACCCCAAAAATTTGGCTTAATCCTTGTACTGTCAGCCATATCTTCCAGTTTTTGATAACCTTCTTCTGATAATCTTCCCTCCGTGCCTTTTAGTGCTGGGCATTCAATTAGCACTGCATTTAATCCACTTTCTTTCTGCCGAAGCATAAGACTTAAAGAACAGGAACAAATACACTTGGCGCACCCTAAAGTGGGGGCGCATCATTGACCAAAATAGCGATTACAATATGCACAGAAAGTTACTCCTTGTGGACGACCACGATGGTCTCCGCCGTGTTATCGGCACTTTTCTTTCCGACAAATTTGATGTAGTGGGGGCCAAAAATGGCCTCGAAGCCATGACGTGGCTCAGCAAAGGCATGATGCCCGACGTCATTGTCACCGATTCCGTAATGCCGGAACTCGACGGCGCGGCCTTGCTCTCCAACCTGCGCTGTAGCGGCCTTTGGGCCGATATCCCGGTGGTCGTGATGGGCAGCAACGACGAAGGCGAAGCGCAGCGGTTCAAGATGCTCGGCGCGTACGAATACTTCGCAAAGCCGTTCAGCCCCGTGCGGCTCCAAGACCGGCTGATGGACATTGTCGGCTGACTGACAGGGACAAAGCAACAAACACTGACTCCACCATTTAATCATGCATTCCAACCCGTACACTTCTGATTACAACCTCGCCACGGCGCGAGAACTGCTCTTCGTGGGCTTTGACCAAAGCTTTGAAGCGCACATCAGCAACTTCCCTTACGAAAGCCCCACTTACCGCTATGTGGTGGAGAACAACGGTTTCCTCGCTTTCCGATGGCTGGAAGAGCGCGTGGACGAGCTGGCCACTTATCACCTGCCTTACGCGGTTTTGTGCAATTTGGACTGGCTCGTGAGCGACCACTACCGTTTGGCACAGCAAATGGCCGCCCACCCCGACCTCTGCTCCGTACCGCTTATCGCATTCACCCAAAAAGGGAAACCCGCCAACAAAACCGCGCTGGCGGCCAATGGCGTGGACGACTGCTACACTTTTCCGGTGGATTGGGCCATGGTGGAGGAGCGGCTGGAATTCCTCAACCAGTACAAGCCCAGGGTTTTGGAAGCCTCAAACCGCGTGAAACCAGAGCACTTTGCATTCTGCATCCCTTTGGAAAAACGTATTTTTGACATCATTGGCGCATCGTTCGGCCTTGTTTTCACTGCTTGGATTTGGATACCCGTCATGCTCGCGATATGGCTCGAAACAAGGGGCCCGGTGGTGTACAGATCAAAGCGGGTAGGCTCGTGCTATCAGGTTTTTGAATTCCTCAAATTCAGATCTATGCATGCCGGAGCCGACCAGCAATTGGACGAAATGCAGCACCTGAACCAATACCAAAATTGCGCGGTGAACGGCAAGCCCATATTTGTCAAAATAGCCAGCGACCCCCGCATCACCCGTGTGGGGCGTTTCATTCGAAAATACAGCATTGACGAATTGCCGCAATTAGTCAACGTGCTGCGCGGCGAGATGTCGCTCGTCGGCAACCGCCCCTTGCCGCTCTACGAGGCCGAAACCCTCACCCGCGACGAATGGAGCGCACGGTTTATCGCCCCGGCGGGCATCACAGGCCTGTGGCAAATCACCAAGCGCGGACATTCGGACATGACCACCGAGGAGCGCATAGGCCTTGACATCGCTTATTCTCAAAAAGAATATTCCGTGTGGGCCGACCTCTCCATTGCACTCCAAACTTTCCGTGCGCTGGTGCAAAAAGAGGATGTCTAATGGTTTCCATCATCACCGTCAACTACAACGAAACCGCCGCGACCTGTGCCCTGCTCGACAGCATCCGGCGGCAGGGCTGCCGAGATGTGGAGGTGATCGTGGTGGACAATGCCAGCCGGCAAAACCCCGCTCCCATTTTTCAGGCACAGTACCCAGAAGTGAAATTTATCCGAAGCGAGCAAAACCTCGGCTTCGCCGGAGGCAACAACCTCGCGCTCCCCAGCGCGCGCGGCGAGCACCTTTTTTTTGTCAACAACGACGCGGAATTGGAGCCGGGCTGTATCGAAACCCTGCTCCAGTTTTTTGAAAGCCACCCGAACGCGGGCATCGTCAGCCCACTCATCTGCTATTTCCCGGAAGAGCGGCCGAAGACCGAATCGAGCGTTCATCGTTCATCGTTCATCGTTCAAAGCGTTCATAGTTCATCGTTTATAGTTCAGTACGCTGGAATGACCCCCGTTTCCCCGCTCACGGGCCGCAACCGAACTCTTGGCGAGCGCGAACTGGACAGGGGGCAATTCGCCGAACCCCGCCCCACCGCCTACGCCCACGGCGCGGCCATGATGCTGCCTCGAAAAGTGCTGGAACAAGTCGGCCCGATGTGGGAGGGATTTTTCCTGTACTACGAAGAATTGGACTGGTGCGCGCGCATCCGCCGGGCAGGATTTGAAATCTGGGTGGAACCTCGTGCCCGCGTTTGGCACAAGGAAAGCCTGACGCTCGGCAAAATGGGGGCGACGAAAACCTACTACCTCGCGCGCAACCGCATCTTGTTCATGCGCCGCAATGTTGGCGGCTGGCGGCTGGGCGTGTTCTTTGTCTTTTTGATTTTTGTGACCTTGCCCAAAAATGTTTTCCGCTACGCCCTGAAAGGGGAATGGGGGAATTTGAAGGCGTTTTTGAAAGGTGTTTTTTCAAATTTTGGGTCACCAACCAACTTCCCGAAAGTTTAAAACTTTCGGGAAGTTCACGATGCACCATGAAACTCTTGTTTGCTTTCATTTGCTTCCTCCTCGTTGTCCAACTCGTGTACCCATTCCTCACGGTGTTGCTCGCGCAATTGCGCAAGGCCACCAATTCCTCAATTCCCAATTCCCAATTCCGAACTCCCCAATTTTCCAATCACCAATCACCAATCACCAATCACCATTTCGCCTGCGTCATCACCGCCTACCGCAATGTCGCCATCGCCCAGCCTTTGGTGGAATCGCTCCTTGGCCAAACGCACCCGAACCTGACCATCTACCTTGTGGCCGACGAATGCCCGGACTTTGATTTTGACATTTCCGACCCGCGTTTTGTGCCGCTCCGCCCTGCCCCGCCCCTTCGCCTCAAAGCCAAGAGCCTCCTCCATGCGCTCGAAAACTTTCGCCGCCCACACCATTTCGTGGCTGTTTTTGATGCCGACAACCTCGCTCACCCACAGTTTTTGGAAGAAATAAACCGCTGCGCCAACGCAGGTTTCCAGTGCATACAAGGCCAGCGCAGGGCCAAAAACCTTGACACCACTTACGCCGCGCTCGACAGCATGGGCGAGCATTACAAAAACTACATCGAGCGGGAGGTGCCGTTCCGGTTGGGCGGCTCGGCGGTCATCAGCGGGTCGGGCATGGCCACGGAGACCGCGCTTTACAAAGCCTACCTCGCCAGCCCCGAAATAGAGCAGGGCAAACACCATTGGAAGAAGATGTTGCAGGAAGACAAAATCCTCCAAAACTTCCTCCTCCGGCGCGGCGAGCGCATCGCATACGCCCGCCAAGCCATCGTGTACGACGAGAAGGTGGAGACCGGCGAAGCGGTGGAAACACAGCGCAGCCGGTGGCTTTTTTCTTATTTCCAAAACGCGCCAAACGCCGTGGGCATCTTTCGGCGCGGGCTGCTGGGCTGGAACTTCAACCAATTGTATTTTGGCTTTGTCACGCTCGCGCTGCCGATGTTTATCCAATTGGGCTTGGCCGGGGCTTTGGCCGTTCTTGCTTTTTTCATCTCGCCTGTTTGGTGCGCCGTGCTGTTGGCGGCCATCGCCCTTTTCGCACTGAACATTTTGTGGGTCTTGCGCTTGGACGCTGCGCCGCCCGAAGTGTGGCGGGCGGTGTGGCAAGTGCCAAAATTCGTGCTGCGGCAGTTCGCCGGGCTTTTCAAAATGCGCGACCCGAACAAGCATTTCAAACACACGGAACACCGCAAAGTCGTGTCGGTGGACGAGCTGGTGGGCGGCAAGCCCGATGCTGGGCAAAAGGTTTAGAGGCTGCGCGGAATGCGGTCTGCCGTTGCACTCTCGCGTCCTGAACTTCTCGGGATCCAATCAATCGGACTTAATCTTCAAAAATCGAATCATTCGGCTATAGCCCTTCCGGCGAGGTTCCCAATTATTTTAAAATGTGTTTGCCTGCAGACTACTGAACATTTTTCACACGACGGCACAACGCCACGACGAATATGATTTGAAAGCGTTGAGTTTCGTGTCGTTGTGCCGTCGTGCCGTTGCGTGAAACAAAAATGTCCAGTAGTGTGGTTTGCCTGGCTTTGGGTTGGTATTTCGAGAAAGTCGGTTTTATCTTTGCCCGCACAGTCAAGTAAGAACAATCTCTTTTTTTAATCCGCAACTTTTCGTAGTCTCATGCAGGGTTCTCGTTTTGCCAACCACATTTTGGCAACCTTAAGTAAGGCATTTATGAACTACTCCTAACGCGTTCGATTTCCTTGCATTTTCTGCTCATCATTTTAGCACCTTTTGCCACGGCAAAGGGAGGTGCTAAAGCAACCGCACGCTTATGCAAGACCTAAAAGAAATCATCCTGTTGCTTCAACAGCACGGCATCCACCCCTTTAAGGGGGCGGACTCCAAATCAAAGTTGCTGGCTTTGTGGGAAGGCATCGCCAAAGGCCGTTTCTCCACCGACGAGGCGGCGGCCAAGGCGCTCTACGACGAGGGCTATGAAGGCTCGAAGTACCGCAAACTAAAGTCAGACCTCCGAGAGCGCCTGCTGGATGCGGTGCTCGAAATAGACGGCAACCAAAAATCTTACTCCGACTATCAAAAGGCATATTACGAGTGCCATCGGCAGTGGGCCGTAGTGCGCATCCTGACGGGGCAAAACGCCAATGCTGCCGCGCTCTCGGTAGCCACCCGCTTGCTCCGGCAGGCAGAAAAATTTGATTTCACGTTGCTGGCCATGGATATCGTTTCCTACCTGCGCACACAGTACGGCCTCCGCGAAAGCAACGACCACAAGTTCAGGGCGGCGCAGGAGGTGTTCGAGCGGCACCGGAAGACTTATGATGCCGAGAACCAAGCAGAGGTGCTCTACACTACCCTCATCGTGCGCTACGTCAACAACCGCTCGGCCCAAACAGATGTGAGCCACCTCGCCACCGAATACTGGGAGCAAATACACCCCCAGATGGAGCAGCACGCGACCTACAAACTTCAGATGTACGGCTACATGATCGGCCTGATGCGGCACACGGCAGCCAACGACCACGCCCAAGCATTGCTTGCGTGCAACGAGGCCATCCGTTTTTTCAAAAGCCGCGACTATGAGCCGCGCGTGCCGTTGCAGATTTTCTATTATCAGAGCCTCATCTGCAACATCCAGCTGCGGCAGTTCGAGGAAGGGCAGGTATCGGCGGGCTATTGCCTCAAGATTATGCAGGAAGGGACTTTCAACTGGTTCAAATACCGGGAACTGTACCTCCAACTGTCTCTGCACACGGGGGAGTTTGGCCGGGCTTCGGCCATTTTGTACGAAACGCTCCAGCACGCCCGCTTCGAGTTCTTGCCCGAAAACGTGAAAGAGATTTGGCGCATCTATGAGGCTTTTGTCCAGTACCTCATTTTGGCTGGCAAGGCCCCGACCAAAACGGGGGCGGCAAAATTCAAGCTCGCAAAGTTTATCAACGACACCCCCATATTCTCCAAAGACAAAAGCGGGATCAACATCGCCATCATCGTGGTCAAAATGCTCCTCATGCTCCAAGAACACCGGTTTTCTCAGATGCTCGACGATGTGGAGGCCATAGAGCAATACTGCTACCGCCACTTGCGGGGCGACAATGCGCAGCGCAGTTACTTTTTTTTGAAAATGCTGCTGCACATCCCCACGAGCGGCTTCGACCCTGTGCAGAGCGTTGCCAAGGCAGAGCGCTATCTGCAAAAGTTGAAAGCAACGCCCTTGCAAGTAGCCAACCAGACCCACGAGATAGAGGTGATCCCTTACGAAATGCTCTGGGAAATAGCCATAGATTCGCTCAGCGCGGCCAAAAAAGTTGCGCTGGCCGTGTAACGTATTTTATCAAACAAGCCTTTCGTAACCGTTTGCAGTCAATTGTTTGCGCGGTTATTTTTTTATTTTGCCCAGAAAATCCAAGTAACAAATCTTGAAGTTCCGTTGCCTGTAACGAGCCTGTGGCACAGCACCTTTGAGCCTGTTCTTTTTTTTTAATTTTTAATAATCGTTCTCGCCTATGGATTCCCGCATGAAAAGTGCTGTGGCTTGTTTCGGCTATGTCACCGGCACAGGTATCGTTGACACCACACAGGTGTGAAGCATCAGACATCGCTGTTTTTATTCCCTTTTTCTAATCTCTTATTCATCGCTTTTTGCAGAGCCGCCCCGGGTCACGGGGCGGCTCTGCCGTTTATGGCGCTGTGGCTGCAATAGCTTGCCCGCCGCCTTTTCGCACTGTTTTTCCTGAAGTGTTTTGCGGGCGAAAAGTAACAGCAGCAAAATTTTTGAAGGGCTGTAAATCTTTGAAAACCAAAACTTTAATCCAAAAATACCTTCCCGCTCCTTTCCTGTTCCGTGTAACGCCGAGCCGCTTTCTGTTAGCCCCCTCCTTGCTTGGCCCCCAGACTTTTGAGGCAGAAATTTAATCATAATCAATCTGCCTTTGCTCATGAAAAGTTTGTTTACCACTGCCTTGGCCTGCTCCAACAACAATGAGATTATTGTAGATACCACCATGGTGTAAAGCCAGCATCCACAATATTCCACACCCATGTTGCAGCAACAAAAAAGGGTTGCGCCAAGCCTGCCGATATCGCTTGCGCAAACGCACGAAATAAAAATGGAAGTGGTGTTCGGCGCACCGAGCCAGAATTGTGTCGGTTCTGGGGTATGCATGATCATGAACCGGCTTCCGCGCCACCTGCAGTTGCGGTGCCCGCACGCGCCCGCTTGGATTTCCTTCGAGCGTGGGCTGCTGGTGTTCCGCTTCTCAAAATCAGAGGTGGTGCGCGAGGATGCGAGAAGCCGCTTCGATTCCCTGTGGTTTTGGGTAGATGAGCCATTCCAAATGCCCCGACACACAATCAGGCATTTGGGCTTGCCTTCCCATTGGGTACACCCGGGGCTATATCAAGTGGAAGATACCGCCAAGGATTGGCTTTTGACTTTCAACTTACACTAGATAAGACTTTCATGTAGAATACAGTACGACGGATATGGGGCGGGGTTAAAGAATCTCGCCCCTCCACCGTCGGAAATCTCGAAAAACGAAAACTTGGTTTTAAAAAAAAAACACCGGTTGACTCGTAGTCGCCCGGTGTTTTTCAGCCGAATCAACAATTCAATAATAATCGCTTCTCCGGCCAAAATGGCTGAGAAAAGGCCTCATTCTTCCCGCATTTTTAATTCCGTACTCATGACTCATTTTTTTCCACAAACATCTCCAATTTCAGTCTCCGACACAGGATCACAGGTTTCGCACCGTGCTGTTGTTTCCCGTAATCCAAGTTGATTTTCTGATTCCAACTCCGGGTTTCCGGTGAGCCGGCCCAGCGTCGGCCAGCCAGTTTTATGCCCATTTCGCTTTTCTCTTTTGCTTTTATTTCATGAAAAAAGTATTGACAATGAAACAGTTTTTCCAAAATCTCCTGCAAGCCATGCTCGGTTTGGCACTCGTGCTTTTCTTAGCAAGTACTTCTGCTGCACAGGTCGTGTACGTCGGATTCGCATCTGCCACGAATACCGGTTCGGCCACCCTGACCATTCCGAATGTGAATCCATCTGGGGCCAACAAGCTCTTGCTCGTGTCGGTAG
>JBJXFT010000159.1:0-2949 GCA_046155725.1 Saprospiraceae bacterium
GCACTGTTTTCTTCCACGGGCGTGAGGATGCCGGCACGGCTGGGCGTGCTGAATTCCATCTTCACTTCTTCGGAATCGAGCACACCGAGCATTTCGGCGAGGAAGCGGGCGTTGAACGCGATTTTCATGGGCGCACCGTCGTAGGCGCAGGCGATTTGTTCGGTGGCCTCGTTGGAAAAATCGAGGTCTTGCGCGCTCACGGTGAGGCTTTTGTCGGTGAGCTCGAACACCACCTGGTTGGTGGTTTTGTTTGCGTAGATGGCGATGCGCTTGAGCGAATTTTGGAAGTCGCTGCGGTTGGCGGTCATCTGGTTGGGGTTGTCAACCGGGATGACGGCGTTGTAGTCCGGGTAGCGCGCATCAATGAGGCGGCACACGAGTTTCATGCCGCCGAAGGCAAAGAAAGCGTTGGCCTTGTTGAAAGAAACGGCGACTCCGTCGTTGGGCGGAAGGGCGTTTTTGAGCAGGTTGAGGGCCTTTTTTGGAATTATGAAGGTGGTGCTGACTTCGCCCGCGAGGTGATGGGTGCTGTACTTCACGAGCTTGTGCGCGTCGGTAGCCACGCAGGTGAGTTTGTCGTTCTCGATTTGGAAATACACCCCCGTCATGGCTGGGCGGAGTTCGTCGCCGGAGGTAGCGAACACCGTATTGTTGATGGCGTCGAGCAAGTATTGGCTGTTGATTTTCACCGTGTCCACACCGTCGGGCTCGGGGATGTTTGGGAAATCCTCGCCGTTTTCGCCCGCGAGTTTGTATTTTCCGTAGGAGGAGGTGATTTCGATGTTCCAGTTTTCGGCGTTCACGCTGAACGTGATGGGTTGTGGGGGCAGGGCTTTGAGCGTGTCGAGCAGGATTTTGGCCGGCACGGCCACCGAAAAGTTGTCGTCGGCCAGCACCTCGATGGTGGTGGTGATGCTCGTTTCCAAGTCGGTGGCGGCGATGGTGAGTTTTTTGTCTTCGATTTTGAACAGGAAATCTTCCAAGATGGGCAGCACGGGGTTGGAGCCAATGGCGCCACTGGCTATTTGGACTTGCTTGAGGAGTTCGGAAGAGGAGACGCTGAATTTCATGCAGTAGGTGGTTTGATGGTTTGGAGGTTGGAAGGTTTCTGGTTTGGGGCGTCGAAGGTAAAAAATTGGGCGGTGCAAAAGTAAATCGTTGAAACGTCGCCTTTGCTTTCAAACAACTAACATTTTGTGGAAAAACAAAGGAGGTTCTATCTTTGCTCGTTCTCGTCTGCGGTTTAGCAAACCCTCCAACCAAAGCTCTTCCAACCAGAAACCTTCAAACACTCCAACCTAAAAATGCTCAACCGAAAATCTGCCCCAGCCATTCACGAAGTGCGCCACCTCATGCTTCCACGCCCCGAGGTGCTGCGGCTGGACAATGGCATCCAGGTGTATGTGCTCGACTACCCGGGCCAAGAGATCGTGAAATTGGAGGCCGTGTTCCGCGCTGGCAGGCCAGAAGAGGAAAAACGGCTGGCGGCACGAGCCACTTCGCGGCTTTTGCGGGAAGGGACTTTGCAAAAAACAGGTGCAGAAATTGCCGAACACCTTGATTATTATGGGGCTTCGCTGAGCGTTCCCACCAATTTGGACACCTCGAGTTTTGTCCTTTTTTCCGTAAAAAAATATGCCCACGAGGTGATTCCCACTTTTGCCGAAATGCTCCAATCGCCTTCGTTCCCGGAGGACGAGCTGGAAAATTTCCGGCGCACCAGCATTCAGGAACTACAGGTGGAACTTGAAAAAGGGGAAACCGTGGCCTATCGAAAAGTGACCGAACTCATTTTCGGGGAGCACCATCCTTATGGCTACAACTCTATGCCCGAAGACTACTTGGCCATCCAGCGCACCGATCTCCAGCACTTTTTTGACACTTGGTACACGCCCTCGAACTGCCTCCTTTTTGCCAGTGGGCGCATTGACGACGCGGTTTTGAAACTCCTCAACCAACATTTCGGTGGCACACCACACACGGTGGACAGTCCATCCCTCTCGCCCTCTCGCCCTCTCGCCCTCTCACATCTCTCACCCTCTCACATCTCTCTTCCCCTGCCCGGCTCGCTCCAGACGGCCATCAAGATCGGGCGCAAACTTTTCGACCGCAATCACCCTGACTTTAATGGGCTGATGGTGCTGAACACGGTGCTGGGCGGCTACTTTGGCTCGCGCCTCATGACCAATATCCGCGAGAAAAAGGGGCTTACTTACAACATTTACTCTACCGTGGACGCATACTTGCAGGATGGCTGCTTTTACATTGCCACCGAAGTAAGCCCCGAAAAATCGGCTGCCGCTTTGCGCGCTATTTTCAGCGAGATGAAAAAACTCCGCGAAAGACCTGTGCCGGAAGAGGAGATGAGCATGGTGCGCAACTATATCCTCGGAATGCTGCTCAACGGGCTGGACGGGCCCATCAACAGTTCTGACCTGGTGCGCAACGAAATTGTGGAAAGCCAATCGCCCGAAAAATTTGAGGCTTTGGTGCAAACGGTGCGGAGCATCACGCCCGAAGCGCTGCAAGGCTTGGCCGAGCGGTATTTGCAACCCAAAGATTTTTGGGTGGTGACGGTGGGGTAATGGCTTGAGGGTGTCTCGTAAGTGGTAGCACGGCCTTTAGGCCGTCGGGAACTGCGCCGTTTACGGCGCAGTATGATGTAATAGGGGCGTAATCACCCCTTGTCCCGACGGCCTAAAGGCCGTGCTACCGATAAAAACCAACTTATGAGACACCCCCAACTGATTTAATGACCAATAAAAATGGACCGGCCAACGCTCCCTCTTTTTCAGAACATCTCGTTCAACCCAAACCACATTGAGGAATACCTCCCGATGCAGCCTTTGCACACGATGGTGTTCGACCGTTTTTGCGAGGATGGGTGGACGTATTGGTCTGACCAGATTTTCCGCCGCAACTACTGGGAATGGCGCGGGCGGCCTTGTC